>JACUUO010000032.1 GCA_014859275.1 Actinomycetota bacterium | reverse complement strand
TTAAAATATATATTTAAGGATATATAAGTCCTGTTAAAAGATATAGCGCCCGTTATATAAAACAATGACTTGTAACAACTATTACAGAATTACAAGAAGAAATTTTCTCCGGGCGCTTTGGGGCGCCCGGAGAAGCTTTTGCCTTACTAGGGTACTATCTGGACATAGTCCCTCTTGAAATTCTTCCATTCGCCGGTTTCCGGATCGTACTTCGAGTTATTAAAGCACTTCCACTCGGCATCGTTGATCTTCGGGAAATCACCCCTGTAATAGTATCCAGGATACCTCGTCTCTTCCCTGAAGAGGATGTGACGTGCGTGGGCTTCTACAGTCCAAATCCTATGGTAATTCTCCCAACAGCGCAGTAGTTCGTGGAGGTCTGCAGCAGCCATTCTCGCCGCATCCTCTTTGAGGAGCTGTAGCTTCTTCAGACCTTCCTCAAGCATGGTCCTGCTGGTTGTATACCAGGTAGAAACGCCGCCTACATACTCATCCGCAATCTTCATCAGTCTGAACTGAAGCATCCTTGGACCTATATAGTGCGGGTTGATATCGAACCCTTGTGGAGAGGTGGTGTAGTTATGATACTTAGCATAGAGCTCCATTGGAGCATATATCTCAGCTACAAGCTCATCGACGCTTTCCTTGAAGGCCGGTTTGTAATCGGGATGATCGAGGCACCACGCGACCATTGCCTTACCCGCAACTCTTCCCTCTGCATGTGCGCCAGATGAGAATTTATGGCCTGATGCGCCAACGGTGTCACCAGACATGAAGAGGCCGTTAACTGTTGACATCCTGTTGTAACCCCAAGACCACTCGGCCGGAGTACCCGGGATATCACCAGGACCACTTACCCAGAAACCAGCACAGCCGGCATGTGAACCAAGGAGATACGGCTCAGATGGCATAATCTCAGATGGAACCTTATCCGGCTCAATGTTATTCGCAGCCCAGAGGCCGGCCTGTGAGACACTCATATCGAGGAAGTCTTCCCATGCCTCTGCTTCAAGATGCTTGATCTTCTTGGGATCCATGGTCTTTGCAAGAGCTTGCATTGCCTCATGAGTATGCATCAAGATCGGGCCATTGCCGGCCTGCATATCCCACATAGCTGCTGCGTTACGGAGGTTGGTCGTTATCGGAGTGTCATACGGGGCATACAACTCTTTGAGCTTATCCGCATACTTCACGCAGTAATCTTCACCAAGTGCGTTTGTTGCTTTGGCCTTGAAGAAGAGGAACCATGCACCAACTGGGCCGTAGCCGTCTTTAAACCTCATCGGGACAAAGCGGTTCTCCATGAGAGTTAGCTCTGCACCAGCCTGGGTACCCATTGCATAACCGGATCCTGAATTCCATACGCCAAACCACGTACGGCCTAGGCCTTCACCTACTGACCTTGGCCTAAACACGTTAACAGCACCACCGGTTGCGGCTATAACGGAGTTTGCCCTAACGACAAATACCTTGTTCTCTCTTACGCTAAAGCCGATTGCGCCGGCGACTCTGTTCGGCTCGTTTGCATCGAGCAGGAGCTTTGTGGTAAAGACCCTCTCATAGAGGTTCTGATCCATGCCAGTTGCTTCTCTGTTGGTTTCGAGAGCTTTCTTTGCAATCTCAGCAACTATTGCCTTGTAGGACTCACCATTGATCATGATCTGCCACTTACCAGACCTTACCGGGGTACCACCGTCTTTCAATAGCGCCTTACCTGCATCGCGTGCCTGGAAGCCATCCATTGAAAAACCGTCATCGCCTTTCTTCCAGATCGGAAGGCCCCACTCCTCAAAGAGGTGTACGGAATCATCGACGACCCTACCCTGGTCCAAAACTAGATCTTCCCTGATGATACCCATCAGGTCAGACCTTACGTACCTTACATAATCCTGAATGTCGTTCTCACCAACATATGTATTGATGGCCGATAGACCCATTGCAACAGAACCGCTTCTATCAACCGCGGCTTTGTCAAGCATAACAACTTTTAGGCCTTTTGGGTTTGCCCAGCGGCATGCTTCAAAAGCTGTACCGCAACCAGCCATACCACCACCAATGATCAAGATATCGGTATCAATCTCTACAATTTCTGGCTTCTCAACATATTGAAAGTTGTTTACCTCTTTCTCCATGGTCTCCCCCTTTACTTTATTAGTACCTGATCAGGCGTCTGGGTAAACAGACCGGGTTTCTTGATATCGTCGAAGTTTGGCTCTGGCTTCCCCGCATATGGATCAACCGAACCTTCAGGCGTCAACCTGATTGGGAATTTAAACCTTTTGATGACCCCATTTCTGAACTTTATGGTCCACATGATAGAGTCAGTGCCCCTCATCGGGATGGTGCTTGCGCCAAGTGGAGCAAAGTCCGCATAAGTTCTTACCTCAATAGCTTGCTGTGGGCAAATCTTTACGCAGTTGTAGCACTCCCAGCACTGCTCCGGCTCTTGGTTGTAGGCCTTCATTGCCTCTTTGTCGAGGACCATCAGATCATTGGGGCAGATGTACATGCAAGCCGTCTTGTCTTGCCCTTTGCAACCATCACATTTTTCATTGATTACGAAACTGGGCATACCTTACCTCCCTACAATGTTCTAAGAATTTAAAACTTCCTTTCATGATCTAGCACTATTTAGATAGCTAGACCATCTTTCTGGAGGCGTACCTCCTATTGCTCTTCTTGGCCTGATACCAGACCCCCTTTCCCCGCCAATCTAGGCATACTCATGCGATTTACGCAATCCAACCTGACGCATTTACTTAATAAGCAGCTCTACTGAGCTTAGCTTGCCGATATTTAACTTAGGTGCTATCAATCGAATACTTTGAGGACTACAAATACTAGTTGCCGGAACGATGGTATCTAGCGGCATCACCTAATATTATTCAGAATTTCCGGGAAAGAGACACTCACAATTGTAATGTACCAATTGTTACGTGGATAATAACAATTCCCCTCTTATTTGTCAAGAGCCTATCAAACAAAATTTCGATTACTTAACCTACTTAACCGTTCTTTCCCAGATTAAGGTCTGTAGAGATTGCTTGTTACCAATTGATCTGTGATGGGGTACTAAACTCCGAAACTTAATTCCCCACCATAAAACGACACGGGCTTAGATAAGCGTGCGGGGTAATTACCAACCCACCCTCTTTCCTGTTGGTACCTACTTTTTCTCGACGTAGTAGCTAAATACCCCATCCTTCTCTTCCCTTTGAACCAATTTATTTCCTGTGCGCTCACACCAAGAAATCAAATCGTTATGCGAACCTGGATCAGTGCTGTGCATTAGCAGAACCTGACCTGGCGAGAGCTTACCAATCGCCTTCTTTGTTTTCAATATAGGCATCGGACAAACATCGCCCTTGCAATCTAAAACCTCATCTGCCTGCATATCTTCGTGCCCTCCTTTATCAATTCAGTTGTAATTCGCCTCTACGCGGCATAGATGGAGCTTTTAAGAACATTTTAGTATTTACTAGGCGATTAAGCAACTGGATAGGCTGAGCGTTGTTTAGGTTAACTGGCGAAAGGGTACTGCAATTATTCAGTGGTGGTGTGCGCCTTGGCATATTAGTAGTTCCAATTATAAGCTATTTCAAGCTAAGCTAAGATGAACTATAATTGCAGATTATTTAGTCGATATATTGAATTACAGGGTCTCTAAGCCACAACTATTTAAATCATTATTTAATTATGGAAGAGGATATATCTAGCCCAGGCTATAAAAACCCATACCTGCAAGTTATCTTCGGTACGACGTTTATGAGCATTATGGGCATAAGCTTAATAGCCCCCACCCTACCTATTATGGCTAATGCACTAGATGTTCCTAAAGAAAATATCGGCTTAGTAATTACTTTCTTCACGTTACCCGGCACGATACTCGCCCTCGTTGTCGGCATACTGGCAGATAGATACGGTCGAAAACAGATCCTTGCACCAAGCCTCGCTATATTCGGCATTGCCGGCGGCGCTTGCTTTTTTGCAAAAAACATTGAGACACTACTAATACTTAGGATAGTACAAGGCATCGGTGCCTCCGGCCTTGTACTACTTAGCACGGTTTTAATCGGTGATATCTTTCGCGGAGTCGCGCGTGCGAAAGTTATGGGGGAAAATGCGAGCGTGTTGGGCATCGGAAGTTCTATCTCTCCGCTCATCGGCGGTGCTTTTGCCGCTATATCCTGGAACTACCCATACCTGCTCTTTCTACTTGCAATACCACTTTCGGTTGTGGCCCTCTTTATGGAATTTCCCTCGGTTAAAACCGACGTTCGGATATCAAGGTATATCGCGGAAACATGGTTCTTTATTAGACACCCTAAGCCCATCGTCGTTTTTTCCGCCGGTATATTCACCTTTATACTCCTTTACGGAGGAATCTTTACCTACTTCGGGTTTCTTTTAAGTGAGAATTTCAATGCAGGGCCCCCGATGATCGGGGCCTATTTGAGCATCATGTCGATAGTGGCCGCTATCTCCTCTGCGCAGGCGGGCAAATTGCAGACCCGTTTCACTAAAGCACATATCATACTCGTAGGCTTCTTTCTTTATAGTATTGCACTTTTCTTAATTCCATTTATTAAAAGCCTACCTATGCTAACGCTACCATTAATCTTATTTGGAATTGGGCACGGATTGAATATGCCCTCATTGCAGGTAATCGCAACCGAGCTTGCACCGACGCAATATCGCGGAGCCCTCGTTTCGATGTTCGGGGTAACGATGAAGGTTGGCCAAACGATCGGCCCGCCCCTGCTTGGTATAGTACTTGCAATGTCCGATTTGCAAGCAGTTTTTCTTATCACAAGTGCCCTCACCATCGTAGCCTCAGTTTCAGGATTCATACTAGTGAGGGCCTTTCAGAGACCCTTATAGTCTCTTATACCATCAGAGACCCTTATAGTCTCCCTTTACCATTTAATATAAGTACTCTCTGTTTTATAATTTAAAGACGCTGGTAATCTAATCCGTGATCTTCGGTCATTATCCGGGAGGCGCCTTTGGATTTAGCTTCGAGCATTAATGCTCCGAATAAGAAAAACACCTGTGGCAGTGATCGTTCTGATTCTTCAGAGATCGGCAAGGTCGCCTTTTTATGGGATGAATCGTTCCTTTGGGGTCTTATTGCCTATAAAACTTTTCTGCAGCTTGGCATAAATTTTGATTTAGTTACCTCTGTGGATATTCGCAAAGGGTCCCTCAATACTTACGATGTGCTCTTCGTTCCCGGAGGCTGGGCCAGCAACAAGGTAATAGCGTTAGGTGAAAACGGCAAGGATCGCATACGCCGTTTTATCGAAGAAGGCGGCAGCTACCTCGGTTTCTGCGGGGGGGCCGGCATGGCTTTACAACATAATGATGGGCTCTCACTAATGCCGGTTAATAGAAAGCCGACGAGCGCCCGCGTACCCAGCTTCAGCGGCAAGATATGTCTACGCCAAGAATTAACCGGTCACCCTATATGGAAAAACATTCCTGATAACAACACTTTCTATGCATGGTGGCCCGGCCAATTTTCCATAGCCAATGTTGGAGATATCAAGGTGCTCGCCCGCTACGGTGACCCTGGGGAAGGGTCGTTTATTTCTGATTTGTTGATCAACCCCTCTATCGATTGGGGTAAATGGGAGCAGAGTTATAAGACCAACCTAAACCCAAATCGGATCAAGGGCGAACCGGCAGTTATAGAGGCGAACCATGGTAGAGGTAAGGTGCTCTTGTCCTACCTGCACTTCGAAACGCCCGAGGACAGATTAGGGCACGAAGTCTTATTGAATATTCTCGATTACCTGGCGGAAGGAAAATCAGTAAGAAGGTCCGAGGGTTCGCCAAAAAATTCAAGCATTCCCGTAGCCAGTGCCAATAAATCTCTGGTGGGAAACAAGATAGTCAGCTTAGCAAGTGAACTAAAAGCTGCAGCCCTAGACCTAATCTCTTTTGGTGAAAAAAACTTTTTGTGGAATTGGAGAAATTCCTGGATTATCCAATGGCGGCGCGGGGTTAGGGGTATAGAATACTGCACGATTTACGCGATGCTAAAACAGCTCTCCGAGCTTACGGCAGTGCTCGACGACTTTGATGAAGAGACCATTGTAAGGCTGATAGACTTAAAAGGGCTCATTCTTCCCTTCTTCGAGGAATCCAAACGATTATTAATACTTGAGCGCTATGCCATGAATTACGGCCCCCTAAGCCCGCTTAAAAGCGGTGATATGCAAATACAGCAGATGAGAAAAGAGCTCTTTTCAAACTCAAAACGCTTTGGTGGGCGCTATAAGCAGATCATTGATCGCATTGATGATATACTGCTGCCACTTCTTATATCAGCCAAAGATAGAGGATTAAGCACCTTATGTTCAGAGCGTACCTAGGCCCGTACGAGATCTACACCCTTCTCAGTAATCCTTACGCCCGGTGCGGTGTTGAAAAAGTTTCCTCCAGCGTGAAAATAGCGGCTTATAAGAAAATGCCTTTACCAAAGGCATTTTCCTGGCTCACAACTTTGTCGTCCTGATGGGACGGTATTTGGGAGCGACTCGCTAATGCAGGGATTTTGCAACTGCTTGAGTCCTGCTTCTTCCCATGTAGCGCAGGGCTTTAGCCCTGCTAAAACATTATGGTATACCAAGCCGTAGCGCAGGGCTTTAGCCCTGCTAAAATATCACCGCAGTAGCAGCCCTAAAGGGCTGCGCTACAATAGGATCGTGCACCATGATGGCAGCCCTAAAGGGCTGCGCTACGATCCAGTGAAAACACTGGTTGTTAAGTTGCTGTTTTAAGATGCAAAATCTCTGTGATGGGAATACTTGATCGATTTCAATAGATCCTTGATTGCACAACCAGAAGGTGTACCCTGGTGTAAACTAGGAGGTGTCTATGATCAAGGCAGGCATTAAAGAGATAAGAAAAAACTTAACAAAATACCTCGAGTCTGTGCAAAAAGGCGAAGAAATTATAATCACCAAAAGGGATGAACCTATAGCTAAAATTGTACCCATTCGAACAAAGCAAGCGAAAACATTATCAAGCCGCGAGCAATTAAGAAAACTCATTAAACCTCAGGGAACGCTACTCTCGCAAGTGGTAGTCGAGAATAGAGAGGAGCGCCTTTAATTGAACTTGTTCGTAGATACAAGCGCATTGGTTAAATATTACAAATATTATTAGTTAAGAACGCTCGATTCTCTTCAACTAGCGTCTGCTTTGAAGGTTACCGGCAGTGGTTTTTTGTCAGCTGATGAGGAATTACTTATGGTGGCAAAGGATATTGGACTATCACCGGTAGCCCTTAATAAACTCACGGAATACGCGTATTTCTTCTGCTGATTGTTGGCATATGTTATGATGCCGTCAAGATTTATAAAGGATTAGGGAGTAGAGATTAGACCGAGTCGAAATAGCAATCAATAATCCAAGCCCTCACCCTTCAAATCTATCCCTCAATAATTCAATCTATTCTCTATTTTCAATTCTCTGACAAATAAAAATAGCTGGCTCTTGCCAGCTATTTTTATTTGTCGGGGCGACAGGATTTGAACCTGCGACCACACGGCCCCCAGCCGTGTGCGCTACCAAGCTGCGCTACGCCCCGTTTTATATCTTGCAGGACTATATTATAGCAAATCTACGCATATGGTTAAACTATCAAAGCCGCGCCGCCAAATTCTTTGCCTAAAACTGTCCCAATTTTAAACTTCCGATCTTAAAGTTTTCCCCTCCTGTGGAAAAGCCAATTGTAACAGGCGCCGATTACGCTAATTAATAGCGTTTTATGACCGTCGCTAGCGTCTTCTGCTATTAAGCCCATCTCCGCAAAATATATATTTAAATTAGCGTTTAAAATCGTTTATTTAGGGAAGAAAACCTATACATTGATCTAGGAGGTTTTCGAGCCTTTTGCAGCTGTGGCTCTCTAAAGTAGCGTCATATAAGGAATCGCAGATGATTTATGTTGAAAGTAGTCGTAACTCCACCATAAATCAGGTTAAAGACCGATTGCGGAAACGAATAATTTCTAAGACCCGCATGGTTGGTGAGGTTTTAACCGTACCCAGCAAACCCGAGAACGTCTTTAGTGTTCGCAAATTTACCGCTAAAGTCGCACGAAGGTGCGGCTTTTCGGATGATGACATATTCGGGATCAAGCTGGCGGTCAGTGAAGCCTTATCCAACGCCGTTATACACGGATCGCCGCATGGGAATGATAGCTTTATCCAGATTGTGTTTCTTTGTAATAGGGAAAGAATGCGCATCATCATCGTTGATGAGGGTGCCTTCAGTCCTAGGAGGTCGACTCTTTGCTTCGAATCAGAAGGCGGTAGGGGCCTGAACCTAATCTCCTTTTTTATGGATCACGTCTCCGTCCACCCTTCTACCTCCGGTACAAGCATAACCATGATTAAGGCTCTCAACCGCTGCAAATACAGTCATGCCTAGAGTTTAGATCTCTTATTTTAATTCTGTTGCAGTAGCGGGTAAGAAGACATAGCCCGCTACCATAAATTATAAAACGCTATTAAAGGTACTCATTATGAAGTATTCACTGCCGACCAACGAAGTTTCAGCGCAAAATCAATTGGCTCTGGTTAAGATCTATGTGCAAAAGAGCAACCACGGAAAACGGGCGGTTAGGATAGATGAGATCAAGGCCCTGTCACCAGTAAAGAGCGATAGAATATCAAAGTGTCACCGCTTTCTGGTAGACTTAGGTCTTTTAATAAAGGAAGGCCATAGATATAGACCCAGCAAAAACGCCATTAAAATCTCAGGACACTTCGCAGATGGGAGCGATTCTACCGCACAGGAAGATCTGCGGGCGCTCGTTGCTGGCAGCTGGTTCGGTAGGTTTGTCGAAGAATTCTTAAAACTAGTCGGCTCAGCCAGTAGAGAATCGCTCGTTGAAAGATTGTTAATCGCGGCTAAAATGCCTGATATCGATCTCAACAGGAGGAAAGCCGGTGTGCTCATCGATTGGCTTTTAACAGCGAATTTTATTCAAAAGGATTCAAACGATAGCTTCTTTCTAAACGAGACCCCTTTCTTGCCAGACAACAAGCATCTAAGCAGCTCAGAGTTAACAGGCACTGGTGTGAGCAGCGCCGGCGAACATGGTGCCAGGCTTAATTTAACCATCGAGGTATCTTTAAGCGAACTTGACCCTGAATTAAGAAGCGAGATCATGAACTTGATTAAGCAAAAACTGGTGTAGAGAGCGATTATTGAGCAGTTGTTAAACACTACAATATCAGGGCTCAAAGAAGCTCTGGGGCAAAACTGATAAACGAATTACTGAAGAGTTCACGGTACTCGGGTAATGTAACCATGGGGGGTCTCATTGTTTCTTCAATCGTTTTAAGCTCTAGAGAAAATTGGGTCGGATCATGTTTTATTAATTTCATAGTCTTATTGATTTCCCCTAGTAATTTCACCCTGCGACGCTTTTCAAGCCTGTCAATCACAACCTGGATAATTGCGAATGACATCTTACTTAGGCTAACTAGTGATTGGTTTCGATGTATGCGCTCTATCAAGTCTACCTGACCTATAGCACTAAGGCCGAACTTCTCCAGAATATCTATAAGAAGGCCAATCTCAACACCGTAACCGTTATAAAATCCCAGCTGTTCAAGAACATCACGCCGTCCAGCATATTCTCCAGATAGCGGCTGAACCAGACCGGAGAGTTCTGGAAAGAATAGGTTAAGAAGCGGTCTGGCTGTAAGCTCAGTTACTCTACCCCCGCCTGTTTCAGAAAAATGACCATCAATCTTTACCGGTCTACGGTAAAACCCTTTAACGTATTCGATTCTTGGATACTTAATTAAAGGACCAACCAATCCATATATAAACCGGGGATGGATATTCTTGATATCCGTATCTATCCAGGCAATAATATCCCCCTTAAGTATATATAAACTTTTCCAGAGAGCCCCTCCTTTGCCGGACTGCGATCCCCACTCCGGCAGGATCTCGCTCTCATCAAATACCTCTACCCCATAGCTTTTAGCTATTTCCACTGTGTTATCAGCTGAGCTGCTATCAATAACCATAATCTCATCGACTAACGGATATTTATCACAAAGTTCGTTCTTAATTGTGTTAATGATATTGCCGATTGTCTCTTCCTCGTTGAGGGTGGGCAGACCCAAGCTAATCTTTAATCCTTGCTTCTGCTTGAGTTCGACCAGCTTTCCAATATCAGAAAATTCCGCCGCATGGAATGAGTTCTCTGCAAACCACTTGTCCACGATGTCCGATGTCTGCATAGCTTCTATCGCTTGTTTCCTAATCTCCGGTGCGCTCCCGGGCGTGAAGACCGGGGGGGGTTGTGCAATCAGTACAGTCGCATCTATATTGTCTGCAACCGATTTAACTACAGGACCTACCTGCCTTCCTTCATGCGCTGCCGGGGAGGATGCTCCCATAATGACGAGATCATGCCCAGCGGCAGCATTTCTGATCGAGCCTGCAACATCATTTGGGCATTCGGCTATTAGGTTATAACTGCCTTTACTTAGCCCTAGTTTAGCTAGGTATGAGGCCAACAGCAGCTTTTCATTCGTTACTTCCTCACTCGAGGCGCCCCTATCGAGTATATACATTACAGTCAGATCGGATCCAAATTTATCCATAACGGCTAGCGCTATGTTGATCATAGGTTTAGCGTGCGTCCTGCCCATTAGCGGGACTAAAATACTTTTAATATCCCATCTCTTTCCAGGTTTAACAACTATGGTATCGATTGGGGACTTTTCGAG
Organism: Actinomycetota bacterium; assembly: GCA_014859275.1. Taxonomy (GTDB): domain Bacteria; phylum Actinomycetota; class Aquicultoria; order Aquicultorales; family Aquicultoraceae; genus Kmv33. The sequence goes on along the minus strand of JACUUO010000032.1, from coordinate 13,141 downwards.
TAACTCATCGACAGAAATACCATAAAAATGATTCTCCCCTAATCCGCTAGTCCAAGAAACAAGTAAAAGGTCGCAGCTTTCTTCCCTTACCGTAGCGCAAATCGTGTCCCAGGCGCATCTTGAAACTTTAACCAGGCTATTGATCTTGATGTTTTGCGTTTCAGCAAATTGGTTCAGGTATTCAAGGAATCGTCGGCATTTCCTAGCGGTAAGAGCTCCTGTACTTAATGAAGCTTCGGCAGGTAATTCAATTGCTCCAAGCACCGTAAGATCACCCTTTTGCTGGGAGATGAGGGATGCCGCAATATTAATAAGATTCTCTCTCGCTCCTTCTGGTAAAAATGGTATATCTTCTACTAGGAGTGACATTAGAACTTTATGCCCATGAATTGAATGTAATCTACCACCCCTGATCGATTTCCATACCGTGAATCCGGGACAAATATCCCCATGATTTAGAAGATCACCATTTATATTGGGACTACTGCTCAACTGACCCACACCTTTAATTAATCAGCCTGATCTTAAAGTTTAAGCTGGATGTCATATACCCTCAATCTGCCATGGTAACCGCCGACATCCAGCTTTGGCTAATCAATATATACCCAAAACTAGCGGGATGTAAAAGGTGTTTTAGCAATAAACTGCTAATTTGTGTAGATAACTAGCGGTTGAGGAACCACGTTGCTCAAAGGCTCAACTTCTTTTCAAGCACTACGGTCGTTCCTCTATCGGTACAAATAAACTCTACATTGTCCACAAGCTCTTGCATGAGAAAAATTCCTCTACCTCTATCTCTAACCAGATCGGGTGGGCGCCACTCGGCCAAGTTGGGATTATAGCCGATACCGTTATCAGAGATTCTTACTTTGAGAGAATCATTTTCCAAGATGCAGCCTACTCTTACGTTGTTATTCTCACCATCGGGCGATTGCCCATGCAAAACAGAGTTGGTTACCGCTTCGCAGACAGCGACAAGCACATCGGACGCATCATTTCTTGGAAGCTTCGCTCTCTTGAGTTCTTCAGCGACAAACAGCCGGACGTCATTTACCGCAACTGGCTTATTTGTAACAACCAATTCGTTAATAGGCGCTTCCGTGCCATCCATGGTACACTTTAATACCACTATTGTAAAATCATCGCTAAGTTCGCCAGCTGAAAAGGCGATGGTTTTTTCATAGATTAAATCTGCAAGTTCCTGTCCACCCAGGTTTGAGTTCCCCTTAACTATCCTTCTTAAGCGCTCAAAACCAAAACAATCGCCCCGGTTGTTGCGTATATCCGTAACACCATCGCTCAGTAAAACAAGAATATTACCAGCGCTTAATACAACCTTTTTCTGCTCAATAAAAAGGGTCTGCCGAATCCCGAGCGGTGTCTGCGGGTCCCAAAGGTACTTAACGGAACCATCTTTGTATAACAACGGCGGTAGATGGCCCGCATTTGCATAGATAAACACCGATGTTGTCGGGTTATAGACGCCATAGATAGTGGTTACAAACACTTCGGGAGAAGTATCTTCCCAGATTATCTGATTCAACGCCCTAAGCGGTGATATAACTGAATCTGTATTTGCCGCGGCAGAGCGAAGGATATATTTATGCATGGACACGAGGAGCGCCGCTGGAAGGCTTTTACCGGCAACATCACCAATGGCAATTCCTAACTTTTCGTTATCCAGCGGTATGAAATCAAAGTAGTCGCCACCGATCTGCTTAGCCGGCTCACATATAAAGCCGATGTCAAGACCTTTGACTTTCGGCTTAGCATGCGGGAGGATATTTTTCTGAACCTCGGTTGCTACTCTCAGATCGTGACGATAAATCTCAAGCTCATGATCTTTTGTGATATCCCTAACCGATCCGATAGCACCCTTTTTGCCCCCATGATCTATAAGCGAATGGCCGATCTCAACAAATCTCACCTCGCCGCCTTTAAGGCGGATATTGGACTTAACCCTCTCTAATCGACCTAACCTACCAGAATGCATAGGACATTTATTACAAACGTTACCATCGACAAATATGTCCTTGAATACTTCATAACACCTTCTGCCGATTACCCGATCCGCTTTCTTGCCAGTCATGTTCTCAAGCGCAGGATTAAATAGCTGAATCTTGAAATCTGAATCGACTACAAATATGCCTTCTGTAGTTCCCTCGATAACAACCGAACTCTTCGCTTTCTCTTCAAGTAGCTCGACCGAGAGCTCTGCCTCCCGCCTGGCTACCTCTTCCTCTATAACCCTACCGTAAAGCTGCTTATTTCGAATGGCTACAGCACACTGGTTCGTGAAGATATTGATTATTGCTAAACGCTCATTGTTAAAGAAGCTCAGTTCTTTTGAGAGAAGCATTATAGCGCCTACAGACTTACCCTTTACCACCAATGGAATGATAGCCCCTGATTTAAGATCGTCGCCAAAATCTACGCAAGTATTGCAGTTTTGCTGATTAAGATCATCTATCGCGACCTGTGCCCTATCAATGAGAGTACGACCAATAAGATCATCCTCGCTAATACGCATCTGCCTTGCTTTAAATGCAGAAGCAGCCATGCCCCATTTATAGGCAAGCTCCAATCTTTCGGCAGGTCGATCACTTAAAAAGATGCAACCGTGTTTTACTCCAAACATTTTATTGATTGCCCGTGCGATTCGCTTAAACATCGACGTTAGATCTATCTCGCTTGTAATGATCTCTGAGACTTCAAGCGCAGTTGCCAGATTCTCCGCCCTGGAGAGCATCTCCTCATACAGCCGAGAATTATCGACCGCAATTGCAACCTGGTTTGCAAAGATCTGTATAAATTCCAACTCATCGGTGAGTTGCAGATCATTTCCTATCCAGCCAGCTGATAAACCAAGTATTCCGATAACTTTATTCTTAACAATCAATGGAACCCCAAGGAAGGAGTTGAAATGATCCTCCAGCGATCTATCACTTAACATCAATCCATTATCGAAGCGTGTATCCGGGATGATGATCGGCTTCTTTTTTCCAAAGATCGTTGATCTCTTTTCCTCATCGATAAGCAGTTTTTTGGCCGTACACTGCTTAACCCCGTCAACAAGGCATTCAGATATTCTCAGATAATCCCCTTCCTCATCGTAAAGCGCGATACAAGCCGATTTTGCACCAAAAAAATTCGATACCGCTTCAATTATAGATCTCTGGATCTTTCTACTCTCATGTGAGGAATTAATCTTTTGACTTACCGAAAAAAGGTTCTTTAGCCCCCTTGCCCTGTATTCTAATTGACGATAAAGACGCGCATTCTCGATAGCAATAGCCGCCTGTGTACTGAAGAAACGCATTATCGTTATCTCTTCAGTCATAAATGTCCTCTCTTTGGACTCGAAGGCGTGAATCGCACCGAGTTCCTTACCAAAGATAGTCAATGGCACTGAAAGGCTGCACTTTACATCCTCTTTTTTTAACAGCTCTGCGTGCTCAGTTGACAACATCTCATTCTCAAGGTTTGTACATATATAGGGGCCGCCATTGTCTATGGCTTTCTTTGTAAGGGTTCCATCAAGCTCGGTCGGTATAGTGCGCAGGTAGCTCAACCCGACATCATGAACTATATAATGTGCGCGGGTTGCGTCATCGATTAGTGCTATCCCCACCTTATCGATACCAAGCAGTGCCGACGTATAGTGGGCTATCTGATCGAGAACCTCACTGAGTTCTAAGGTCGATATAACCAGCTGGCCCACTTTATTGGATATCTCAAGAGCCCTAGCGTTATTGCTTAAATCTTGATAGAGCCTTGCATTTTGGAGAGCAATCGATGCCTGATTTGCTAGAGTTGTAAGGATATCCTCATCTGCCTCAGTAAAAAGGCTTCCATCCTTTTTGAAACTGACCATCACAAGACCGCACGGATTTTTATCCTGATCGACCAGTGGGGCACCTAAGAATCCTCTTAGTGGGAGATCAGAGGATCTCCTGCCCTTACCTCCCTTATAAGATGCTATATCATCTAATCGGAGAGGTTTTCCTGTGCGTAATATCTCCGCATAGGCATCTTCATTATATGAGGCCTTTTTAGCTTGGTTCTCCGTTAAAGTGCGCTCTCCAAGTACGGGATCGATGCTTATCGTCCGGTATTCGAAGTGGCTGGTCTTTGGGTTATACAGGGCTGCTGCGGCCATGAGCGACCCCACGGCCGATCTTGCCGCATCCACTATTACCTTCATCATCTTGCCAATGTCTTTTTCAGCTACAATCCGGGATGTATGCGCATGTAGAGTCCTGAGTTCATCCGCTCTTTTCTTGGTCTCATCGAAAAGTTTGATATTATGCAACGAAGCGGCGACCGGGCCGGCCAGCGATTGAAGCATCTTAAAGTCTCCATGATTAAACTTGGAGGCGCTCCGACTGAAGGCCTCCAGCACTCCTATTACCTTTCCATCCTGCTCTATAGGAACACCGATATACGATTTAAATTTCTCGCGATTAAGCCAGGGTCTCTCATAGAAACGGCTTTTCGATCGTATGCTCTTCATAATTAATGGTTTGCCTCGCTGGATGATCGTCGCCGCAGGGTCACGCTTTAATGGTACGTTACCAAACCCCTTCAATATCTTGTTTAGAGCAGATGCGACCTGGAACTCGAGCATGTTACCTTTGATTAGAAGCAGATCGCAAAGATCCGCTTCCATTATTGCCATTGCCGCCTGGGTAATTTGGCGTGTAAGCCTCTCAGTATCAAGCGTACTGCCCATCGCTCTCCCTAACTGCATAAGGCTTGCTTTAATTAGAAGATCATGACGCTTCACTTTTTCATAGGCACGTGTGCGGCTAATACCCGCCGCTACGTTAGTTTTTAGAAGCTCCATCAGCTTCCGGTTTTCCGGATCTTCCTTAGACCAATTCGAGGAGTATATTGCGAAAATACCAATATCCGATTCCTTTGTCCCAAGGCTAATTATTGAAAAACTATACTCCCTGCTAATAACATTTTCGGATAGGTGTGCTGTAAGAGATTTCTCAACATTAACATCTCTCTTAAATATGATCGGATGGTCTCCAGCAAATCCCTGGCTAGCAACCTCTACCAGGTGATGACCATCACCACTCTGCAACAGAATTATGCCGACCTGCGCCTGCATTAACGCTAAGGTCGATTCAAGCACAGATGCTAATACTTCATGCAGGTTTTTGCCCACCTCGAAGCTGTTCTGGATCATGCTCATAAAAATTCTCTGCTTCTCCGCTTTGATAGTCTCCGTTTGATCAAGCTGGCCCCGCGCCACCGAACCAACACTGAACTCTAAAAGGTTAATATGGGCAACAAACTCGCTCTCAGGCATCAGCTCGCTATCCTTTAGCGCCGTCTTTACCAATTTAGGATCAAGGCCCATATTACAACAGTCACGCTCGATTGTATTATCGTCTAATACATCAATTGAATAGCCTAACCACAAAGCGCCTAATATCAAGTTATCGGTTTTTATCGGCATCCAACACCTTAACAAGCCAAAGCTGCCTTTATAGATGACTTTGCTCCCATTCTTCAATGCTACCCCGAAAGCATCAGCGTCTAGCTTGTTTAATAGCTTATCCATGCTCGGTTTAACTCCGCCAAATAGTTGTTGAAGTAAGCTCTGTGAAATATTGATCGAGGAAGCGATTAGGTTATACCTAGTACTTAAAACAGCTAGAGAAAGGCCTGAGACCCTGGAATAATTATCTATGAGTCGCTGCCAGGAGTGCCCATCTAGTAGGCCTGAAATCGAGGCTTTTCCTTTATAGAGGATTGCTTCTAGTTCATCAAGTTCTTCAGCAATAGAGTTGCGATCGGTGATAGACATTTAAACAATGCTCCCCTAATTATTACAAATAGCTAAGTGCTAATATAGCTAGCCTACAAGCGGTAGAAAAAAAATACTAAGCGTTTTATTACCCGACTTACTTCAACTCTAAACCTAAAGTGATAGAGTTATAAAACATTTAGGATTTTTCTCCAGGCGACAAGTTGATTTATGGAGTATTTCCGGTTTTTGCCCTGTAGCTAATTACACACAGGGATTTTGCAATTCACCAATTTGTCATCCTGAAGAGCCGGAGGCTCTGATACGATGGCGATTAGTGATTCATGGGGGTTAAATAGCCGTCTCTCCTACTTTGTTAACACCTTGTTTTAGGAGAATGTTACTGATTATATCTATTAAATCTGCGCTCCTTACCGGCTTTAATATGAAGACATCCGCTCCTGCCTCTAGGCTCCTCTTTTTAGCCTGAACAAGAGTTAGAATGATAATCGGTATGTTAGATGTTGTTTTATTTTTCTTAAGAATCCTACAGACCCTTATTCCATCAAGTTTCTGTAGAAGCAAGTCCATAATGATTATGTCTGGCGGAGACTTCTTCACGATATCTATCGCTTCTAAACCGCTTTGAATAAATACTACTTCGCAGCCTTTGAGATCTGAAAAATAAGATGCCACTTCCTTAATAACACCGTCTTTTTCCGTTACTAATATCAATATACGGTGAGTGCGCATTTCAGCTCTCCTGCTAATATAAGATTGTCCCAATCTTATGATACTATATCATAGTACCGGCATACTTCCATTTATACCACGTAGTGTTGTGGTATAAACAATTATATAGCAAACTATCGATAATTTATCAACTATTTATAAGTTGTATCATAATGTAGCATAGATTCTACATGGCTTACTCATTTCCCTCTTATGGGTAATGTTTTTACTGTGACACCCGGTGTAGTGTTGATAGATATCGGTTGAATGGGCATACAATACAATCGAAGCTTAAGGAGAGAATATGCCTGAACTTAGACAAGACCAAGTAACCGGTTGGTGGGTAGTTGTCGCTAAAGAGAGAGCTAAACGCCCGGATGATTTCATCCGACGCGGTAGAGCAGCACCTCCTACTTGCCCTTTTGAATATGGTCATGAATCGATGACACCCCCTGAAACCCTGGCATTCCGGCCTGATAATTCGGCTGCCAATACGCCCGGTTGGATTGTTAGGGTTGTTCCAAACAAATTTCCGGCTTTTACGCCCGAAAATCACGCGGAGGTTGTAGATGGGTTGTATCGTCGCCGTACGGCCTACGGCGTGCACGAGGTGGTTGTCCACGGACCCGAGCACGACTTAAGCCTCGCAACCTATCCGGATGAGCAGGTCGCAGAGGTTCTGAGGGCGTATAAATTGCGGTACGAATACCATAAGCGCCAACCATATACCCGCTATGTGCAGATAATAATCAACCACGGTAAGGAAGCCGGTGCATCTCTTGAGCATTCACATTCTCAACTTTTCGCCATCCCCCTAATTCCAGAGCTGCCTAAGATCCAGCTTAAAGGAGCGGCCGATTATTTTTATCAAAATAATCGTTGTATCTACTGCGATATAATCGCTTCGGAAATTGCAGAAGGAGCTAGGATGATAGATCAGAGTGAACACTTTATCGCCTTTGTCCCTTACGCCGCCAAGCTGCCTTTTGAAACGTGGATTACACCGTTACAGCATAAATCCCAGTTTGAGACGATATCGGACAGTGAGAGAATTGATCTTGCATCGATGCTTAGAAGGACCTTAAAGCGCTTCTATAACGGGCTAGATAATCCGCCATACAATATGTACCTACACACCAGCCCACCCGGATATGATCTTACCGATGCCTACCACTGGCACATGTCTATAACCCCTAAGCTAACGATTCAAGCTGGATTCGAGATGGGGACCGGGATGACGATAAATGTCACGATACCTGAAGATTCGGCTAAATTTCTAAGGGGCGTGCAACATATAGAACATGGTAACTAGGCGCTCTTAAGTAGCCTATAGTTTTCTTCCTCTATCTTGATGATTTTTTTATAAGCCCTAATATAGTGATCGACCATATGATCGGTGCTGAAGTTATTTTCAATATGGTGCCGGCAATCTACAGGATTGACCTGGTCAACCTTGTTTATCGCCTCTATCATCTCTTCCGTTGAACTACATATATAACCAGTTTTTTCGTGAACGACAACCTCGGGAACCGACCCGTTTCTAATAGCTATTACAGGGGTTCCGCAGGCCATGGCTTCTATCATAACAAGACCGAACGGTTCTGGCCACTGTACCGGGAACAATACACAGCTCGCCTTCTTAAACATTTCGATCTTGGTCTCGACATCTACTTCACCTATGAGTTCTACATTTGGTGCAAGTAAAGGCTTTACCCTTTCCTTAAAGTAAGCCTTCTCGTGAGGCTCGGTCATCTTAGATACCATGAGGAGCTTTTTACCGGTCTTCCTTGCAACCTCGACCGCCACGTGAGCCCCCTTCTCGGGATTCATCCGCCCAAGAAAGAAGAGAAAATCTTCTTTTTTATCGCAATAATCGTACTTAGCCAGGTCAACTCCGTTATAAATTGTACCGATAAATTTAAGATCACCAAATTTCTCCCTTTGGTAGTCGCTGATGGCATTAAAATAAATCTGGTCTCTAATTCTCCCATAGAAATCCTTCGCTTCTTGAGTCGCCGGGCCATGTAGTGTATGGATAACCGGGGTATTGATAAAAGAGCCGATTACCGGGCCGATAAGCCCACTGTGATCGTGGATTATATCGAATTCACCCGCCATTTGATAGGCCATCATAACGTGGAGCAAGTCGGGATATGTTTCCCCTATCCTCTCGCTAGGCGCAATTCTATAAGAGCTGATCAATTTTGCCTCAGTAATAGAATCTCCTGCCGCAAACAGGGTCACATCTTGTCCTCTCTTTATTAGTCCCTCAGTAATGCAGTGAACAACGTATTCTATACCGCCATATCCTCTGGGTGGTATAGCATACCAAATTGGTGCAACCTGTGCTACTTTCATGGCTAATTATCTCTCCTTATCCCTGATTTTATTCTTAGCGCTAGATTTTTATATCTATTGCTGTAGTAAAACCCTCATAATTGCCTAAAGCAATCGACATATCCCAGTAGTATTTATCGTCCAAAACTGTGTACACTTAAGTCAGTCTTTAATTGTTTTTGAGTGTATTGAAAATCTTATATAATGGTGTATTAACTACAAGGAGATTGGTACTATGTTAATTTCTGTCCCCGTTGGCACGAGGTCGATTAAGGAATACGAGCACATAGTTGATGAGGGGATTATCGAGAAAATCCGCCAGTTGGGCAAAGATATGGAAGGTGTGCGAATTCTAAATATCAGCTCGACTGCCTTTGGCGGAGGAGTCGCCGAGATGCTCTATACCCTCATCCCGCTCATGCGAGACGTCGGTCTCAATGCTGATTGGCAAATCATCCCGGGCAGTGAGGACTTCTTCACCGTAACCAAGTTATTCCACAACGCACTTCAAGGTATGGATCTAATTATCACGCCCGAGATGACCAGCACTTACCTCAAGCAGAACGAGAATAATGCGGATTTATTCGATGGCGTATACGATGTCGTCATGGTCCATGACCCCCAACCCGCCTCAATACTCTCGTTTATAGACGAAAAGGGCAAAAAAACAGGTAAGTGGATTTGGCGCTGTCATATCGATCTAACCACCGCAAGGCCGAGCGTATGGAATTTTCTCGAGCCCTACCTTAAACAGTATGACGCAGCAGTCTTTACGATGCCGCAGTATATAAAGAATGATTTTTGGGTAGATAAGATTGCAATCATATCACCCACAATAGATCCTTTAAGCTCTAAAAACATAGGTATCAATCAAGAAATGATAAATAGCATCCTTGAAAGATACCATATAGATGTAAACAGACCTATATTAACTCAAGTCTCTAGATTTGATCCTTGGAAGGATCCGCTTGGCGTCATAGATGCCTATCGAATAGCTAAGGAGAAATTTCCAGAGGTACAGCTCTTAATGGTCGCTTCCATGGCTACCGATGATCCAGAGGGTTTCCACTATTATGAGAAGACCTCTAGGCATGCCGATGGAGACGCTGATATCCACTTGCTCTCTAACCTCGAAGGCGTGGGCAACCTGGAGGTAAATGCGTTCCAACGGGCGTCGCAGGTAATTATACAAAAGTCAACTCGAGAAGGATTCGGCTTGGTTGTAAGCGAAGCATTATGGAAGGAGCGCCCGGTAATCGGTGGAGACGTAGGTGGAATCCCGCTTCAGATCATAAACGGCAAGAATGGTTTCCTTGTTAGCGGTTCGGAGCAATGCGGCAAAAAAATAGTCCAGTTGTTGGAGAACCCCGAGATGGCACGTGAAATGGGTAGGTTTGGTAAGGAGCACGTAAGGAAAAATTTCTTAAGCCCGAGACAACTTGCCGATTATATGGAGCTGTTTAATTACCTGTATCAATCTAACTAAAAATCAACCGGTATTACAGTTAAAGATGTTACAATAAGCAGATCAAGACTGCGGGTGGTTTATTTGCACGGTAATAGAAGATCAAAGGGATCAAAGCTTAAAAAGCTTCTTGAGGATAGGTCTATTATTCTCGTCTCTAACAGAGGGCCAGTTGAATTTAGGCAGAATGAGTCCGGAGAATTAGAGACGCGTAGGGGTGGCGGGGGACTCATAAGCGCTATGACCGCTGTCAGTGAAGAGACACGGGCGACATGGATATCAGCTGCCATGACAAGTACAGAGCGCTCTATAGCTCAAGAGGGCTCTGCGATAGGCTTTCCAGGGGATAACCCCCTCTATCGAATTCGACTAATAGATATACCCGAAGTTGTATACAATCGTTACTATAATATCGTAAGCAATCCCTTGCTCTGGTTTATCCACCACTATATCTGGAACTTTGCCGAAGGTCCCTCAATCACCACCGAGATCCATAGGGCCTGGCATGAAGGTTATGTTGTGGCAAATAAGCTCTTTGCAAAGGCAGCTACAGAAGAGAGCCTTAAACATAAAGACCCGATAATAATGCTCCAGGATTATCACCTATTTATGGCCGCAAAATATATAAGAGAGTTGACCGATAAGCCATTCCTTTTTCATTTCACGCATATCCCTTGGGCAGAGCCGGACTATTTGAGTGTGTTACCCCTTGAGATGAGGCTCCAGCTTATGGAAGGTATGTTAAGCAACGATCTTGTCGGCTTCCAATCGAAACACTATGCCAGCAATTTTCTTCTCTGCTGCAAAACATTGTTGGATTGCAGGGTAAATTGGAAGAAGAGGGTGGTTCTGTGGCAAGGTCGTGAGGTATACGTGCGCGCATACCCTATCTCAATCGACTATAATAGCCTCCTGAGAACAAGTGAGAGTACCGACGTACTTAAGTACGAGTTAAAACTCACCGAGGAAAACCGGGGCTTAAGTTTGATCGTTAGGACCGACAGGAGCGACCCGTCGAAAAATATCATCCGCGGTTTCAGGGCTTATGAAGCCCTTTTATCCAAGCATCCTGAGCTTAAGGGAAAGGTAAAATTTCTGGCCCTTCTTTATCCAACCCGGGAGAATATAGAGGAGTATAGGAATTATCGTAACGAGATAGAAGCTACCGTCGATGAAATAAACAGGCGTTACGGAACCGATAATTGGTCACCCATCTATTTTAGGATAGAGGATAATTACTCTGAATCAGTAGCCGCTCTTAAACAATATGATGTGCTCCTCGTTAATCCGATTTTCGATGGGATGAATTTAGTTTCTAAAGAAGGACCGGCTATAAATAGCCGCAATGGCGTCCTGGTGCTCTCCGATAACGCTGGGGCTAGCGCTGAATTAAGCAATGCAAGCTTGATGGTAAATCCGTTCGATGTCGATAGGATGGCAGATGCGCTGCATAGGGCCATTGTGATGTCACCACATGAGAGACAGATGCGCAATGATTACTTAAAAAAGATTGTGATGCGAAATGATTCAATCAAGTGGTTGCATTATCAGCTTAAGGATATTACCAGCCTTGAAAAGAAGAGGGTCTTAGCCAGAATCTAATAATTATTATACAGTCGGAGCCTATGTTATCGAAGTATCAGCCTTTACACCTTGCTAATTTCTCTTCCAGCATTTTAAAATACCCCTCACGACAGAGGATCTCAATCCTGACAAGATCCGAGAGCGGTTCCTGGAAATCATAAAGACCAGTGCAGAAAGGGCCGTGACCGAAGACGAGCGCCCTACCGAAATCCTTCACAACCGGCGGCACTTTTTTGGCTATCCCGCCAGCGCCTATCTCACCTGAAACAATCGGAATGTCGTGGAACATCCTTATCTCAGGACATTGCTTACCGCAATCGACAATATCGCAGTGCTTTCTTTTGTCACAGAGCATGGAGATTATAACCGAAAATTTAGGATGCCCGTGCAGAATCGTTTTATAGTCGGTCATCTCGTATATCTTGCGATGCACTGCTAATTCCGATGATGCGGTGATACCGCACGTCGATGAACCATCCATTGGCACCGGATCGATAAGACCATCCAATTCATCGAGTGAAGCGCCGGTCTGTGAAATGTAGACAACGCCGTCATGAAAGAGGCTGATGTTGCCGAAGAATGAATCAACGAACCCGCACTCAACCATGTACCGCCCGACAGTGGATATCTCGCTAATAACTTCAATACGATCAACCGGTAGCCCCTCACGGAAGACGAGGGCTTCTATACCGGGAGCAGTTAGCCAGTTTTCGCGAAAGTCAAGAAATGCTTCCTCTTCATTAGGCTCAAGAAAGCCATCCTCTAAGACATCATGTAGGTATTTTATAAACGTTGCATGAAATATAGAGGAATAAGCGATATAGGCCTGCTCTAGAGTTACCGTGCCACCAGTAACAAATCCAACTCCCTCTATAATCAACCCTTTCCGCTCGCGAAGGAGAGCTATGATTGATTTTACCAGCCCTTCTCCCGAATTTTCCTTCCTAATAAAAGGGATATCGTGTAGGAATGTTTTTACTTCACTATCTCTTGGATAGATGCGCGATTCCGATTTGGGTGCTCGTGTCACCAGATAATCAGCGAATGGAAGGGGTGGTTTTGCCAGTAATAATCCCATGATATTTAATTCGGCAAGTACTGCCTCAAAAATCGGTTTCCACTCGTCATCCTGCGAAGCAATTAAAACATCATCCATCGCGAAAAATCGTATCGAATCTGGGACCGCCGACCTGTCTTGTATCAGTTTTCGCGTATATTTATCTATCTGATTCTTCAAAGGCTATAACACTCCGCATTTATTA
>JACUUO010000031.1 GCA_014859275.1 Actinomycetota bacterium | reverse complement strand
ACCGCAACGGCAACAACTGATACCGCAACGGCAACAACTGATACCGAGACTGTCGTAACTGAGTACGATCTATCTGGGTATAAAGACCCATTTAAGCCATTCATTGCATCTTCAATCAATAATGGCACAACAAGCGGATCTACCGGTAGTAGCACAGATAGCAATAATCAGAACAGCAGTGGAAATACCTCGTATGTACATGGTTCATTGTCACTTGTAAGGATCGTGAATCAGAACGGGCAAAGGTATGCGACCGTTAGCTACCAAGGTCAGGAATATACGGTAAGGGAAGGCGAACAGATCGCAGGCTCTCCCTTTAAGGTGACGGATATCGGCGATGGCAGCATATCCTTGCTTTATGGGGATGATAGGCTAACGCTTCAGCTAGGCGACGAGATAACAAAATAAATTGCCGGCACATGGCCGATTATAACGGTTAAAGATCTGAGCTTCACCAAGATATTATATATAGCGGTGAGGCTTAGATCTTTTTAGTAGCGGCCGATAATATCCCCAACGCTGAATCAACCCTACCTATTCGCATGTTCGATCCGGTATGATAAGTTATACTCATTACAAAAGTATGGAGTGATATGTAAGGTGCTAAGGTATGTAACGGCCGGAGAATCGCATGGGCCAATGCTAATAGCGATAGTTGAGGGATTGCCCACTGGGGTCAGAATAAGCATAGGCGATGTAAATAAGGAACTGGCTCGCAGGCAGTTGGGCTACGGTAGGGGCAGTCGCATGGCGATAGAAAGGGATAAAGCCGGTATATTGAGCGGTGTAAGGTTTGGAAGATCGCTCGGCTCTCCCATAGCCCTGAAGATAGAAAATCGCGATTGGCAAAACTGGATGGTCGATATGTCAGCTGAGGAAGTGGCGGAGGCAGTTGAGCTGGTTACTCAGCCAAGGCCGGGCCACGCGGACCTGAGTGGTGTACTTAAGACCGGACAGAAGGATATAAGAAACGTGCTGGAAAGATCGAGTGCGCGGGAGACGGCGGCCCGAGTTGCTGCCGGGGCGATTGCAAAGGCGTTCCTGGGTGAGTTTGGGATATGGGTGCTAAGTCACGTAACATCAATCGGAAAAGTAGTGGCCGATATAAAGGAGGCCCCGAGACCGGAAGATCTTGAGCAAATAGACGAATCCCCCACACGGTGCTTCGATAAAGCCGCTGAGATCGAGATGATTGAGCTAATCAGAGAAGTTAGAGAGGCCAAGGATACCGTAGGCGGAACATTTGAGGTGCTCGTCTATGGGTGTCCACCGGGTCTTGGTGGATACGTGTCGTGGGAGGAGCGTATCGATGCGAACATTGCCCGCGCTCTTATGGGGGTTCAGGCGATAAAGGGAGTTGAAATAGGAGAGGGATTCGATATTGCATCTAAGCGGGGTTCTAAAGCCCATGATGAGATATTCTATGAGAAAGGGCGAGGTTATTACCGAAATACAAACAGGGCTGGTGGTATCGAGGGCGGTATGACAAATGGCGAGGTCGTTATTATAAGTGCAGCCATGAAGCCGATTCCGACCCTGATGCGACCGCTAAAAACAGTCGATATTATTACAAAGCAGCCGGTCGATGCGGTAAAGGAGAGATCTGATGTATGCGCCGTGCCTGCAGCGGCCGTCATCGGCGAGGCCGTAGTTGCATTTGAGATAGCGAAGGCGTTCCTTAATAAGTTTGGCGGGGACGCGTTGGGGGACACCAGAGCGGCCTACGAACGTTACCTGGAGAGGTTGGAAGGTTGATAAATATTGCCTTAGAAGCCCAACATGCCGCTAAAGAAAGCGGCACCAGCAGAAGGATGAAAATCCTTCTGCATTATTGGTTATTTTCAGAGTAGAGATTTAGGGTTGAGAGGGTATTTATAGTGATCAGGCATGTCGTTGAAGTTGAATTAGGCGATAGGAGTTATCCGATTTATATCGGTGATTATATACTGCAAGGATTTGTGGAAAAGTTCAGAGAAAAACTCGGAGTGGCAAAAGCCGCCATAATAACGAATCCAACCGTATGGGATATCTATGGGAATCAGGTCGTCAAATCGCTAAGCGCCGAGAGGGTCGATTACGATCTGATTATCGTACCCGATGGGGAGAATGCGAAGTCTTTAAATGTAGCCGAGCGTGTCTATGGCGAACTCATCCAGAAAGGCTTTGAGCGAAAAGATGCAGTTATTGCGCTGGGCGGGGGTGTCGTGGGTGACCTGGCGGGTTTCGTGGCATCAACCTATGAGAGGGGCATAGCCTATATTCAAATCCCGACAACGCTGCTGGCGCAGGTCGATAGCAGCGTTGGTGGTAAGGTTGCAGTCAACCATACGCTCGGTAAAAACATGATCGGGACCTTTTACCAGCCATCGTTTGTATATATAGATGTCGCAACATTAAAGACCTTGTCCGATAGGGATTTTGCTGGTGGCATGGCAGAAGTTATTAAATACGCTTTTATAAAAGGTGAACCTCTCCTCAGTATAATACAGGGGAGGCGGGATGATATTTCGGCTCGGCAAATGGATATTTTAGCTGAAATTGCTACCATCTGCTGCTTGATTAAGGGTGGGATTGTAGAGGAAGACGAACGCGACACTGGTTTACGGGCTGTGCTTAATTATGGGCATACACTGGGCCATGCTATAGAGTCGATAAGTGAATATAAATACTCACATGGAGAGGCTGTAGCGGTAGGAATGGTTTTTGCAGCAAAGCTAAGTAAAAGGATTGGAATGGTAGGCGCAGATGTGGTAGAGCTCCATAAGCGCATTATAGGGTCTTATGGTCTCCCTACCACCATGATATCAGCAAGCATAGATAAGATAATTCAGGTCATAGAGAGAGATAAGAAGAGAGCAATGGGCGGGCACGTATTTGTCGTGCTTGACGGAGTAGGAAATCCGGTTATTCGCAATATCGACAGAGAGGATTTAATATCCGCTCTTGGTGAGTTTTCGAAAGAGGGGTAGAGGTGGGAAAACTACTTGTTATTCATGGACCAAATCTGAATCTGCTGGGTATGCGTGAGGTCGCGGTTTACGGCAACGTGACGATTGATGGTATAAATCGGATGGTTGAGGAAGAGGCCGGTAAGTATAGCCTGGATGTTGATTTTTATCAATCAAATCATGAAGGAGATATAGTCGATAAGATACAGGAGGCTGTTAGGGGATATGATTGCATAATTATAAATCCTGGAGCGCTGACACACTATAGTATTGCAGTCAGGGATGCTCTGGTTGCCGTGGATATACCGGTTATAGAAACCCACCTTTCGAATATTTATAAACGCGAGGATTTCAGGCACAAATCGGTCATTGCGTCCATCGCGGTCGGGCAAATCTCGGGCTTTGGTCCACAAAGTTACGTACTGGCCGTTAGGGCAGCAGCAGAAATAATTAAAGCATGAAAATAAATTATCGGGGAAGGCTTGAAAAACTAAGGGAACGATTGAAGCCTGCTGAGATAGATGCTCTCATCATCAGTGAGCCGCATAACATATTCTACTTGAGCGGATGCAGCGGTGGATTTACGGGGGCAAAAGTGAGACTTATCGTCGATGCGGGTAAGTCAACCCTTGTTATCGACCATAGATATTTCGATGAGGCTCTAGAGGTGGCGGTCGCGGATAGAATTATCGGCTGGAAGACGCCATCATTTAGCGAGGTCGTCAACGTTGTGAAAGATTACGGGGCGGTAAGGGTTGGGTTTGAATCTGCGCATGTAACTGTGAAGCAATATGAGCGCATGGTAAAGGAGTTTGATGGAATCCAACTAGTAGGTATACCGGGGCTTGCCGAGCCAATAAGAGAGATCAAGGACAATTATGAAATCCAGAAGATTGGTGAGGCGGCTGCGATCGGGGATGCTGCGTTTGAGCATATCATCAAGTATATAAAGCCAGGCGTATCTGAGCGTGAGCTAGCTATAGAGATCGAGTTTTTTATGAGGAGGAGAGGGGCAGAAAAGGCCAGTTTCGATACGATTATTGCCTCGGGATCCCATTCAGCAGTACCTCATGCTACACCTTCAGCTAAAAAGGTAGGGGTCGGTGATTTCGTAAAACTTGATTTCGGTGCAGTTGTTGGTGGCTACCACTCGGATATGACTAGAACGGTTGTAGTGGGCAGAGCAAGCCAAAAGCATAGAGAGATATACGCAAAGGTAAAAGAAGCGCAGGAAGCTGCCCTTGGCGCAGTAGCGCCAGGGAAAATCGGCAAAGAGTTAGATAATATTGCAAGGGATATAATTAGCGATGCAGGCTACGGCAAGAACTTCGTGCATAATCTCGGGCACGGCGTTGGCCTAAACGTCCATGAATCACCTATCCTTAGCGTCGATAGTGAAACCGAATTAAAAAAGGGTATGGTTGTGACGGTAGAACCCGGTATTTATATAAGTGGCTTTGGCGGTGTAAGAATAGAGGATCTAGTTGTAGTAACCGAAACCGGTCACAGGGTCTTAACCCACTCGACGAAGGACCTTCTAGAATTGTAAAATAGGAAGCCTATAAAGTAGGCAGTTTAAGGAAAGCCAAAATCTTCCCATTTTAAATAGAAGTTTTTGGAGGTTACGATAAATGATTTCAACAAACGAGTTTAAAAATGGAATGACAATCGATATCGATGGAATCCTCTACCAGATTATTGATTTCCAGCATGTGAAACCGGGTAAAGGCGGGGCTTTTGTGCGGACAAAGCTTAAAAATTTCAAAACCGGCGCTGCTATCGATAAGACCTTCAGGGCAGGGGAAAAGTTCGAACAGGCGATGATTAACAGAAGGCCGATGCAATATCTATATAATGATGGAAGCGATTATATATTTATGGATATGGAGACATATGAGCAGATAAGCCTGCCCTCCTCTTTTCTTGCTGATGGGATCAGGTTTCTTAAAGAGAATATGAATGTTCTTGTTGCCATGCATGATGGTGAGGCGATTGGCGTTGAGTTGCCAATTACCGTCGAGCTAGAAGTTTCCCAGACCGACCCGGGCCTAAAGGGTGATACGGCAAGTGGAGGTACAAAGCCGGCGATGCTTGAGACTGGAACGATGATTCAAGTACCTCTATTTATTAAAGTAGGCGATATGATAAAGGTAGATACAAGAACTGGCGAGTATATAACGAGGGTTTAAGAGGCGGTTACCGACAGCTCTATTCTATTCACCGGCAGGCGCAAATGAAGTATAATAATGTACTTACGCTGCTAAGGTAAATGGATAATGATAGCTAAGGTAAATGGTAACGATAGGATTTGGTATTTGTGGATGGTGTATTTATGAAATCTAGACCGGTCAAAGTCACTGATACGACGCTACGGGATGCGCACCAATCTCTTTGGGCGACGCGCATGCGCACTGACGACATGCTGAAGATTTTAGGTCAGCTTGATCGCATTGGTTATTATTCTCTCGAGGTTTGGGGTGGGGCTACTTTTGACTCATGCCTCCGCTTTCTCGATGAAAATCCATGGGATCGGCTGCGCGTCATAAAAAAGCATGCTTCAAGAACCCCTCTCCAAATGCTGCTGCGCGGCCAGAATTTGGTGGGCTACCGGCAGTATCCAGATGATATTGTAAGAAGGTTTGTGCATGCTTCCGTCAAGAACGGAATGCATGTATTCAGGGTATTCGATGCTCTAAACGATACGAGGAACTTGCGAGTTTCAATCGAGGCAGTCAAGGAGGCCGGGGCTCACGCACAGGGTGCGGTATGCTATACGATAAGCCCTGTGCACACCCTCGAGCATTATGTAGAGACGGCTCTTGAGTTGGTAGAGATGGGGGTCGATTCGATCTGCATAAAAGATATGGCGGCGCTGCTTACGCCTTATCGGACCTACAGATTGGTTGAGCGGTTCTGCAAGGAAATTAATTTGCCGATAGATTTGCACTGCCACTACATAGGCGGGATGGCGCCTATGAATTACTTAAAGGCGATAGAGGCCGGCGTAGATATCATTGATACAGCTACTGTGCCGCTGGCATTTGGGAACTCTCAGCCAGCGGTGGAGATGATTGTCGCTGCCCTAAAAGATACCCCTTACGACACCGGCTTCGACCTTGAAGACTTGTATGATATAGCAAAGTACTGGGAAGGGATCCGGATAAAAAGAGGTTTCCAGAGGGGCGTAACTTCGCTCACCCATATGCAGGTATTTTCACACCAGGTGCCCGGCGGTATGATATCAAACCTTTATAGTCAGCTTGAGCAGCAGAAGGCACTTGATCGCTTAGATGAGGTATTAGAGGAGATCCCGAGGGTTAGGGCAGAGGTCGGATACCCGCCTCTTGTCACGCCAATGAGTCAGATTGTCGGGACCCAGGCTGTTTTAAATGTTCTAACTGGAAAGCGCTGGGCAATAATCCCGGACGAAATGAAGCACTATGTTAAAGGACTCTACGGGCGGGCACCAGGTCAGGTTGATAAAGAGGTGCAGGCGAAGATTCTTGGGGACGATAAACCCATAACCTGTAGACCTGCCGACCTTATAACAGAAAAATTTGAAGATTATGCGGCGGCCATCGGGGATATAGCAAAAAGCGAAGAAGATGTGTTAACATATGCTCTATTCCCGAATGAAGCGCGTAAGTATCTGCAGGCTCACGTTGAGGGTGCGGAAAAAGCTGTATTTATGATGAGCGAGGAGATAAGGGCCGTCAAGGAGGACGGGTACATGGATATAAATCAGGTACGTGAGCTTATAAAGCTCGTTGAAGAGAGCGGCGTTTCAGAGGTTACCGTTGAGGAGGATGGAGTCAAAATAGCTGTAAGAAAGGGACTCCAGGTAGCTGTTGAAACCCCAGCACAGGTCTCCACGGACGGTGGTTCGATTCAAAGCGAGACGAAAAGAGAAGGGGATTACCCGTCACACTGGAAGAGAATTCTCGCGCCTATGGTCGGAACCTTCTACCGTGCACCAGCACCTGATGCAGACCCATTCGTTGATGTGGGCGATGAGATTGTCGAGGGACAAACGCTCTGCATAGTTGAAGCAATGAAGTTAATGAACGAGATAGCAGCTGAGGAAAAGGGCATAATACGTGAAATAACAATAGATAACGGTCAACCTGTGGAATATGGCCAGCTGATATTCCTGTATGAGCCAGCAAGTTAGCAGAAAGCAACAACAGCGATAGCAATAATAAACAGGAGATAGTATTGTTTCAGAAGGTTCTTATCGCAAATAGGGGTGAGATAGCAGTACGGGTCATAAGAGCCTGTAAAGAACTCAGGATTCCGACGGTTGCGATATACTCAGAAGCGGATGCGGAAGCACTCCATACAAAGCTTGCCGATGAAGCCATCTGTGTCGGTCCCGCTCAGACCCATCGAAGCTACCTTAATATCCCTAATATTATAAGTGCCGCCGAGGTGACTGGTGCGGATGCGATACATCCCGGCTACGGGTTCTTAGCAGAAAACCCACAATTTGCTGATATATGCCGATCATGCCATATAACTTTTATTGGGCCGTCTGCCGAAGCAATTGAATCGATGGGCCATAAGTCGGAGGCAAGGCGCAGAATGATGGAGGCCGGAATTCCGGTTACGCCCGGTACTCTGGGCTCGATAAGCGACGGAAAAGAAGCCTTAAAATTGGCTGAGGAGATAGGTTATCCAGTCATAATCAAGGCTTCTGCAGGAGGCGGCGGAAGGGGCATGAGGATTGCCCAGAATGAGAGAGAGTTGCTAAAGTTTCTACAGATGGCCCAGTCAGAGGCTAAAGCCGCTTTCGGGAGCGATGATGTCTATATAGAGAGGTATGTCGACGAGCCCCGCCATGTAGAATTTCAAATACTCGCCGATAGGCATGGAAATATCATCCATCTTGGGGACCGTGACTGCTCTATACAACGCAGACACCAAAAACTAATAGAGGAATCTCCCTCTCCCTCGATCAGCGAGAAAACGAGGAAGGAAATGGGTGAGGTTGCCATAAAAGCTGCAAAAACGATCGGATACATCAATGCGGGGACCATCGAATTTCTAGTGGGACCGGATGGCAGCTATTATTTTATGGAGATGAATACCCGGGTACAGGTAGAGCATCCTGTTACTGAGATGGTGACCGGTATGGACATCATAAAAGAACAGATAAGGATTGCAGCCGGTGAAAAACTAAGTTATAAACAGGAGGATATCAAGCAGATTGGTCATGCGATAGAATTTAGGATAAACGCCGAGGACCCATCGAAAGATTTCATGCCGGCGGGTGGTACAATAACACTGTTTAACCCACCAGGAGGCCCTGGTGTCAGGGTAGATAGTCACCTCTACACGGGGTACGAGGTGCCGAACTATTATGATTCGCTTCTTGCAAAGCTGATTGTCTGGGGTAAAAATAGAGACGAAGCCATAAGTAGGGGCCAAAGAGCGCTGGAAGAGTGCGTTATTATGGGAATTGCAACAACTATACCATTTCATCTACGAGTGCTCGAGAACGCCTTCTTTAGGAAAGGAGAGGTTTATACTAACTTCATATCCAGGTGGATTTCGAATGATAAGTGATTAAGAGTATACTAGAGAGGATGGACCGCGGTATGGGGACTGTAATGTCTCTTACGGCATAACAATTGCAGGCGAAAAAACTATATGATGTCAGAACGAAGGAAAGCGCGAAAAGATGCGCTAGAAATATTGTACGAAAGAGAAATTACAAAACAGCCTTTCGGTGAGATCATCAAAAATAGAGTGATTGCACGGGGTGAAGAGCCGAGTGATTTCACGATTAAGTTGATTTATGGTGTTGAAAATCACCGCCAGGAGATCGACGATCTCATATCCGCCCACACCGATAACTGGACGCTTGAAAGGATGCCAATTGTAGATCGTAATCTTATTCGGATCGGCCTTTACGAAATGTTGTACGAGGAAGATATCCCCTATAGCGTTTCTATAAATGAAGTTGTTGAACTGGCGAAGATATACGGGATGGAAGAATCGAGCAAGTTTGTGAACGGTATTCTCGGCAGGATTGCAGCCAAGCTAAAGGATTCTAAACGGACTAGTTGATAAGGTTAAAGATGGTGGAAAAATTGGAAAAGCTGAACTATGATCAAGCATTAAATCGGCTCGAAGAGATTGCCAATACAGTGAGGAAGAAAGAAGTAAGCCTAGAAGATTCGCTGGATTTACTCGAAGAGAGTATCCAGCTTGCAACGTTCTGTAATCAGCAGATCGATTACAGCGCCTGGGTATCGCGGGCTGATGATGATCCCCAGGGGAGGATATAGTTGTCGGCTAAATATCCGGAAGGCACAAGGCTTTTCGTCGAAGATAGACTTAAAAGGTACTTCCCAGAGATGCGTTATCCGGAAGTAATTTATCAGGCTATGCACCACAGCCTGTTCTCGGGCGGTAAAAGATTCAGAGGCGTCTTGGTTGTCGAAGCTGCAAGAACTCTTGGCCAAGAACCTGATTATGTAGGCGCAACTGCCTGCGCCGTTGAATACATCCATACCTACTCACTTATCCACGATGATCTCCCCTCAATAGATAACGATGATTTAAGAAGGGGTCAGCCAACATGCCATGTCGTATTCGGTGAGGATATAGCGATACTGGCTGGAGATGCGTTATATTCCGAGGCATTTAATATAATATCAAGCGAGCAAAAGGCAGATGATCCAAGTAAGATCATACAGGTCATCCGTGAGTTGGCCGCTGCATCCGGGGCTGCGGGTATGGTTGGCGGTCAGGTCGTAGATTTAATGTCCGAGGGGAAAGAAATAAATACTAGAACGCTCGAATTCATACATGAAAAGAAGACCGGTGAGCTTATAAGGGCATCTGTACGGGCCGGCGCTATACTTGCTGGAGCATCCTTGAGAGAGCTTGAGCTTTTGACTGCGTATGCTAAATGCTTGGGTTTGGCTTTTCAGATTACAGACGATGTTTTAGATGTGATCGGTGATACAGCGGTTTTAGGCAAGGCAACGGGAAGCGATGAAAGTCGAGGGAAAGCAACCTATCCAGGTCTTTTTGGTATTGAAGGGGCGAAAGAGATGGCAAAAACTATGACGGATAGAGCAAAGGATGTATTAAGAGAGCTTAACGGCGACGGAAGAGTCCTTGCAGATCTAGCTGATTTTGTTTATGAAAGGGAATTGTAGGATTATACACTATTAGCCTAGTAGAAGGAAAGTATAGGGACGATTGTAATTTTTCATTTTCGATTGTCCAATTAAAAGATCGGTGGTACGGTTAATAGAGTGAAATAGATTATTAACACTTGGATCAAGGGTAAAAGAAGGGTGTTATGGACTACAAAATACTAAGCACAATTGCGGGCCCGAGAGATTTGAAACATTTATCATGCGGGGAGCTGGCTCAGCTGGCGAGCGAGATAAGGACGAGGCTGATCGAGGTTGTGTCTGAAACCGGCGGGCACCTCGCATCAAGTTTGGGCGTAGTAGAATTAACCCTAGCTCTTCACCGCATGCTGGACAGCCCTAGAGATAAGATAATATGGGATGTCGGTCACCAGTGTTACGTCCATAAACTGCTAACCGGTCGCAACGAGATATTTGCGACGCTTAGGCAATACGGTGGCATATCAGGCTTTCCAAAGAGGAGCGAAAGCGAGCACGATATCTTTGATGCTGGACATGCGAGTAATTCGATAAGCGTTGCTTTAGGTATCGCTGAGGCCCGGGATAAAAAGGGCGGTGATGAACATATAGTCGCTATAATTGGCGATGGATCTTTAACAGGTGGAATGGCCTACGAGGCTTTAAATCAAGCTGGACATCTTGGCACGAGATTAATCGTTATCCTTAATGATAACGAGATGTCAATCTCAAGTAATGTCGGCGCAATGTCGAGTTATCTTTCGCAGTTAAGATTAGATCCGGTGCATACCAAGCTGCGTAAAGAGATTGAGAAGCGAATAAAGAAGATTCCTGCAATAGGAGAGCTGGTATACGATATCGGTATGCATATTAAGGAGAGCGTAAAGGCTCTCCTTGTGCCGGGAATGCTTTTTGAAGAGCTAGGTTTTACCTATATTGGTCCGATGGATGGGCACGACATGAGGGAGATCGAGAAGAACTTGGCGCTGGCTAAACAGGTTGAAGGACCGGTTCTTATACATGTGGTCACAAAGAAGGGCCTTGGCTACATACCGGCTGTTGAGTGCCCTGAAAAATGGCACGGAATAGCTCCATTTATAAAGAGGACGGGTGAGCCGAAGTCATTCAGTAATGTACTAACATATACTGAGGTATTTGGGGAAGCTCTGGTTGAGCTAGGCAAAAAAAACGAGAGAATAATAGCGATAACGGCCGCAATGACTAGCGGCACTGGTTTAGATAAGTTCCAAAAGATGTATCCGGATAGATTTTACGATGTAGGAATAGCGGAACCGCATGCCGTTACTTTCGCAGCTGGCCTGGCGATGCAGGGGTATCTGCCAGTCGTGGCGATTTACTCAACCTTCCTCCAACGGTCGCTGGATCAAATAATGCAGGATGTGAGCTTGCAGGATCAACCGGTAGTTTTTGCAATAGATAGGGCGGGTATTGTCGGAGAGGATGGGCCAACGCACCATGGAGCATTTGATCTATCATACTTAAGAAGCATTCCTGGCTTAATAGTAATGGCTCCTAAGGATGAGGATGAGCTTCGACACATGCTGTTTACTGCTACCGAGATTGGAGAAGCGGTGGCATTAAGATATCCCAGGGATAGAGGTCTCGGGGTCGAATTATCAGAAAACTATCGCATGATCCAAATAGGGAAGGGTGAGATGTTAAAAGAGGGAAGCGATGTATGCTTGCTTGCCGTGGGTAGGATGGTAAAATCGGCGGTTGATGCGGCAAAGGTACTCGGTGGTCGGGGGATATCTGCTTCAGTTGCCAATATGCGGTTTGTAAAGCCTATGGACGAGGAGATAGTGGCTTGGGCCGTTGAAAACCATAAGCTAGTCGTAACCATTGAAGAAAACTCGCTTATCGGCGGCTTTGGATCCGCTGTTTTGGAGGCTGTGGCGGAATTCGGTACAGCTGTTCCCGTACAGAGGTTGGGCCTTCCCGATAGGTTTATATCCCACGGGTCAACTAAGCGCCTTCTTGCTGAAGTTGGTCTTGACGCAAATGGTATTGCATATAGCATAAATCGAAAGCTGGACGAAGTCAGCGGTGGCAAAAAGCGGACCGACGTAATAGATCGAAGAATGATGGGAAGACGCACATCGGTCTTCGAATAGTAAGGACGATACTTGGGCCAAGTATCGCTAGATTATTCACGCTTGGGTCGCATTATTTGGTGGTAGTAGGGCAGGTAAAACCTGCCCTTTTTGAGTATCTATACTAAGGTGAGAGTATGGTAAAAAAACGGGCAGATATATATCTTGTAGAAGCTGGGCTTGTGTCTAGTCGCGAGCAAGCTCAACGCCTTATAAACGGTGGTAAGGTGTTTATCGATGGTAGGCCGGTTGGAAAGGCATCGAGCCTTATCGAAGAGCGGAGCCACGTTACCATTCTTGAAGAAGCGTCCTATGTGTCTCGAGGCGGGTTAAAGCTTGAGAAGGCCCTTCATAAGTTCGGTGTGAATCCTGGAGGGAAATTTACCATTGATGTTGGCGCCTCGACAGGCGGTTTCACCGACTGTCTACTTCGACACGGGGCAAAAACAGTCGTTACAATTGACGTTGGCTATGGTCAGCTTGCCTGGTCGTTGCGGCGAGACCCCCGGGTTATAGTAATGGAACGAACGAATATACGATATGTTAAACCGGAAGACCTGCCACAGTTAGCAGATATAGTTACGATAGATGTTTCGTTTATATCGCTAAAGAAAATCCACGGCAGCATAGCGAGACTATTGGAACCCGATGGTAGAATCATCGCTTTAGTGAAGCCTCAGTTTGAAGCTGGAAGAGAGCGGTTAGGAAAAAAAGGCGTGGTTAAAGACTCAAGGATTCATAAGGATATTTTAAATGAACTATGGGTCTTCTACGAAGAGGAAGGAATGGTCATAAGGAGCCTTACCTATTCTCCTATTAAGGGCCCGGAGGGAAATATCGAGTTCTTGCTATATCTGTCATTTAATGGCGTCAGAACTTCTCACCCGGATAGAGCAAGGGTTATCGATGATATAGTGGAGGAAGCGCACCGGGAATTAGCCGGGGACCAGGGACCAGGAATGTAGGGGCTAGGGACCAGGGACCGGGGTCCAGGAGCCAGGGACCAGGAATGTAGGGGTGGACCCTGTGTCCAAATGTAGGGGCCGAGCCTGTCTCGGCCCTAAGAAATAGCACATAAGCTAAGATATAGGTATCCAGTTACCCAGTACTGCAGCGCCAATAATTATTTGTAGTTGCCCGATTTATCGGGCGATCTCTCACACTGCATAACACGTAGTTGCCCGATTTATCGGGCGATCTTCGATAGTGCTGCAGGGTGTGGGCAAGAGATGCGGGAAGTTACGGAGCCAATGTAGCTCAGGGCTTTAGCCCTGATAAAGAAACAAGTAGGGTGCGTTCTCTGAGCGCACCTAAATAATTAAACTGATAGCTGATTATCAATGTTGTTGGCATGTTGGCACATCAAGACTTATAATATAAGGCGTTTATTATCGCGCAAGATAGGTGTTTTATGGATTACTTAGGGGATAAAAAAATAGATATCATAACAATAGTTCCAAATCTGGAGAAGCCCGATGTTCCGACAATTACGACGGATTTGATAAAGTGGATATCTGAAAGAGGTATCGAACCATTACTGCTCGAAGAGGATGCTGCCAGGTTAAGTATGCCGGAATTGGCTGCAGATGAGGCCAAGATCAAAAATAGTGGAGCCGTCGTGTGCCTTGGAGGCGATGGAACAATATTAAGGGCAGTGCGGATACTTAAAGGGAATGCCGTTCCAGTAATTGGAATCAACATGGGGCGCGTGGGGTTTCTGTCAGAAGTGGAACTTGCTGAAATGTACCCATCGCTAGAGAGGGTGGTGTCAGGCGATTTCTTTATCGATGAGAGAATGATGCTGAAATGCACGATTATGGTCGGAGAGACTCAGCAGGAGTACTTGGCGCTAAATGAGATTGCAATAGAACGGGGCCACCACCAGCGCATGTTGGAGATGGATGTGTATATTAACGATATAATGTTCAGCAGATATACGGCGGATGGCCTGATATTTGCAACCCCCACTGGATCAACCGCATATTCTTTTTCGGCGGGCGGACCGGTGGTCTCCCCAGCCAGTGAGCTAATCTTACTTACACCTGTAAACCCGCATTCCCTCTTCGATAGGACCATAGCTTTAAGTGCACAGGATATAGCACGGGTCGAGATGGCTAAAAGGCTAGAGGTGTTGGTGGGGGTAGATGGATTTTTAGTGTTTGCCACGATGCTCGATTCGGTTGAAATTAAAGGAGCAGATTCAAAGGTACTTCTTATTAGGCTAAAAGAGCGAAGTTTCTATACGCTGTTTAAGAATAAACTCCACGTTTGGGATACTTGGCTTCGTTAGGCGGGTACAATGTTGCACGAGCTTTATATGAAGAATGTGGCTCTTATCGATGAAGCCCGAGTTCGGTTTGGCACGGGCTTAAATGTGTTAACCGGTGAGACGGGAGCCGGAAAGACGGTTGTGGTTGGAGCGGTAAATTTATTACTGGGCGGTCGGGCTGATGCGTCCTTGATACGGAGCGGTAGCGATAAAGCCGAGGTGCAGGGGATGTTCTCGATCCCGCCTTCGGTGAAAGGCGCAGATAACAAAATATATGAACTTGTTGAGGGTGAAGACCAGTTAATAGTGCATCGAATTATATCAAGCGATGGAAAAAACAGGTGTTATATAAATGGCCGCATGGTAACGGTAGGAATACTCCTGGAGTTTGGAAGGCACTTAATTGACCTTCATGGACAGCATGAGCACCAATCGCTCTTTAAGGCCGCGTCGCACGTTAATTTCCTTGATAGATACGGTGGCGATGAGCTTATGGAATTGCGCGAAACCTTTCGGGAAACTTTTAAAAGGCTTGAGGAACAAAAAGATGAGCTTGCGGAATTAAGGGGGGCGGAGCGCGAGTTGCTTGCCAAGCGAGATCTGCTTCAATTTCAGGTAAATGAGATAGATAAGGCGAATCTTGTGGAGGGCGAGGATATTGCTCTAGCAAGGGAACGTGAGATCTTAAGGAGCGCAGAAAAGCTTCACGCAGCGATCACAAGGGCGGTTAACTTGCTCTTGGATAGTGCGGATCTAGCATCGGCAACCGAACTGATAGCGAGGGCTATTGATGAGCTTAAATCGGTGTCGAACATTGATTCGGACCTTGATGGGTTGGCCGAACGTCTAAATAGCCTTCTTATAGAAATCGAAGATTGCGGGACAACGCTTCGTGATTACGAGGCGAAGCTCGATTTTCCCCCAGGTCGGCTACAGGAACTAGAAGACAGGCTTGCCCTAATATCTCTGCTAAAAAAGAAATACGGGTTAACGATTGGGGACATTCTTACCTATAGGAATAAAGCCGCCGATGAATTGTTAATGTATGATACATTGGATGAGCGGATTGAAAACTTGGAGGGTGATTTAGTAAAAGTTGAGGAAGAGCTATCTGGAATTGCTCTAAGACAGAGCGATGCTAGAAAAATCGCCGCCGAGAAGTTCTCCAACGAAGTAAGGAGAGAATTAGCCGATTTGAATATGTTAGGTGCGGATTTTAAGGTATCATTTACTAGGGAATGGGATAGCGATGGTCTACCGGTAAATGGTGAGAAGGTGAGAGCATATTATCATGGAATAGATAAGGTTGAGTTTATGGTATCTGCAAATAGGGGCGAACCGGTTAAACAGCTGATGAAGATCGCATCGGGCGGTGAGATATCCAGGATTATGCTTGCTCTAAAAATTATACTTGCGGATGCGGATGAGGTACCGACGTTAATATTTGATGAGATCGATGCCGGGATAGGCGGCAAGACCGCTATAGCGGTCGGGAAAAAGATGTCGATCCTCGGCAGAAAACACCAGGTGATAGCAGTAACACATCTACCACAGATAGCAAGTTTTGCAGATAACCACTTCACTGTTTCAAAAACGGAGATAGATGACCGCACTATTACGGAGATTGAAGAGTTATTGAACGAGGATAGGATAAGCGAGATGGCGAGATTGCTAAGCGGAAGTACCCACTCAGATATATCGCTCAAGCATGCAGAAGAACTCATAGTCGAAGCTCAAAATAGCAAATCTAGGGCAGGCGATGGAAGGGTTAACTAGCGAACAAGGAGATACAAGTGACATAACTTCTGCCTGGCGCATAGATTTTAAGCGTAAACAGACGCGAAGGAAAAGGCTCTTAAAATTTAAACAGGGCTTATTGGTAATATTGTTGATGTTATCGCTTGGCCTTACGGGCTATGCCGCAACTGAAATAGGCGCATATAAAAGCGGTGAACATATTGAGGCAGGCGCATCGGTAGAACCAGAGAAAACAGATCTCGTTTATGATCGCTTTGCTACGGTTGGCATATCGAGCTTAGAGCTATCCTTACCTGGGAAAGAAGGAAGTATTATTGGCGTTGGATTTCATGAGGCTGAGCGCCAGGAGGCACTCGCAATTACACCTAGTGTGGAGTACCTTAATAAAGAGACGACCGCGACGGTAAGGAATGCGGTAGCACACTTAAAGGGGCCGGTTTTTTTCGTAATGGGTTCACGGGGTAGAAGGAGCGCACCGACATCGGCTATTGATGTTGCGATGGTTCCATATGCGGAAATATACAGCCCTGTTGATGGTATAGTGACAACCGTAAAGACATATAATCTCTACAATAAGGTGATCGATTACCATGTGGAAATACAGCCAGACGGGTATCCGGATTTAAGAGTTGTAATAATCCATATTGATAATGTTCAGTTAAAGGTTGGGCAAAAGTTAGAACGACGTGAGACATTTATCGGGTGGTTAAGGCCTTTACCTCAGATAAAGAGCCAGATAAATAAATACCTACCTGAACCAGCCGATCATATACATATCCAAGTGAATCCCATGGCAGCCAATGGTAGTTTAGGGTCTTAGTTAATACTTTGCAGAAGCTAGGAAACAGAAAGGCTGGAACCATGTTTTATGAAGGTACCGCCAAGCTTGATAAGAAGACCAAAAGACTCGTGAAAAGATTAAAAGATGGCGATATAGCCATTATCGATCATGAAGATTTGGATAGGGTAACCGCGGAAGCTTTAGTAGAGACAGGGGTCGAGGTTGTTGTAAATGCAAGCTGTTTTACTTCGGGAAGGTATCCAAATACTGGCCCATTAATCCTCTGTTCTGCTGGAATTTATCTGCTCGATAACGTGGGAACGAATGTATTTGACCTGGTGAAAGAAGGGAGTCGGTTGGTTATAAAGGGCGAAGACGTATATGTAAACGGGAATGCGATTGCCCGAGGTAAAAAGCTGACTTACAGGATTCTCGAGAGTGAGATAGAAAAAGCCAACAACCGGATTGGCGAGGAGTTAGAAAAATTCGCGGTAAACACCCTTGAATATATGCGGAAAGAAAAGGAATTAATTCTTGACGGATCGAGGGTTCCCAAGACAGGCATAAATTTTAGTGGGCGACATGCTCTTATCGTCGTCAGAGGGTATGACTATAAGGCCGATTTGAAGGCTCTAAGGACATATATGCGTGAGGTAAAGCCGATCCTTATTGGCGTTGATGGTGGAGCAGATGCTCTGGTAGAAGAAGGGTATAAGCCTGACATTATTATTGGTGACATGGATAGTGTCGCGGACAGCACGCTTCGTTGTGGCGCTGAACTTATAGTACATGCTTATCCAGGAGGCGAGGCTCCCGGTTTAAAAAGGGTAGAAGGACTTGGTTTGCCATCGATTATCTTCGAGGCGGCCGGAACGAGCGAAGATATTGCGATGATACTTGCTTACGAGAAAGATGCGGAGCTAATCGTTGCAGTAGGAAGCCATGCCAATCTCGTTGAATTCTTGGATAAGGGGCGCAAAGGAATGTCAAGCACGTTTCTCGTTCGATTAAAAGTTGGAAGTAAACTGGTCGACGCTAAGGGCGTAAACAAGCTGTACAAATCTAGCGTAAAAATAAGTCACCTTGTAGTCCTACTTTTAGCTGGGATGAGTGCTATTGTAGCTATAATAATGGCCGCACCGAGCTTTAGGCAATCAGTTCGTCTACTAATCGTTCAATTAAAACTAATACTTGGAATTTAGGAGAAGCAGATGTTTGATATGCGTTATCACATAGCCTCTCTAGTCGCGGTATTTTTTGCTCTAGCAATCGGTATTTTACTTGGGACGGTGATTGTAGATAAAGGCGTACTCGTAGGCCAACAGCAGGCATTGGTAAAGCGGATTGAAATGAGTTTCAAAGATATTAGAGCGGAAAATAGGTTGTTAAAGGAAGAGGTAGATGCCCAAAGGAAATTTGCGAATAGCATCATACCGCTTTCAATTAAGGATAGGCTTATAGGTCAAAATATAGCGATTATATCAACGACGAAGGTTAAAAGCGATAATATTATAGATCTATCAGATGGATTACGAAAAGCAGGTGCTGTAGTAAGCGCTATAAAAATTAAAGAAGATTTCAAGCTAACAGAAGAGGCTAAGCAGGCGTTGTCGCCCTACTTCTCTATTTCCCTAACCGATGGGAATGTGAGGGAATTATTACTTAAAAAGATGGTTGATGAATTGTCTTTGCGTCCTTCTATGCCTGAAAGCGCGACGGCAACTGCTGATCAGGAAATAGCTTATCTAGATCAGCTTAAAAAGCTAGGATTTATCGTTACCGAGAGTAAGTTCGATATACCGATAAGTGCAGCGGTGATTTTGGGTGGTGCCGATGCTGATCAAGATCCTGAAAAGACTGATCTATATATAATTACACAGCTAAAGTCGGCGGGGATAAGATTAGTCGGTGCAGAAACAACTGATTGTAAGAAGTCCTATATGAAGTTGTACCAGGAAGCAGGCATATCAACGGTAGACAATATAGATCAGCCAACTGGCATCGTATCAACTGTTTTTGCCTTGATGGGTCTGAATGGGAATTTTGGCGTAAAGCGGGATGCAGAGCAGTTTATGCCGACCTTTCCATCGCCCTAGCTCCTCTCCTTTGAGGGTGAGGCAGTAAGTATATAGATTTTCAATCTTTCCCTCCCCCTCGATGGGGGAGGGTCAGGGTGGGGGTGAAAAGTTGATAGCTGATAGCTGACCGCTGACAGCTAATGGCTGACAGCTGACGATGCGTGACAGAGTACACAGATAGCGTCGATGGGTTTATATGATTAGGGATAGAGTAGTTGCAGTTATAGCTGCATTTAATGAAGAGGATAGAATAGCGGCGACGGTAAGTGCAGTAAAAAAGATAGATGGTATAGGGCGAATACTTGTTGTAGATGATGGCTCGCGCGATTCAACCGGCGATATAGCCGAGCAAGCGGGCGCACAGGTACTTCGCCTTGGAGAGAATGTTGGTAAAGGAAAGGCTCTTCAAAAGGCAGTCGTGGCTATAACTGAAGAAATAGTTCTGTTTCTCGATGGGGACCTTGGAGATTGCGCGGATGAAGCTGGGAAGGTGCTTACCCCGGTTCTTAGTGGAGCTGCCGATATGGCAATTGCTGATTTTCCTAAGCCTAAAAAAGCGGGAGGCCTGGGGTTTGTAAAAGGCTTAGGACGCTGGGGTATTAGGCGGTTTACGGGGAAGGCAATGAACGAGCCTCTATCGGGGCAGAGAGCCGTTAAAACAGAGTTAATAAAGGGCCTAAACTTTGAATCTGGTTATGGGCTTGAGGTTGGATTAAGCATTGATATTTTGAAAAAAGGATGTCGTGTGATTGAGGTTCCAGTTAACATGACCCACCGTGAGACTGGACGAGACCTTGCCGGATTTATCCATCGGGGCAGGCAGTTCCTAGATATAATGCGGGTAATAGCCAAGCGTTCTCTTAAGAATCCGGGAGCTGTGAGCCAGGGTTCAGATAGGGCCTAGGTAAGGATATGGTGTGAGAGAGTGGGTATGTTTGGTAGATCGTTTAAAATAGCCCATAATGATACCTATAATTTTAGGGGTAGAATATGGCAAAAATGGTAAGCTTTGTTATTCCGGCTTATAACGAGCGCCTCTACATAGGCGATGTGGTAAGAGCATTGGATAAGGTTGCTCTACCACATGGTGTGAGGCGTGAACTTATAGTGGTAGATGATGGTTCAACAGATGGTACTGCGGATTATCTCGAAGAAATGAGAGGTGTCGATTCTTTGAGGATCCACCGGCTTGCAAAAAACGGTGGTAAGGGATCGGCGCTTCGCGTGGGGTTTAGTATCACGCAAGGGGATGTAATAATCGTATGTGATGCCGATACGGAATATAGCCCGGACGATGTACCGCAGGTACTTGAGCCAATTTTAGCCGAGCGTGCGAGTATCGTTTATGGAAGCAGGTTTCTTGGAGATATCAGCGGGATGAAGCTTGCTAACCGCATCGCAAACCGTATTCTAACTATGGCAGCAAATTTACTATTTCGTGCAAGTATAACCGATGAGGCTACTGCTTATAAAGCCTTTGATAGGCGGGTATTAAGTTCGATAAACCTAAATTGCACTGGCTTCGAGTTCTGCCCGGAAGTTACCGCTAAAATCCTAAAGCGAGGATACAAAATTTATGAAGTGCCGATAAAGTATGAGGCACGAGGTGTTAAGGAAGGCAAGAAGATTAAATGGCAGGATGGCTTCATAGCGATCTGGACGTTGATAAAATATCGATTTGTTGATTAACTGATTAACTAGCTTAATCATAAAAAAATTAAATTATTAACTGATTTAATAAGAGTCGCTCTGGAGCCGGTGTTTAACGGCGGGAGAGATTAAATCTTTGCGTAAACTTAAACTAGATACAGCCGGAACTGTACTTATCATCGCTCTTTTACTTGGACTTGCACTGCGTGCAGGTGCGTGGCAGCAGAATACGGGGGCTGATGTTTTAAAGAAGTCACCTGATTCAGTGATGTATAGTACGATAGCTAATAACTTGATCGCCGGAAAGGGCTATGTCGGGAACGACCATATGATTGCAAGAAGTGGCCAACCTACTGCGTTTTACGGACCGGTCTACCCATTCTATCTTGCCATGATTTATGCCGTATTCGGTCAGTCACAGCAAATAGTGTTGGCATCTCATATATTACTTGCACTGATCACCATTATACTAGTATACCTATTGGGTAAAAAATTATACGGGAGAACAGAAGGAGCGATTGCAGCACTTATTTTTGCTGTATTGCCTCAGATTATATATTATAATTTCTTGCTAATTACAGAGACCCTCTACATATTTCTAGAAGTACTCTTTTTTATCCTAGTCGTTGCTCTACTTCAGAAGAAGCGACCCTGGATACTGGCTCTGGCCATAATTGGGGTGCTATTTGGTATATTATACCTCTGCCGCCAAGGAATACTCATTTTCCCTGTGATTTTTCTACCGGTTCTGTGGTTGCGGTACAGGGATAATGGGTATACCTGGCTGCTTCAATCTACATTCGTGTTTATGGTTGCGGCTCTGCTGGTGATTACACCCTGGGCAGTTCGCAATTACTTGACGTTCGGAGAACCTTTAATGGGAACAACAACAGGGCCTGCCACTCTCTGGTGGGGGACACTTGAGGACAAGGGTATTCCGTTAACTGTTTTATTGGAAAATTACAGGAATCAACATGCCGACAAGAGTGAACTTCAAATGAGCCGTATGATGACTCAGGAGGTAAAAGAAAATTTAAGCCGCAAAAGTGCACGGGAAGTAATTGCTATGCTTGGGAAGAGAATGCCTCGCCTGTTTGGCTTTCCGAAACATATCAGTTTATATGGCGCACAAACAAGGTTCGCGATGATGTATACACTCCTTGCGGTGCTAGGAACGGCTGGCCTATTCATATCTTCAAGCGGAAGATATGAACGATTATTGCTGGGAATATTTATTATAGCAACCATGAGTTTTCATATTGCTACCCTAGCGGTGTTTAGATATTTAATGCCGCTAATGCCGTTTTTTGCCATTGGCCTTATTAATCTTTTTACCTACTTAGGCACTTATGTGAAACATGCAAGACAAGCACATAATGATTGTTTGACCGTATCTTGAAGCACCTATATCATATATTTCGTGCGTTTTAATCTGAGCTATACCTTTTTTCTGGAGGTAGGAAATGCAGCGAAAGGCCGCAATCATAATCTTATTAATCTTTATGTTCCTATCAGTATCCCCACAAACGTTACAAGCAGAGACAGGCAAAAAGGTCGTTTTCATACTGATGGATAACATAACCTGGTTAGATATCATCGCTGCCAAGGATCCTGTATTAGATAATTTATTGAAAAGTAGCTCGATAGGACTTATGAATAACCGGGCATTTAAAGCGCCGTCACGGCCGAGGAATGCGCTCACAGTTGGTGCCGGCGTCCGAGCGGAAGCATCACCATCAAGCCTTGAAGGGTATAATGCAAGTGAATTACATGGTGATGGCTTAGCGATGGATACGTATAGGCAACGTACCGGGAAGTGTGCGAAACCCCACCATGTTCTAGAATTAGGTATCGCTGCTATAGTAAAAGACAACGATAATAACATGCAGGAATTTACCCCCGGCCAGCTAGCAGACATTATTAGTGGAGCAGGTAAAAAGACGGCGGTTCTTGGGAATTCGGATACGTCGCTTGTTGACGGTCGGGGGGGCTATAATCGCGAAGCGGTCGCTATCGCGATGAACAGCAATGGCGTTGTCGAATATGGTGATGTCAGTAAGAGCATGCTCACACACGATCCGAACTATCCATTTGGTATTAAGACCGATTACGAAAAGTTGAAAGCGCGTTTTACGGAATTCTTTAAAAAGGCCGATTTTATTGTTATCGATCTTGGAGATACTGCGCGGGCTGATTTTTACGCAAAGCGTGCTTTTAAACGCCAAGCACATCAGCATAGGATGCATGCAATTCACGTCGGTATGCGGTTTATAAAAGAGGCGATGGATAT
This sequence comes from Actinomycetota bacterium, assembly GCA_014859275.1. GTDB lineage: Bacteria > Actinomycetota > Aquicultoria > Aquicultorales > Aquicultoraceae > Kmv33. The sequence continues at coordinate 1,618 of JACUUO010000031.1, read as the reverse complement.
TGCGGGAGAGGATACCACTTTTATAATCGCATCGCTATCTCCACCAGGCTCTAGTAAATTGCCGCTTAGAGGATCTTTGGAGCAGATGACACCGGTATTAATTCATGGGCTGGGCTTTAAAGCGGGCGGATTAATATCCGACACGACCAGAAGAAATGGGCTAGTTACAATCATTGATATAGCACCCACAGTGCTAAGTGCCTTAGGGCTGGAGAAGGGTCGCAGTATGCCGGGCAGCCCCATGCGGTCAGGCTCAGCTCATATTAGCGTGGAAAGCCTTAATAACTACAATCAGAGTGCGATCGGGGTTAGAAACACGAGGAATGTTGCAATACCTGCCTATATCTATATCCAAATCATTCTATACATGTTTGCGGCACTCGTTCTAGTATTTAGGAAAATGCTCAATAAAATATCATTTGTAATTCTAAAGACGTTAATTTTTACAACCATGAGCTTTCCCCTATTTTCTTTTTACACGACCAAATTTGATCATCTAGCCGGTCGGAGCTTTGTAGTCACGTCGTTGACGGTTGCTATATCACTTGCTTTTGCGATCATATTGGTTCTGGTATGCAAAAAAGCACTGAATCCGATTGTCGGTGTGTCGGTACTTACCTTAACTATACTCTCGATAGATGCCCTTATGGGGGGACCATCTCTTATAAACAGTATTTTAGGATATGATCCAGTCCGCGGGGCTAGATTCTTCGGTGTTGGCAATGAGGCCATGTCGATACTGGTTGCCAATACCCTCTTGCTCTTCGGCATTATGCTTGAGAGAACCTGGAATAGGCGGGCAGTTATGGCCGGCCTTATCCTGTGTGCAGCAGTTACAACGATCATCGGGTTTCCAGGAATTGGCGCGAACACGGGTGGGACCATCGCCGCTGTTTTTGCTTTTGTCGCTATGCTGCTCCAAGCTATGAGATCAAAAGCAAAGATGAGAAATATAGCAATTGCTATAGCAGCGGTTGTTATAGTTCTAGGAGGATTCGTGGTATATGATGCGACGCATGGCGTTACAACGCATATGGGTAAAACCATAAACTTAATAATGGCTGGTGGTTTACCGGAGATTACCATGATTGTAAAAAGAAAATTGGCGATAAATTTCATGATACTCAGGTACAGCACATGGTTGTATTTTCTTCTAATCACCCTTGGCTTACTGGCATTTTTATGGTTCAGGCCGGTCGGGTTGTTAAAACGGTTACTTGTAAATCACCGGGGGATATCGGCGGCGATTTCAGCGTCCATCGTTGGCGGTATTACTGGGTTTGTATTTAACGATTCAGGCATCCTGGTACCGGCAATTATAATGTCGTATATGATACCTACAGTTGTCTACTTGATGCTCTGGGAGCAATATCACTCTGCAGGATGATATGTTTTTTTATCTTTGGATATTTGCACACATATTAATAGCCGCCACTATTGGCTTAGCAGTGCTCCCGCGTCTTAAGCGGATGCTTAAAGATACAGGAGTAGTTAAGGCAAATTTCCGTCAGCGCGAAGTTGTAAATATGATGGGCGTTGTAATTATACTCACCTGGGTGTTTCTTATGGGAATAGCTGCCGTATTTTCTTCGGCCATTGATGTATTTGGCCTGCCCAT
>JACUUO010000030.1 GCA_014859275.1 Actinomycetota bacterium | reverse complement strand
AAGGGTACTTGTGAACGAAGAAGCTCAGAGACACCCCCTCCATAAGTCGTGGCATTAATATGAAGCAGACGTGCCCCCCGCAGACCCTGTGCTGCCTGGCGTAGATCGGCAATCTCAATCGATAGCAGATCCTCGTATATATCAAGCGGCAATTCGCCGATATCAACCTGTTCCGGCATCCCTTAAGAACCTCCTTTTTGGCAGTTTGGCCTGGCTACACCAGGGCTCGCGGCCGCCAACTAAAGCGCTATTCACCCAGCAAAAAGCTGGCCAATAACGTAGTTTTTCGTTATACACTATGGTTGATTCCACATTGACCGGCTTTCTTAACACCTAAATTGACATCTTACACGCAACTCACGGTGAAGCCAAGCAGCCTTAGCCTTGGCTACTGCCGTATATCAAGTGATTGTAGAACATCAGATTGATAATGGGACCGGCTACCAAAATAAAGAGCCCCACTTCTATAGAAGCAGGGCCTTATTGCCAGTCAAGCCGTCTGCCACGACCTAGAAGCCCTCGCCAAAGCTTCTATTTATTTCGTCTTGGCTGACAATTATTATATCGGCATCATCCCTTTAGAGCTTTAGAGTTTTGGAATATTCTGAATTCCAGATGCCGTGGTAATGCTGGTTGGGCCGCACGTCGATATCATCGACCGGTTTGGCTTCAGGCGGTAAAAATGCAATCGCCAGTTTGCTGAAATATAAGGGCCGTACATGGGCGGCTATAAATTAAAGGTAGAACGATAAGCTTATCATTAAAGATATCACAAGATATCACAACAGCTGGGTTTGATTGCTCCGGTACAACCCATGCGGAATTAAAGAGCTGGTAGATAAGACTTTAAATTCTCGAGAACCTTGATAAGGGTTGGATTTAAAAAGGTATACTCAAGTAGCTCGCCTTTCCCATTTTCGGCGTAGACCTCTCTTCGTAAAACCACTTCTGCCCGGTTTGGTCCTATATCTATGCGCTCAAAATCATATTCAGTAAGTGCATGCCTGAGCATTAGAGCAAAGCTTTGTTCTTCCATTTTACCCGCCCCCTGTTTATCATCTATAGATTAATTATAGACAGAAAAGTGGTTGGATAAATACCCAGGAATATAACTGCAGCCAATATCAACATTATTGAAAAATACAGGGGCTTTGAAACTGAAACCACTTCATTGGTTGAAGGACTAACCAGATACATCTGCCTTATTACTGTAACATAATAGCCAAATGAGATCGCGCTATTAATTACGCCAATAACAGCAAGCCAAATTAGATCCGACTTTACGGCAGCGCTAAACAAGAACAACTTGCCCATGAAACCTGCAAACCCCGGTAGACCAACCAAGGAGAACAAGAATACTGCCATCGCCACGGCGAGCATCGGCGCTCGCCTTGATAAACCAGCAAAATCGGTTATATCTTCACCAATCCCCCATTCGGTCGTAGCAAGTATCACCAGAAACGCGCCGAGCGCGGCAAGGGAGTATACGAAGAAGTAAAATATCATGGATGAGTACCCATAGTTATCAGCAACCGCCAAACCAACCAATAGATATCCGGTATGTGCAATAGCAGAGTAACCGAGTAGCCTTCTGATATGAGTCTGGGCAAACGCCACAAGATTTCCAAGCGACATGCTTACCACCGCAAGAATAGCAAATACACCGGCCCAAGCAGGCGTTATCACTACAAGAGCAATCGGGAAGAGGTGGATGATGGCAGCAAAGCCTCCAGCCTTAGGTCCAACAGCAAGATAAGATGCAACTGGAACCGGCGCGCCTTCATAAACATCTGGCGCCCAGAAATGGAATGGCACTGCAGCAACCTTAAAGCCAAGACCAACCATGATCATTAGCATTGCCACTATAAGAGTAGGCTCAATCGGACCTCCACCTAACTTGTCTGCGATTGCAGCAAAATTCGTTGCTCCCGTTAAGCCGAACAGGAGCGTCATGCCGTATAGCAAAATTACCGAGGCAATCATTCCAAGAAGGAAGTACTTTAAGGCCACCTCGGCTCCCCTTGCATTCTTTTTGCTGGCGGTGAGGATATATGCCGGTAAAACAGTTAGCTCAAGCGCGATGAATAGCATGATTAAATCCGTCGCCGATGCCATAAACATCGTACCTAGTACAGAAAAGAGTATCAGGCTGAAGAATTCTCCCTCGCCCAGCGTGGCTTTAACCTTCAACGTTCCCAGCACCACTAGGGCTGTCGTTATTAGCAGTATGGCTTTCAGGGTATTTGCTGTAAAATCTACCGAAAACATCCCATTAAACTCGGTTGTTTCAACACCCCAGAGCTTTGTAAGACTAAAGAGAGCTGCCGCAAGGCCGATGAGAGTGATTATCCCAAGCGAGCGTTTTGAGCTCGCAGACATAAACAGCTCACCTAAAAGGACAATTATTGCAAAGCCAAGTACTATTATCTCCGGCATTAAAGCCATCCAGTTAACCTGTGTCAAGCTCATTGTAGCTACCCTCTTATCATCTGTAATACTATATTTACAGCAGGATCAATATATTGCAAAAACGGTTTTGGGTACACGCCCACCGCAACAATTAATAATATCAGCGGCAAAATACTGATAAACTCCCTGCCATTTACATCCCTGAACTCTCCCATCGTTGCTGGCGGTACGCCAAATATCGCATACTGATTGGCCCTTATTAGATAAAATGCGGTAAGCGCCAGGCCAAATACCGCGATGATTGTGTAGAGCCCATAGGTCGAATATGAACCGAGCAGTATTAAAATTTCGCCGACAAAGCCGCTTAAACCCGGTAAGCCTAAAGATGCCAGTGCCGCAAAAACAAACATTCCTCCAAGAATCGGAATCTTTACTGAAAGGCCGCCCAATTCAGAAATCTCATTCGTCTGCGTCCTCTCGTAGATGTATCCGACTAGCAAGAAGAGCATGCCCGTAATTAATCCGTGATTGACCATCTGCAAAACCGCGCCATTTAGCGATACCTGCGTAAACGCCGCTATGCCGAGCATTATATAGCCCAGATGGCTGACGCTCGAATACGCGACCAGTTTCTTTAAATCGCTCTGAGCAATGGCGGTAAGCGCAGCGTAGACGATGCTGATGACTGCAAGTACGGCAATATACGGTGCGAATCTTGTGAACTCGCCCGGCAGCACCTGGATAATAACCCTTATAAACGCATACGTCCCCATCTTGGAGAGGATACCAGCCATAATTATACTTCCACCGGTCGGTGCCTGAACGTACGCATCAGGTAGCCAGGTATGTACCGGCCACATCGGTACCTTAACCGCAAAGCCGATGAAAAACGTTAAGAAGACAAAGGTGGCCAGCTGATGATTATATCCCACCTCCATCAGCTTCACAATATCGAACGTGTAAAGCCCGGATGTGAAGTATATGGCAAGGATGCCTACGAGCATCAACGCGCTTCCCGCTAAGGTGTAGATGAAAAACTTAACGGCCGCGTAACTCCTGTTCCTGCCACCCCATATACCAATTATAAAGTACATCGGGATCAAGACCAGTTCCCAGAATATATAGAATAGTACGAAATCAAGCGCAGCGAATACTCCGAGCATTCCAACTTCTAAGAACAGGAGTAGGCTAAAGTACTCCCTTACCCTCTCCTTAATCGACCATGATGCGAGCACCGTTACAACCACGAGGAGCAGGCCCAGCATGAAGAGCGGTAGGCTTATGCCATCGAGACCGACATGGTAGGAGATTCCTATACCCGGTATCCACGGTGCCTTCTCGGCAAACTGCATCGCCGTCTGGCCTACCTTGAACCCGCTTAAAAGCGGGAGGCCCATCGCAAGCCCGATGAGGGTTATCAACAGTGTGCTCCATCGAATAATATTCACCTTGTCGCGCGGTATCAGCTGCAACAGTAAAGCCCCGACTAATGGCCAAAACACTATCATTGTTATTATCGGATAGTCCATCTCACACCCTCGCCTTATTGCAGACCTAAGACTCTACACGACCATATAATTAAAATTATCAGTCCTACCAACATATAGAGCGCGTAACCCTGTACATAACCCGTCTGTATACGCTTCAAGCCAATACCGAATCTTACGGTAATCCAAGCGACACCATTAACAATTCCATCTATAACCCTCTGATCGAAGGTGTAGGCAAACTGAGCAATTGCATGGGTCGGCTTCACTAAATACTTGTAATAAAACTCGTCCACATAGTATTTATTCACCAGCAGCTTGTAAATCAGGTTATCTTTACTAATAATGTTTGCCGGTAGAAGCCTCGTTCCATATCTTAGCCACGCTGCAAAAATTCCCAGTAACGCCACAGCACCTGATAGCCCCATTACCATGTAGTCCGGGTGGTGTTCCGCGCCGTGTCCGCCCGTTAAAAAGCTCTGGAAGGCATTTCCAGTTAGGGGTGAACCGATAAGTCCTGCCGATAGCGCGAGAGCACCAAAAATAATCAGCGGAACACTCATAACTGCCGGAGACTCCTGCACATGCTCGCTATGATGCCCCCTCGGCTTACCGAGGAAGACGATAAATACCACCCGGAATATGTAGAACGCCGTAAGCAACGCGGTCAGGAGACCGATCCAGAAGATCGCCATGTGACCGCTTTGATATGCCCCAAGTAATATCTCATCCTTACTCCAGAAGCCGCTTAAGAAGGGAAAACCGGCAAGTGCAAGCCCTCCGATAGTGAACGTTATTGCGGTTATTTTCATCTTACGGCCCAGCCCACCCATATCAAATATCTCCTGGCTGTGGACGGCATGGATAACACTTCCCGCGCTTAAAAAGAGCAGCGCCTTAAAGAAGGCGTGAGTAAACAGGTGAAACATTCCTGCCGCATAAGCACCTACACCCAAACCCATCATCATGTAGCCGAGCTGACTGACGGTTGAATATGCTAAAACTCTCTTGATATCCGTTATGGTCAGCGCGATGGTTGCGGCCATAAACGCGGTGATCGTGCCGATAACCGCCACAAATTGCATTGCTGCCGGGCTCTGCTCAAAGAGAGGATATGCCCTTGCAACCAGGAAAACACCTGCTGCAACCATAGTCGCGGCGTGGATGAGAGCGCTGACCGGGGTTGGGCCCTCCATAGCATCGGGCAACCACACATGGAGTGGGAATTGCGCTGATTTGCCGATTGCCCCGAAGAATATAAGGATTGATATGGTTCCTGCAACTACAGGAGCGAACTGCATCGCAAAGACCTTATCCATATCTAGCGTTCCTGCCGTCACATAGAGAAGAATAAGGCCTATAACAAATCCAAGATCGCCAACCCTAGTAACCAAAAATGCCTTTTTTGCAGCATCGCTCGCACTTTTCTTTTCAAACCAGAACCCGATCAGCAGGTACGAGAAAAGGCCGACGCCCTCCCAAGCTATATACATCTGAATGAAATTAGGTGATAATACGAGCAAAAGCATCGATGCCGTAAACATCGAAAGACTGGCGAAAAACCAACCAATTCGCTTGTCGCCATGCATATAGCCGATCGAGAATATCTGCACTAAAGCGCTGACCAGCGTGACGACTACTAGCATCACCGCCGTCAATTCATCGAGCAATAGACCAAAAGTTACGTCGAAATTACCGATAGATAACCAGGTAAAGGCGATCTTAGCATGGCCCCCATCCATGACATAAAGAAGAGCCTTAATAGATAGCGCGAAACCCGCTAACACAGCGGCAATTGAAACATACGACGATTTTTCGCCCATTCTCTTGCCGAATATTAAAAGCGTTATGAAACTTAAAACTGGTAACAACACTATAAGTGCAAGGTAGTAATTCATGTTATCGTCTCCGCTACCACTTAAATATGTTTAACTTATCGAGATCTATCGATTGCATATTTCGATAAATCATCAATATTATCGCTAGACCGACGGCTACCTCAGCCGCGGCAATCGCCATTACAAATAGAGCAAACATCTGGCCGGAAGCTTGGCTTGGTGTTATGTATTTCGAGAATGCCACCAGGTTAAGGTTGGCTGAATTTAACATAATCTCGACCGAAAAGAGGATCGCTATCGCGTTCTTCCTTAACAACACCCCTATTAGGCCAATCCCAAATAATATCGCACTTAACGTCAAGTAGTAAGATAGCGGTATCATTGCCTACCCTCCTCACGGGCGATAATGACAGCCCCGATCAATGCTGCCAACAAGAGCACCGATATCACTTCAAATGGCAGGACATAATCAGTCATAAAAAGCTTCCCTATAAGGGATATGCTATCCCTGGGTGCCTCAGCAGATGATATATAATAGAAGGACGTCTTGCTAAAAATAGAGACCAGTAGACCTACCAGAGCAGCAACCACAACAAGAGTAAGCACACGCTGCTGTAATGCCGAGACCAAACGAACGTTGATCATCTGTGAAGTAAGCATTATACCGAAAAGTAGCACGACAACAACTCCACCAACATAGACGAATACCTGCATAATCCCGACAAGCTCGGCGCTGAGTAAGAAGTAAAAACCAGCTATAACCAACAGGTAAGCCCCTAAGAACATGGCAGCATTAAATAAGTTCCTCCCCACTACCACCATAAGCGAGCTTATGATAGCCATTGCCGCCAAAGCGAGAAATATAACTAATGATATTGAGACGTCCATCTGTATACTCTCCTAGACCCTCTTGTATCCGATCGGTAGATATAAGAATCTACTTTTGTTCGGTTTGGTTAAAACAACCCTTTACAATTCAATCTTTGCCGAATCGCGCCTGAGGACCCTTTCGATATCGTAGAAAAGTTTTTCCTTACTATACTCGCTGTTCTCATAGTCCTTGCTCATTACGAGTGCCTTAGTCGGGCAGACCTCCGCGCACTGACCGCAGAACAGGCACTTGGTAAGATCAACGTTGTACTTTAGGACCTTCCTTTCGGTCTCCTGAGGACCCGTTCTCTCCACCTCTATGCTATGCATCGGGCAGGTCCGTGCGCACATAGCACACCCGCTGCAATTTTCGTTATCGCATACTAAGCAGCGATTTGCTTCCCTTACGGCCTCCTCCTCGGTAAAGCCCAATTCTACCTCGGTAAAACCCTTAAGCCGCTTCTCAAGGGGAATCGCCTTCATATGAGCCCTGCGCCTCTCCGGCTCTATCCACTCCACAGGAACCCTTGGATAATTGTACAGTTTTGGCATAACCTGAGGCGTTCTTCCCTCTTTTAGATCAACCCCGCGCAAGAACCTGTCAAGCGACTCTGCAGCCTCATGACCGCTTGCAATCGCTTGAATTGCGGCACCCGCACCGGTCACAACCTCACCGGCTGTAAACACCTTGGGATTAGAGGTCTGGAGGGTCAGCTTATCGTAGATAATCGCACCACGATCGCTTAGCTTAATATCAATTCCTTCAAGGAAGCTTAAATCCATCTTCTGGCCTATCGCAGGGATTACGGTATCAACGTCAAGGATAAATTCACTGCCCGGGATCGGCTCGGGGCGGCGCCTGCCTGATGCATCCGGCTCACCCAAGCCCATTTTAACGCACTCAAGGCCAGCTACTTTCCCACCTTTTACAATAACCCGGGTTGGATTGGTTAGAAGCTCAAATATGATGCCCTCTTCTTCGGATTCGTGTATCTCTTCATAGCGGGCCGGCATCTCGGCTCTACCACGGCGATAAACCAGGTGGACCTCCTCTGCGCCGAGGCGAAGAGAAGTTCTAGCCCCGTCCATTGCAACGTTTCCACCGCCTACAACGGCTACTTTCTTTCCTATCTTGGGGTGGTTATCAAAGTTCATCTGTTTAAGCAGCTCCAGGCAAGGCCAGACGCCTTCTGCGTCTTCACCCTCAATTCCAAGCGTGTATCCCGCTGGAAGACCGGTTGCAATTAAAACTGCATCGTAAGAATCGATAAGCTTGATTAGCGGTATGTCTTTTCCGACCTCAACATTGGTCTTTAGATCGACGCCAAGGGCGCATACCGCATCGACATCCCACTTTAATACGTTCTTAGGCAGCCTATACTTGGGTATGCCGGTAAGGAGCGTGCCACCGCCTTGCGGGTTCTTATCATAGACCGTTACATAATAACCCTGCTTTGCTAAATCCTGTGCTGCTGTTAAGCCAGCCGGTCCTCCCCCTATGATCGCAATCTTTTTATCTTTAGTCTTTGGGATTGGATCTGGATGAGACATATTCATGCACGTGTCTGCCGCAAAACGCTTAAGATCACGGACGGATATCGGCTCATCGAAATAATTCCGGCGACACCCCTCTTCGCACGGTCTCGTGCATACGCGGCCAATTGCTGCGGGAAGCGTACAGCGCTCGCGAATTAAATCGAGCGATTCTTTGAACCTACCCTCAGCTATAAGCTCGACATAGCCACGTGCATCAACATGTGCTGGGCAGGAATACACGCATTGCGGAAGCTTTCCTTCCTTTTTTCTGCTCTCGATAGTTGCGTTAAATTCCCCCAGCACGTTTGGGAATTTCTCCGTCCCCGTCGAGCCATCGCCCATAACGCCCTTTAGCATCGGGGCACCGCGCCAGCGATCGGGAAGAGTTGGTTTCTCATATGGATAGAAATAGGTGGCCTTAGACATCCTTCTCCTTTTGATCGTAATGCCCAATCCAACAAACATGCTTTTCCATCCGTCTATAAAATTCGAAATCTGTCCCGCCATTTAGATCAACCTTCTTATTAAACTGACATTATTATTCCGGTTACTAATATGTTGACGAGCGCCATGGGCAAAAGCACCTTCCAACCCAAGTCCATCACCTGATCGATTCTGAAACGAGGGAACGTCCAGCGCACCCACATTAAAACGTATATAACGCCAAAGACCTTAATCAGAAGCCATACGGGTGCCAGTATAACCGGCCCAGGTCCATGCCACCCGCCAAGGAAGAGCACTGCAGTTAACAATGCCGCCGCAAACAAGCTCATATATTCAGCAAAAAAGAAAAATCCAAAGCGCATGCCACTATACTCGGTGTGGTAGCCATTCACATATTCGGATTCCGACTCGGCGAGGTCGAAGGGGGTCCTATTGAGCTCGGCCATCGTCGCGACAAAGAAGACCAGAAAACCCAGCGGCTGCAAGAATATATACCAGATACCCTGTCCGTCTACTATCGACGATAACCTCATGGTTCCAGCGATCATAATGATACCGATCAGCGAAAGCGACCTTGGAACCTCATAACTTATCATCTGTGCCGCCGCTCTAAGACTACCCAGTATTGCATATCTGTTTTTTGATCCGAAGCCCGCCATTATAACTCCCGCCACACCGATTGATGGTATGGCTAAAACGTAAATCAGGCCTACGTTTAAATCCTTAGCGACAAGGCCGGGCCCAAAGGGCAAAACCAGAAGCCCGAGAAAAGCTGCAGCAAACATCACCACCGGCGCCAAGCGGAATATCCATGGCTCTGCGCTTGATGGAAAAACATCCTCTTTTGTTATGAACTTTAGCGCATCAGCAACCAGCTGCAGTGACCCTTTCGGTCCAACATAAATCGGACCATAGCGCAACTGGAGGCCGGCGCTAACTTTACGCTCCATATAGACCTGTACCATAAAACCCAGACCCATGGCCGCAAATAGACCAAGCGCTATCAAAGCAGCGATAAACGCATCCATAGCCCATAGTGGTATGCCATGGCTGTTTGCAAAATTAAGAAGTTCTGCGCTCGATAACATTAGCGGTCTACCTCTCCGAAACATGGATCAAAAGTCCCGAAAATCATTATTACATCTGCAAAATAGTTATTTACAACCATACTTGTAAATGCCTGGAGATTTCCGAAACTGGGGGCTTGTATCTTTACTCTATAAGGCTTCGGGCTTCCATCGCTTACGATATAATAGCCCAAGGCACCGCGGCTTGATTCAACATGCGCATACACTTCACCAGGTGGCGGGCAGACCAGCCTCGGTACGCCCTCTGCCATAATTGGACCGTCAGGGATTTGATCTAGGGCCTGTTCAACTATGCGCAAGCTCTGCTGTAACTCTAAAAACCTCATATACATACGATCATAGTTGTCACCCTTGTAGCTAATTGGAACCTCAAAATCAAACCTTGGATATATCGAATACGGGTCGGCTTTTCTCACATCATAGTTAACGCCGCTTGCCCTTAAGCAGGGCCCAGTAATACCTAAGCGAATAGCTTCTTCAGCGGAGATTACACCTATACCCTTCATTCTCTTTTTAAAGATGTAATTGCCGAACAGCAACTTATAGTATTCGTCAAGGTTAGACCTTAAAGTTTTTATAAAATCCCTTACTCTATCAAACCACCCATCAGGAGCATCACCGCTTACACCGCCAATTCGCGCATAATTGAAGGTCATCCGTGCACCGGCTATTTCCTCAAACAGGTCGAGTAATTTATCGCGCTCCTCAAACCACCAGAAGAACGGCGTCACCGCTCCCGCTTCAAGACCGCTAAATGTGTAAGTCATCAGATGAGATATTGCTCGATTGAGCTCTCCTGCAATGACCCTTAAATACTCCGCCCTTTCTGGAACCTGTATGCCCGCAAGCTTCTCGACCGCCATCGCATAGGCCCAGCCGTTCAGCATTGCGGAAGTGTAATCCATGCGATCTGTAAATGGCATGAACTGGGCATATGACCTGTTTTCGGCTATCTTCTCAAAACACCTGTGCAGATGACCGATGACTGGCTCAATGCGGGTGATAATCTCTCCATCCATATCCATAATGGCGCGAAATACGCCGTGAGTGCTCGGATGATGGGGACCGATATTAATCGTTAACTCCTGGGATACTATCGTATCCTCGGGGCGACTTTTAAGCTCCTCAATTTCAAACTCTCTCTCTAATAAGCTATCCGGTAACTTATCTGGTAACTTTTGTTCCTCGAGTTTACTCATTATCACCAGACCTATCTGTAATCGCCTAGCTCTCTTTCTTAGAGCTATCCGCCACTAAATTGAATGGGCCTACTATCATACGATCATCGCTATAATCCTTGCGCAGTGGATGACCGACCCAATCATCCGGCATAAATATCCTGCGCAAATTCGGGTGACCTTTAAACTCCATCCCATAGAGGTCATATGTCTCCCTCTCGTGCCAATTCGCCGCAGGCCATATATGGACTAAGGAGTCGATAATGGGGTCACTCTTTGGGACTTCGGTTTTCATAAATATCCCAAATCTGTTCTGTCGCTTGGTCGAGAAAACCCGGTAGACGAGCTTAATTCGATCGGGGTAATCGACACCCGATATGAACTTAAACAGGTCAAACCCCGCTTCTTTAAGCCCGGCTGCCGCTTTTAACAGATCTTCGCGTTTAACGGTAAGGGTATAGCCCAATCCCTCTTCTCGAATAATCTTTACGCCGCCAGGCATCTCCTCATTCTGTCCTTCATCGAGATTAATATCGTCGCTCACCTAACCGACCTTCCCCCTAGCCTTTATCTTTTCTTTGACCTGGTTGATGCTGTGAATCACCGCTTCCGGTCGAGGGGGACATCCCGGTACGTAAACATCCACTGGGATGACCTGATCGACGCCTCTTACTACGTTATAGCTATCGTAATGGAACGGGCCGCCGTTAATCGCGCAACTTCCCATCGCCAGAACGTACTTTGGTTCCGGCATCTGCTCGTAAAGCCGCTTAACCATAGGGGCCATCTTATGAGTTAGGGTGCCTGAAACTATCATCAGATCGACCTGCCGTGGGCTATTCCTTGGAATAATCCCAAACCTATCTCCATCAAAACGAGCGTTGTTTAGGCACATCATCTCAAATGCACAACAGGCAAGGCCGAAGGCAAACCACCATAAAGAGTTTGTGCGAGACCAGTTGAGAAGGTCCCCGGCCTTGGTTAACAAAATATTGTTGCCAACTTCTTGTTCTTTTAATAAACCCATTTCATTACACCCACTTTAGAGCCCCCTTGCGCCAGGCATAAAAAAGGCCGAGTAAAATTATTGCGATAAAAACCAGCATTTCCACGAAGGCAAAAAGCCCCAGGCTTTTAAACACAACCGCCCAGGGAAAGAGGAATATCATTTCTACATCGAAGAGAACTAAGAGGAGGCCAAAAACATAATAACGCATCTTATACTGAATCCTGGGATCGCCAGTTACGGCAATACCTGATTCGTACGTTGATAATTTAATCTCATTTGGCTTTCTGGTCTGAAGTAACTTTGAGAGTCCAAGGACGAGGGTTACTAAACCGATCCCTACCAAGGCAAAAGTTACAAAATAAATAATTTCACTTACCATCAGTCGCTGTCTCCCCAGTTAAAACTGCAGCATTCCTCAGGCACGCTAAATCAATGAAAAAGCAGCTTATCAGCTTATAGATAAGCTCATTTAAATCGCTAAGCTTGGATTTTAATTTAGGCGCTCCCAATAGCCCTTGTTTTCTTAGTTCCCAAACTCTCGGTACACCAAAAACAGGTGCATAAAAACATAAAGATTAATCTATACTTAACTAAACTAAAGATTAACCTATACTTAACTATACTTGAGGTTTCATGACCTCTCGTATACAAGAACGCTCGAAAACTCAGTCAACTCTCGCCAAGCGGCAATCCCAGCAACAGCTCAGCATTCCTGGATAAATGTACTATCCGACGAGTTCGTCTTGACTAAAGATTACCTGAATCTCTCTATTGGCCGATTCAACTGAATCGGCGCCATGCACAACATTCTCCGAGATTTCCTCGGCAAAATCTCCCCTAATCGTTCCAGGCGCCGCCTCTTTGGGGTCCGTTGCACCCATTATATCACGAACTTGGCTCACTGCGTTATCCCCTTCCAGAACCATGGGAATAACCGGGCCTGAGATAATGAACTCAACTAGTTCATTATAAAAAGGCTTTCCTTTATGTATAAAGTAGAGTTCCCCAGCCTTTTCCTCGGAAAGCCTCACCATTTTCAAACCTATTAGCTTCAAGCCAGCCTTCTCGTAGCGCCTGATCACTTCACCGGTGAGGCCTTTTCTCACCCCATCCGGCTTCACCATCGTGAACGTTCTTTCCAATTCTTACCCCCGCTGGCTGCGATGCTTGTGAAATTAGTAGCAATGTATGCGCCAACCATAATGTACCAGGAGTGCTCAAAACTTTCAAGCGCTAAAAGGCGTTTTTTTGAAAATATTTAACCAGGCGATCTACTCACGTGCTATTTTGTTGCAAACAGTACTACCCTTAAAAGTAGCTATCAGCTTTTCACCCTCCCCTAGCCCCTCCCTTGAGGGAGGGGAACACCCTTCAGAGTTAACCTTCAGGTGAATCACAGGATCTGCTGGCAGTATGGGCAGACCTCCCAGCCAGTCTGAAGGGGCCGACTACAGGAAGGGCATGATTTTTTAAGCGTTCTCCTACAGTATGGACAGATTAGGAAGTCTTTTTCAACCGATTTATGACATGTCGGGCATACCATGCCTCCGTTATTTAGTAAGACTTCTTTTGCCTTAATCTCTAGCTCTCTCTCCCGAATATCATCTATAAATTCAGGTGGGCGAACGATAAGATAAATTAGCCAACCAGCGATCGGAAAAAGAAGGCCCACTATAGTCCAGTAGAATGCCATGGCGCCCCTTCTTTGCGCATCCGAGTAGGTCCATTTCGCAAGGCTCAGATAGAGGACGAAAGCAAATAGGTAAAAAAGATTAACGATCAGCTTAAAAACCGGTGAGCTAAAAAACTCAATTATTGATTGAAAAAAATCCACTCGTACCCCTGCTTTATCTCTAATTAGTGTATACTTTACTCATTTCTAGGACGACAACCATTAATATTGTAATGAATTTTACCTCTCTGAACCTATATCAGGACAGCGGGCGCATGTATTAGACGATTATTGATTAATATCTCGCGTGCATCAGCAACTGTGTATAGCGAACCCGTTATGCAAATCAGATCTTCAACCGATGCCCTGGAGATTGCTATACTGATCGCTTTCTCTAGACCTGATTCAATAATATATCTGTTTCCTGTATATCTGGCAACATCGTCTAGCTGATTAGCACTTGCCGATCTATAGCTATTATTCTGAGTCAACACCATTAGTGATGCATGTTCGGCGAACGCTCGAAGCATCTGTTCAATATCCTTGTCGCTCGATATGGCTAGGACTACTAGTAAATTCCTATATTCAAACGCCCCCGATAAACCCCTGATCAGCATACCTACGCCATCGGGGTTATGGGCCCCATCAAGAACGATTAAGGGCTCCCTGGATATGAGTTCGAAGCGGCCTGGGCAAGACAGGCCTGTAAGACCATCAGTTATAGTATTGGTAGCGATCTTCCGGCCGGTAAAAGCCTCAAGAATCGCTATCGCCATCGTAAAGTTCAAGACATGGTAATCTCCAGATATCGACAGCATTATATCATCGTAGGAAGAAAAGAGACCATTTATAGAAAAGAAAGAGCCCTTATTCTTAGTAATCGATACATTACGCGGGCTAAAATCCCTTCCGAATACCTTCATAGGCACATTCAAGGATGCGCATCGCTCTTCGATTTTCACAAAAGCCCCGGCGGGCATATCCCCCACTACCGCGATGCAACCGCTCTTAATTATATGAGCTTTATCCCATGCGATCTCTTCCACTGTATTCCCAAGCCTATCCGTGTGATCGAGTGATACACCGGTGATCGCCGCTACCTTTGGACGAACCATACTTGTCGCATCCCATCTACCGCCTAACCCCACCTCGAATATTGCCACATCTACACCGCTTACTGCAAAATGATAGAACGCCATTGCTGTCAATATCTCGAATTCGGTTAACTCGCCAAATTTGGATCGCACCTGCCCAATTGCCGGGATTATCTCTTTTAAGGTATGGGCAAAATCGTCCCTGGTCATCGAAGCACCATCAATCACGATTCGCTCCCGGTATGAGTGGAGGTGTGGCGAGGTATAGCACCCAGTTTTTAGCCCCGAAGCCGATAGGAGCTTGCGAGCCATCCAGGTTGTCGATGTCTTCCCGTTCGTACCCGTGATCTGTATTGTCGGATACCTTAACTGAGGATTACCTAGCAACTCGCAAATAGCCCCGATCTTCTCAAGGCCGGGATTTATGCCGAACTTAAGCGCTCCTTCTATGTATGTAATAGCTTCTTGATAAGTCATTGTGTTCCTCTTATCAGGGGCCGGAGGCCAGGCACATTAGCACCTTGGTATAGCTAAGGGTTAGTTAGTAGTTCATAGTTCATAGTTCATAGTTAGCGGTTCATAGAGTAAGTACCCGCATCTCTTACCCACACCAATACGCCCGATAAATCGGGCAACTACGGATAATTATTGGTAACTGCAGCACGGCAGCACTGGGTAACTATTCCCACACCTCCTACCCACGTCAATACGCCCGATGAATCGGGCAACTACATTGGCACATTCGTACCTTGGCACTTTAAGACAGTACCCACACCTCATTCCCACACTCTGCAGCACTGCAGCACTGAGCAACTGAGTACCCACACCTCTTGCCTACACCCCCGGTCCCTGGCCCCCGGTAACCTGGTCACCTGCTCACCTGGTAACCTGATAACCCATTCACCGACTCACCGATTTACCTGCCTATTTATCGTCGCTACATGCGAGCGCAAAGTCGTAATCAGTTAATTTCTCTTTCAAGTAGCTATCATAAGCCGTCATGTCGAAGTAACCATTTCCGCTGAGACCGAATAGGATTACCTCTCCCTTGCCAGCCTCTTTAGCCTTTAGAGCCTCATCAATAGCCGAGCGTATTGCATGTGCGCTCTCCGGGGCAGGGATAATGCCTTCGGCTCTCGCAAATTGAACTGCCGCATCAAATACGCTTGTCTGGTGGTACGCAACAGCCTCAATTATACCCTTATCATAGAGCAGGCTAATTATTGGTGAATCACCATGGTACCGTAGGCCCCCGGCGTGAATCCCGGCCGGCACGAAATCATGGCCGAGCGTGTACATCTTTGCAAAGGGCGTCATACCAGCGGCATCGCACAAATCGTATCTGTACTCGCCTTCGGTTAAGGTTGGACAAGCCCTTGGCTCAACCGCAACCAGCCTTATATCTTTACCGGTAAACTTATCCTGGATAAATGGTAAGCTAAAACCCCCAAAATTGCTGCCTCCACCGCAACACCCGATCATTATATCGGGATAATCACCGGCCATCTCCATCTGTTTCTTTGTCTCAAGACCTACAATAGTTTGATGCAAGAGCACATGGTTTAGTACGCTCCCCAGGGAATAATGCGTGTCATCCCTCATTGCGGCATCCTCTACAGCCTCGCTTATCGCAATCCCTAAACTACCTGGAGAATCGGGATCGATCTTGAGTATACCGCGCCCTGCCTGAGTACTGGTAGTCGGACTGGCATGAACCGTTGCCCCGTAGACCTCCATCAAAGATCGGCGATACGGCTTCTGATCGTAGCTAACCTTAACCATGTACACAACGCACTCGATATCGAAAAAGCTTGACGCCATGGCGAGCGCGCTACCCCACTGACCCGCTCCAGTCTCAGTTGTTAATCTCTTTATACCTTCTTGTTTGTTATAATATGCCTGCGCAATAGCTGTATTTGGCTTATGACTTCCAGTAGCGTTTCCGCCTTCGTACTTGTAATAAATCTTTGCCGGGGTATCCAATACCTTCTCCAATCTGCGGGCCCTAAAAAGAGGTCCGGGCCTGTACAGCTTATAGATCTCAAGTACCTCATCCGGAATCTCAATCCAGCGCTCGTTGCTCACCTCTTGCTTAATTAACTCCATTGGGAAGAGAGGTGATAGGTCTTTAGGTCCCACCGGCTCCCTCGTCACAGGGTGGAGATACGGTTCCAGCGGATAAGGCAAATCTGCCAGGACATTATACCAAGCAGTAGGTATCTCCTTTTCACTTAATAAAAACTTTGTTGTTCCCATACAGATCACTCCTTTATTCTTGTCACTGTTCAGTGACTTTATGGTTCAGTCGATTTTGCAATTCACCAATTTGTCGTCCTGAAGAGCCGGGGGTCTGAAGGATCTAAATCGTAAAAAGAATTCACATCGGGCGTATCTTATAAATTTATAAGCTCTGCCAATTTTCGGCCTGGATCGGCAATTTTAAGCAGCGATTCTCCAATGAGAAATCCGTCAGCACCCTCATTTAAGAGCCTTTTGATGTCGGAACTACTGGAAATACCGCTCTCACTAATCACGATCCGGTCGTCAGGAACCATTCGCATCAGTCTGATGGATGTACTTACATCCGTCTTCAGCGTATCCAAATTCCGGTTGTTGATCCCAATAAGCCTGGCGCCGCTCTCTATTGATCGCCTGAGTTCATCTTCAGTGTGCGATTCAAGCAGCACTTCAAGGCCGAGTTCGTGCGCCAGGGCTAGAAATTCTCTAATCCTAATATCGTCGAGTATAGCGGCTATTAGCAGAATAACATCCGCACCATAAGCCTTTGCCTCATAAATCTGGTACTCATCTATGATAAAATCCTTTCGCAATACCGGCAGCGCCACCCCTGCTTTAACCTCTCGGAGATCTTCTGGCCTTCCACCAAAATACTTCTCATCTGTTAAGACAGAGATACCAGCCGCACCGCTCTGCTCATAAATCGAGGCAAGCTCTGTCAAGCTATAACTCGAGTCCATATTCCCGCCGGATGGGGAACGCCTCTTTATCTCTGCAATAATGGCCACATTACACGATTTGATCGACTTGATAAGGCTTCTGCTACCTCTCCCATTACCTACTCTTAAATCCCCGATGGAATATCGCTTCTTCGCCTCCTCAACATATAACTTTTTATCTTCGATAATCCGATCGAGTATCACTTTTAACTCTCCGCATTCAAAATGCTGCCATAATCCCGCAGAGCTTGTAGTTTAGATAGTGCATTACCATTGCCTATAGCTTGCTCCGCAAGCGCCATTCCTTCCTCAAAAGATGTGGCCCTGCTAGCGGCGATCAGCCCAGCAGCAGCGTTCATCAGCACGACATCTCTCTTTGGCCCTCCCGCCCCCTTCAGGATATCCAGCGTTATCGCCGCATTATCCTCGGCGGTTCCACCGCGCAAGCCTTCAATGCTCGCTCTGCTCACGCCGCACTGTTCCGGCGTTAGCGTATACGTCGTTACCTTGCCATCCTTAAGCTCGGAGATTATACTCTCGCCGGTATTGGATATTTCATCGAGCCCATTGTGGCCATGGACCACGAGCGCGTGCTTCACCCCTATATTTCCGAGAACCAGGGCCATGACTTCGGTTAATTGGGGATCGTACACCCCGAGAACCTGAGCGGTCGCCCCAGCAGGATTCGTTAATGGACCGAGTATATTAAAGACCGTTCGTATACCTATCTCGCGCCGGGGGCCGATCGCGTGCTTCATCGCCCTGTGAAAATTGGGGGCGAACATGAAGCCGATCCCAACCTCCTCGATGCACCTCTCTACCTGGTCTGGGGTTAGATCGATCCCTACACCTAGCGCCTCCAAAACATCAGCACTGCCGCTTCTGCTGGATACCGAGCGATTTCCATGCTTAGCAACAGGCACCCCAGCACCTGCGATAACGAAGGCGACCGTAGTAGAAATATTAAACGTATGGAGCTGATCCCCTCCGGTACCACACGTATCGACAAGCTCCACAACCTTTGGGCTTATCCTGCTTGCCTTTTCCCTCATTACGGTCGCAAAGCCGGATATCTCATCCACGGTTTCACCCTTCATTCTTAGGGCCGTTATTAGCGCGGCGATCTGTGCAGGTGTAGCCTCCCCGCTCATCACCGCATTCATAACCTGTTCGGCCTCTTTTCTAGTTAAATGTTTATTATCAGTAACTGTTTTTATCGCATTGACTAACATTCTTCTCCTCCCCACAGCTTTAACTGGCAACGATCTTATGTGCGCTATCGATCCCTATGAAATTACGTAAGAGAGTTTTTCCTTCATTCGTAAGTATAGATTCGGGATGGAACTGTACGCCTTCGACCGGAAGGTCACGGTGCCTTACGGCCATAATCAACCCATCTTCGGTCTCAGCGGAGATCTCAAGACACGAAGGGAGCGTACATCTCTCCACCACCAGCGAGTGGTACCTGGTTGCAATAAACGGATTCGGTAGCCCGCTGAATATCGTTCTTCCATCATGGTATATTTTCGATGTTTTACCATGCACAAGGACCCCTGCGTGAACGACCTTACCTTCAAACGCCTGCCCTATCGCCTGGTGCCCCAGACATACACCGAGTATCGGAATCCTCTCCGATACCGCCTTTATGAGCCCGATCGATATACCGGCAGCCTCTGGTCTTCCCGGTCCAGGAGAGATAACGATCTTATCCGGATTAAGGTTTATGACATCTCCGACCGCCACCTCATCATTCCTGAGAACGATCAGTTTTTCACCCATCTCAGCTAGGTATTGTACCAGGTTGAACGTAAAAGAATCATAATTATCGATCATCACTATCATCTTTTTCAGCCTTTCTAGAACTTATCTCATCTCATAAATGCTATAAACAAAAAACCCTCTATCCACTATGGGACGAGGGTTACAATCTCGTGGTACCACCCAACTTCACAGATACAACTACTAGAGAGTTCTCACTTCTACGATAGCTAAGGACCACTCCAGTCTCTGTCTCTGCCTCATTTATCCAGTACGGACACCTTCTGCCGCTATGAGCTAGAGATATCGATACCTACTCCCTTTTAACGGTGAGAATCCGGCGATGCTACTTGGTACCACCTGTACTCTTTCGCATCCACACCTCAGGGGCCCACTCAGCTAGTAACGAGGTACCGGCTCTCACCATCCCCGGCTCGCTTATTACCCGCTTCTCTAGCCTACTTTCCCCATCAACGGCCGCTTATTTGATTAAAAGAAACATAGCACAGACAAAGGGTGGTGTCAATTATCTTTACAGTGACTTTACCATCTCCCCTATCTTCATCATTGGCCCTTCTCCATTATTATTGCTGCTGCTCCCTCCGTTATTACCACCTGGATTACCGACCTAATCTGATGCTGGCGATTTTCCATCCGATGGATTTAGATTTACACCTCCTGGTGTGCTGGGGGTTGCAGCTGGGGTTTGGTTAATTGGACTGCCTCTCTTGCCTTCTCTTATTCTGACATCGCTACCTGGAGCAATTCCCCTAGAACCCTTAGTTTTCCCAACTTCCGGCTGTTCAGTTCCTGGCGATGTCCGTCCTCCATCACGACCCTCCGTCTCGTGGTTAAATTTCCAGTGATGATCGGAATCCTTTTCGCCCCCCTCGCCAGCACGCCCACGTTCATTGAGACCACTCTTCCCCTTATTACCGTTATTGAGTGCGCGCTCTATTGCTTGCTTGGCGCTCTCCGGTGCTCTCTTTAATATATCTGAAAGAACTTCCTCGTTCTTTCTTACAAAATCGGCTAGAGCGGATTTAAGGGCCGCATCATCATGTCCTGCCGCCAATCCGGCCGCTTCAAGATTCTTCGCAAAAGCTTTGACCAGCTTGATATAGTTTGCATCGCCGTTTTTCAACTGCTTTAACTCGTTTATCCTCTCCTCAGCGGCCTCCAAATATAACATAGCCCTACTATCGTCATCGGCTAACCCGATCCTAACTTTTTCAACCGCTAGCTTTAATGGATAAAGGGGGCTTCCCGGTAGGCTTTCCTCTGCTATCACCAGAGTTCCGCTGCTCAGTACTATAAAAATAAGGGTTACAATGCCGAGGCGCGTGAAGAACTTTCGCCACTGAGGAACCTTTGCAGTGGTATTTTCTTCCGCTGGGATACAACTTATGCCACTCTCCCAGCGCTTCCGCTCAACTAAGGCCATAAGCCTCTCTTTCGCCTGTTGCTTTCTTTCAGCATTCGGCGCAACTTCACCTACGCCGATCAGTTCTGTGGCGGTGACAAGCATTGGCTCCAATTTAGCGTGCTTCTCTTTAAGTGGGAGTAGGTATTCATCAGCCAGTTTCTCATCGTTTATCATTGCTTCTATGCACTCGTTTAATGTGTCACCTAGATCGGGCTTCATCATTTATCTCCTCTTAAGATCCTACTAAGAGACCCTATTGCTCGGTGCTGTAAAGCCTTAACTGCACCCGTGTTTTTATCAATCGCCTTTGCAACTTCCTCAATAGTCATACCTGCGATAAACCTCATTACAATTACTTGCTGCTGTTCCTCTGTCAGGGTCCTTATGGCATCGACAATTTTATTGCGGTCACTCTCGCGAATTGCGAACTGCTCTGGATTACAATCATCGCCCAGCAATAAGTCCGTTTCCTCAGAAATATCGACCGCCTCATACTTTGCCGACCTATAGTGATCGACAATCAGATTAGAAGCTATTCTAAATAGCCACGATGAGAATGGCGCCCCCCGCCATTCAAACTCAGAAATCTTTTCGAGAGCTTTTAGGAATACTTGTTCTACAATATCCTCAGCCTCAAAACGGTTGCCTACCTTATAGTAGGCATAGCCGAACAATTTATCAAAGTACAGGTCGTAAAGCTGACCGAAAGCCTCAGTATCGTAGTTTTTTGCTCTCTCGACTAATTCTTTTAGGTCTATTGTTTCATCCATAATCCCTAATGCTTTCACTTATATTAACGGAGGGAAAATCTATTGGT
Organism: Actinomycetota bacterium; assembly: GCA_014859275.1. GTDB lineage: Bacteria > Actinomycetota > Aquicultoria > Aquicultorales > Aquicultoraceae > Kmv33. The sequence continues at coordinate 3,062 of JACUUO010000030.1, read as the reverse complement.
TACTGTAATTAAGGAACATTTCATTAATCTTATCGCTATTAGTCCCTGAACCATATGCCTATAGCAAAACGCTATGGTTTTTCAATTAGCCGTAACCCTACAATAAGATTTACGTTTAAAACGATAACAGCTATTTTGATGAGCGGTCCAATAAAGACCCACAGTACCCATTATCAGCAAGTTGAACTTAGATAATACCTTAAAGGAGGAGAATATGCCAAAGAAACTTTTAGTCCTAGTCTTAGTGGCAATGCTCGTATTGCCGGCCACCGCACTTGCAGTAGGCAAGCCCGACTCCGTTGTAGACAAATCCAAAGGCAAAGCCTTTGGCAAGAACCATTCCAGGGACAGGGCAGAAGCTATTGCAGATGATGTAGAAGGTAAGCAAACGAGGGCCCAAATAGAGGCTAAGAGAGCTAAAGGGGAAGCTAAAAAGGCTAAGAAAAAAGCACTAAAGGCTCAGACGAAAGCCGATAAGAAGTTCAGTGTTGAAGATACCGGTATGGCTGAGGATAGCACTACCACCGTGCACAGGGGTAAAGGCATACTCAATGCAATGAGTAAGCTTCAAAGAAATATTGAGCGTGCTGGAGAAAAAACACCGATGGCCTTAAAGATGGTCGTTAACAAATTTGCTTCATGGCTTGGCCTGGATCCGGTGTACGATGATGAGGGTAACCTGTAGTTATACAGCTTTAACCTTCTTAACCTTCACTGCGGTTATTGCTAACATTATTGCTACTATTTATCTGTTTTACCAGAATAACTCGCGTTCCATCCTTTGCCTCATCGATAGTCACTCTATCCATAAGAGCAAGCATCAACGGTATACCCCGCCCGCGGAAGTTCATCTCTATGCCCGGATTCGGCATGCGCCGTTTAAATTTCCCCTCATCTTTTACTACTATCGTTAATGCACCCCCATCGCAGGATGCGGTAATATTTACATTATTTTCAGGGCCGAGGGGCGATCCATGTTCTACAGCATTGGCTGTCGCCTCGCCGACCGCTACTTGAAGGTCGAAAAGTTGTTTTTCGCTTAAATCACAGTGCTCACCGATCAGCTTAATGTGATTTCTGATAACAGACAGGTTTGCAGATTCGCTCTTAATAACAAACATCTGTTCGCCCGCACACAGAGTGCAGGTTTTGCACCTATGTGCTATAGTCTTCAAACTCCGCTTTAGCAAAAGAGATCATTTCCTTTTTGATCTAATTGCGACTCAAAATGAGGACAAGCTTAAATGCGAAGCAATGGATTCCCTACGAACCGGACGCAGCACTAACTTAGAAGCGCCTTTCAAGTATAAACAACACTAGCCAGCGCAAATTGTGATAGCTTCAAGTTTAACAACAGCAAATTCTCCGGCCCAAATAGGCGCCCCGTTGAGCTTAACTTCGGGTATTAGGTTCCTTTTCTTGATTTTATGGACATGTACAGTGATCGTCAACAACAAGACGGTTACTCGGTATATAACAGCCTATAGAAGTATCGCCCTCTACTTGCAGATATCAGCATATCCCGCCTGGTCTATCGCTGCAAAAAGAGCCCTGGCCTTATTTTTCGTCTCAATATATTCTCTCTCAGGAATAGAATCTGCCACTATACCCGCTCCAGCCTGAACATACGCCTGCCCATCCTTCATTACAATTGTTCTTATAGTTATTCCACAATCAAGGTTACCGTTAAACCCAAAATAACCATAAATTCCGGCATATGGCCCTCGAAGGGTCGGCTCTAGCTCATCGATAATCTCCATCGCTCTTATCTTCGGTGCGCCGGAGACCGTCCCAGCTGGGAAAGCTGCCCTGAGGGCATCAAATGCATTTCTGCCCTCTGCCAGCTCACCGCTAACCGTCGAAACGATGTGCATGACGTGCGAGTACCGCTCAACATACATCAAGTCGTCCACCCCTACTGTTCCCGCACTACAAACCCTTCCAATATCATTTCTTCCAAGATCAACGAGCATGACGTGCTCGGCTCTCTCCTTCTCATCCCCCAAAAGCTCCACCTCAAGTTCTCTCTCTTCTTCAGCATTTCTCCCTCTTGGCCTTGTACCTGCTATCGGCCTTATCGTCACAATACTATCCTGCACTTGAATTAAAGGCTCAGGAGAGGCGCCCGCTATAGTGCAATCTTTTAGCTTAAGATAAATCATGTAGGGTGATGGGTTTATCGTCCTTAGAACGCGATAGATATCAAAGGGTGCTATAGTTAAGGGCGTTGAGAACCTCTGTGAGAGGACGACCTGGAATATATCGCCCTCATGAATATATTGTTTTGCCTTCTCAACCATCCCGATAAAGCGATCTTCCGAAATATTCGAGTAGAACTCCCTGGTCTTAAATCGAGCCATCTCTACTAGTTGCATGCGGTCTTGCGAATTTCTCAGCTTCTTAATCGCATTGTCTATTTTCTCAACCGCCTTGCTGTAGAGGTCATTTATATCACCGCTGTTGGTTCGCATGTTTGCAACCACTTTTATCTTGTGCTTTATGTGGTCGAATATGATAACCGTATCGGTGAAGAGAAAAACCATCTCAGGAACACCCATGTCATCGACCGCATTTTTGGGGATGCGCTCGAAGTACCTGATAGCATCATATCCAACATATCCCACTGCACCCCCAAAAAAGGGCGGGAGCCCATCAATCATTGCCGGGTTATAAGAGAGTATCCTCTCCTCGACGATCTTTAACGGTTCGCCAACGCCTTCTAACTGTGCTTCTTCCTCACCCTCTATCATTACGCTATTGCCGCGTGCGGTTATTGTTAAGAATGGATCGCTTCCAAGAAACGAGTACCTTCCAAGCTGCTCACCACCTATAACGCTCTCGAGCAGAAATGAATTCACTCTATCCCCGAGCTTAATAAACGCCGAGACTGGCGTATCCATATCTGCTATTATTTCCCGGTAGACCGGAACCAGATTGTGCTCTTTGGCCAGCTTCTTAAACTCGCTCCTTGATGGCGTATACATCTTCATCCTCCCTTTAGTTTATAAAACAAAAAACCCTCTATCCACTATGGGACGAGGGTTACAATCTCGTGGTACCAC
>JACUUO010000029.1 GCA_014859275.1 Actinomycetota bacterium | reverse complement strand
AGGTTAAGGTAATCGTGTCCCCTGCCCCGTTTTGGATTTGAACTGGATTTCCCGCCGAGTTATGGGTGTAGATGATGCTTTTGCCAGCTGGGTCAGTTACCGTGGTCTTAAGAAGATTTGTATCATAGGTAAGCGTTGTGGCATACTCTTTTGTTGGGTTGGACCGTGCATCCGTAACCTTAATCACCCTGTCATCTGCATTGTAGAAGAATGAGGTGATGTGCCCATTTGCATCAGTTAGGCTAACAAGACGACCAGACCCGTCATAGGAAAAGTGGGTTACCCCATTCTTGGGATCCGTCACCGAGGTAAGCCTTCCGCTTGCATTATAGCCAAATGACGTGGTTCTGCTTGTGGGATCGGTGATGGTGCTTAACTTGCCGTTTGCCCCATAGCTGTAGTTCAGAGTTCTTCCAGACGGGTCTGTAACGGTGGTTAGCCTGCTATTTGCATCATAGCTAAAGGACTTTACGTTTTCTTTTTCGTCCGTTACGCTTACAAGAGAGCCGTTTTGGAAGCGATACACGGTGTTGGCTTGATCCTTAATGGTAAAGATTGTGGCATCCACCTTGGTTAGCTTAAGGAAAACGCCATCTGGTGCCGTGTAGCTTCCATCGGCATTTTTGGTGAATTTGTGATTGGTTGCATCCCCATCTTTAAAGGTTACGCTGCCATCAGCGTTCTCCAGCACGAAGAGATCATTTGCCAGCTGCCAGCCAGCTCCAACTATACCGGCCTGGCTTGATAGCGAGTTATATACCAGCCCTTCACTAAGGTCAAATCCTCGCCCCAGGATGCTCATTAACCCTTTTTGAATGACCAGATTGCCGGTAAAGGTGTTTATCGAGTACTTCCAGCCAGCTCCAAGGTCTTTACTATAGAAATTCCAGAAACTCTCTACCCCTAGACCATCCCGATCAGCTACCGCAGCCTCTGCAATGGATGATCCGACCACTCTGTTGAGCGGAGAAAACCGCAGTAGATCAAATGCTATCGGATTAAAGAAAAGGGTAAATACAACCAGCCATGCTATTCGCTTAAATATTTTAGTTTTCAACCAGTAGTTAATTCCTAGCTTCATCATCTGCCCCTCCTTTACTTAGAATTCTTTCCCGGACCAACTGGTGCAACATTAGAAGAACTTGATCTTTGCTCTATCGCCTTCTCAGCTGTAGCAGTATCTGCCGTGTCCTTGAGGTTTTTCATGGGCTCTGGCATGCCATTCGGCTTGACAACGCCACTTGCACGCCAGTTCTTCCCCACTGTTACTTTGGGATTTTCTTCTTTTGCCGCATTTGTTGATGCTGCATACGCTCCTGCAACTAGTCCTGTCAAAAACAAGGCAACGAGCAGGAGAACACTAATCCGCTTGATTTTTACTGACATCAAAAGTACCTCCTTCATCGATAGTTGTTTTTGTGCTATCCATGCTGAGCAATACTTAGTAAAAATACTTTAAGTTCTGCAAACTACCACCACCTTCGATTAGAGGGTCCTGCCACAGAACTCTTCGGTAATCTTAGTAGCGTTTTTTGCTCTCGCCTTTTGCAGAAGCTTATATAGGCAGGCCCTGATGTATTATGCCTTACCAATAAATTTAAGCGCTTAAATTTAGGGGTTACTACTGTACCTAGGTATTGATTTAGTACAGTTTTGGTACAGGTAAAAACCTGTATCAATACCTGTACCAGCAGTGCTCGTACTACTCCAACACCTTGCGGTCATGTAGCAGCTTAACTAGTTCCCCTGTAAGGAGGCTTCGCTATGTTAAAGCTTTACGAGGTTGATCAGATGAATCTTTGGGAGAGCGCATTCCCCGAGGGGCTGTTTGCATTAAATGATGAGCTTGCCCAAGTAGACGCGGACCTTAAAGATGGGCGCTTCCTAGGGCCGTTTGTCAAAAGATTTAGTAAGAAAATCAGTAGGCCAACGGTTCCAGTGGAAACCTGTATTAGATGATGTATCTAAAGTTTGGCATAACGCACGCTGTCGCGTGCGTTATTATCGATCAGGCAGAGGTGGGGAGGTAGACCACAACGTATTGATTGAGTAGCAAGTTATGTATTTCACCAACGGGGACGTTGCCCCGAGTCCCTATTAACGAGCCAGATTTGATGAACCCCTAGTTCTAGCAATAACCTGCTTCAGGATTGGAGCAAGGAAGACAACCATATTGTCTTCCTTGCTCCGCTACCCACGCTATTTACTATTACCCATAGCATTAGCCAGATCGGACAAATCGCGCATAGGCGAACTGTTTTTTAGCTCATTGGGATCTTTTGTTGTAAGATCATATCCTAAATACTTGCCCGTTTCAGCATCATATATGCGTGTAATTATCGCATCGTTGATAGTTCCAAAGCGAACATGATTATATTGGGGGTAATACGTTTTTACTATCCACACCTCTCTATCGTCTGCGATTTCTCGATCCTTGCTTTTGTCATTGACGCTTTTCTGATATTCGGACCAGGTCAGTAATTTTTCTTCAAGCCTCTTTACGCCTTCCGGCAATTTTTCAGCGGGAACATGAAATTCTAACTTTGCCTTGCTCTCTTGCCCAACCTTACCTTTATTATCTTTAAGCCGCGGCTCTGGATCATGATTATATTGTTTTTCATCAACACCAATAGGTGCCTTAAATAGTGGGGCTAATGAATTGATCGGTAACCTCTCAAGGGCATATGCCGAAATAGCAGTGCCTACCACCCCAATCATAATAATCATTATAGCTAATAACGACCATTTCTTCTTCATGGGTCACTCCTTTCAATTAGTAGTTAAACTTCGCATTAGTATAGTTACCGGATTGTTTCCAGGCCACCCTTATATAAGGGCAGGTATTAATTAGACCACCACTAGTCCAATTATACCACGTACCTCCGCTAGTCCTATACTGGTGGTTGCCTGATTCGTTATAAGCTACATATGGTGTATTATTATTCGCTTGGTTACCCTCCCAACCAAAATACATCATTGCATTAGAAGGTGGATTGGTTGCAGTAAATGACGCTCGCTGTATAAAATCAATATACACTGCCCATTTATTTGTGCCTATTTTCTGGATCTCCCAGGCATGATGTGTCCCATTTGCAGTACTTGGTCCACTAAACACACGCATACGATAACCAGCGCCATCGTTTAAAAATTTCGCGAAATACCAACCGTGATAGTTGTAAAATGGTGGTCCCCCATCACCCCCACTGCCATAATCGTCAACAGCGCCGTCCGTAAACCCTATTTCAATCCAATAATCAATGCTATTATCAAGAGTCATCCAGATAGCCTTATTAACGGCATTAGGCACATTAGATCCATTAACGTAACCGGCGTTACATGCTTGGAGATATGCTGTAAAATACCCGCCATAGACTAACCCCGTTCTGTACGTTAAAGCATAAGTACTTGGAACTACTGGAAGACCCGCGGCGGCTGGGGTCACAGTCGCACATAATAGTGCAACCGATAGAAGTAGCGCTATTATTACCTTCCTAATCTTCATTGCATCCTCCTTAAGAAAATACTTAGATGTCTTAGCTACCAAGATCTCTTATTGCAAATCACCTCCTTGCAATGATTAGAACAATAAGCTGTATCGCTGAATACCGCCTGATCTTAATTTAAGCACCTAAATTTAGGGATTACTACTGTACTTTGGGATTGATTTAGTACAGTTTTGGTACAGGTAAAAACCTGTACCAATACCTGTACCAGCAGTGCTCGTACTACTCCAACACCTTGCGGTCATGTAGCAGCTTGATTAGCTCCATGCGGTTGCAAACACCGATTTTCCGGTAGATATTGTGGCAGTGAAATTTAATGGTTCGCTCAGAAAGAGATAGCTCAAAAGCTATCTCTTTATTAGATAAGTGCTGTAGCAATAACCCAAGCACTTTCTTTTCCTGTATGGTAAGAATATCAGTTATGCTAGCATGCTTTCCTAGGTGAAAGGAGAAGAGTGACTCCGCTAATTGCTCATCGACAAATCGCTCATTTCGTAATGCTTGCTGTACCGCTCTTTTCACCATCGGGGCCGATGAAGCATAATGCAACAGAGCATTAGGCTTAAGATCTAAAACCTCACTAATGGCCCAAGGCTCGGTGCAAAATAAAACAGCAACTATCTTAATATCAGTATTTTGTAGGGAATTGGTGATGTTTCGATTTATCTGCAAGCTATATTCATTAAAACCAATGATAATTAGGTCAGCAAGATATTGCCCAAATACTCCGGGCTGAAATGATTGAGGATCTATTGTAAGGATTTCGTAATCGGATTCTAAAGTCCTAATTATGCCGGTTCGATAAACCTCAGACTGTAGAGCTAACATTATTTTACGCTTGGCCCACATTAGCTCCCTTTAGCTTAGGTATGGTCACGTTCTATTTTTATATAACTCTTCCCTATCAAAACTCTCGGCTAGAACCAAAGTTGTAATGATTTGCAGGTTTTATGCATACCGCCCATATACAATGCAGATGTTTATTTGGCGAGTAGTATAACCAAAAAAAAGCTTGCGGTCAATAATTTAGGGCTAATATTTTTAGAGATTTCTACAGGTGGAGTTTTTCGATATCGTTATAGATATAGATCATAGATGACCTCGTCTGTCACAGCAGCGAAGTAAAGAGCGCTAAGTGATGTTAGCTTACGAAATCCATCAGTTTGCCCTGTTTGCGTAGGGTATTTATTAAAGCTCGCACAACCTTTGGATCAAATGTTATGCCCTGCTCTTTTTTTATCCTGCTTATGGCCTGGTATGCAGTAAGCTTATCCTCTGGCATTTCAGACCGGGTAAGTTTATCGAAGTGGCTGGCAACATTTATAATCCTGGCGCCGATAGGGATATCATCGACCTCCCTAACCTTACCAATAGGAAAGTGATGCTTACGCACCATATCAGCCGCATCCTTTAAGAAGTCCACCTGCTCGATTATCTCTGCCCCGACCGCTGCATGCGGCGCTTCACCATTGCGCGTGCTCATCTGCTCAAGCAGGTGATCGAGTGAGTCATCATCGATACCGAGCATACCTATGTCATGAAGAAGTGCGGCGTAGCCGATAAGCTCAAGCTCGCGACCATGCAGCCCGAGCTCCTTGGCTATATCGATGGCGTAGTTAGCCACCCTCTGACCATGTCCGCGCCTGCGCGGGTTCTGGACCTCAATTGCATTGGCAAGCGCCTCTATTGTCCTGCGATAAACTTTTCTTATATCCAGAAAGTATTTAAAAGAGAGCCTGGTAACCAGAAGTGGCATGAAAAAAAGGGGCAGGCTCCAGTACCCCGCCCCTTTATACATAATCGCAAGAAGAATCCCGAGAGAAGAGAGCGCCATGTAAATCGGCGCCAAGAACCGAGCTGCTGACAGGAACGCTGGGATGTAGGGCGTTCCTCTGTTAATTGATATAGTTAGCTGATCAAACCCAAGGTCTATAACGGAGTATGTAACGCATAGCACCAGAAGAGATAAGAGACCGTAAAAGGGCTCGACCTTACCCACCTCTCCGCCGACAAGATAGAAAAGGGAGGCTGAGGAAAAAGCGGTCAGGACTCTTAGCGACAACGGATATATCATACCGCTAAATGAGGGTTTGATCCGCCTTAAAAGCATCGAAACAAGAACCCCAATAATTATGATAACTAGGGTATCGGGAAGCGGGAAAAGAAGGATGCTTGCGATGATGACGGCAGCATCTATGTGCAGCTTTCCCCCTTGCGGCAGCTGGATATCGAGAAGCCTGCTTATAACAATGGCAACAGCAAATAAAGAGACCGCCATGAGGTAGCCCGTGGAGAACTTTGGTATGAAAACCGCGAGCAGCAGCAGACCGAAGAATATAATGATCGCTTGGGGCAAAATAACCCTATACCTGATCCTCGATTGCAATTTTTAACTGCTCCTCTTCATTGGAATCCTTTTCCGTAAGTGAAATGCCCATGGAATTTATAAAAGCATCAACAATCCTACCATCAAACTGGCTGCCCCGGCATGCCATAAGCTCTGTAGCTGCTTTCTCGGTGCTTAAAGCAGGCTTGTACGATCGGGCCGATGTCATAGCATCAAAGCTATCAGCAACAGTCATGATTCTCGCGAGAAGCGGTATATTATCCCCCGACAGACCTTCTGTATAGCCCTTACCATTTAGGTGCTCGTGATGGTAGAAAACGGCGGGCACCGCAGCCTTTAAAAATTCGATATGCCCTATAATCCCGGCACCGATCTTCGGGTGGGCCTGAATCCACTTAAACTCCTCGTCGGTAAGCTTTCCCGGTTTATTTAACACCTTGCGAGCGATTCCTATCTTCCCTATATCATGAAGGAGTGCGCCGTAGCGCAATATCTCTACCTTTTCCTCGGGCAACTTAATCTCCCTGGCTATCCTCTCGGCGTACCCCGCAACACGCTCCGAGTGCCCCCGGGTGTAGGGATCCTTAGCTTCAAGCGCCCGTACCAGAGCGCTAACAGTATCCATATAAGCACTCCTTAACTTCATATAAACCTGGAAGGTTTGGCGGGCAATAAGGAGTGGAACGATGAGAAGGATGATGCTTGCAGGGCCGAATGAATCGTATATTTGGGCCAGGATTAGACCGAGCACCCCGAGGGCATAGTAATTCGGGATAAGCCATTGGTAATCAAACCGCCAGATATCGACCGGCGATTCGTTGTGAATGATTCCTAGGCCTAATGCGATAAGACCCGTGTTTGCTACAAAGAAAATGGTGCTTGCCGCTATAACCGGGATGATAACAAATGGGAAATTAGCGGTTGCTATTCCACCAACCGTACCCCCAATCAATATAAAGGTGTAACCCGCTATATACGCCGATATAGCGTAATTGCACGCGCTGAACAGCATTTTATACCAGGCAATCTTGTGCTTGATATCGCTAATGTTAATAATGGTGGTCATACTGGCAATTGCCGCTGCCTCCGGGCCAAAGAGAAGGGTCGCAGCAAAAATGATGGCAAAACTGACAGAAATAAAGGCGTTCTTTGGAAGCTGAATCGTAAATGAATCGGCTACGAAAATGAGCAGCGCAAAGAAGGCGACTTCTGCCCAGGGTAGTGCAAATTTTGTAAGCAGGCTAGCAATAAGAACTACGAGCGCCGCCACGTATATGCTATAGAAGAATATTCTAGCTCTTACCGTGATATCATTCACTGTATTTATATTATCAAGCAATTACTTGATAAAATACAGAACTTAGGGATTGGAATTCAAATTAGTATATAAAAGGACCGACATCATTAAAGCTAACCCATTCTACTTCCAGCACCACCAGCTAGAATCAGGCTTGCAAGGACGGCGAGAATCATTAGAATGCGAGCTTTCAACAAAAGAGACCTCCTTTTAGGTTCTCCTCCCCTCCGCTCATTACTGGAAGGTAATTACCGCTCCGCTCATTTAAACTAAAATCAGTAAATTCCCTTTTATCCAAGAGTTTTGATGTCGGTCCAAATTTTGATGTTGGTCCAAAGGATGATTAAGCTATCTTATTATCAAGAACCCTAAAGCCTATTGATTGCATCTAGTACCGCCCTCACAATTGCCTCACGTTCATCATCTCTTACTATAGCACAACCGGCAAAGGTTTCACCGCCATCAAAACCTAATATAGCGATTGAAGTAACAACTACCGTATCACGGCCTAAGTTGATTGTTGCGATGATTTACCGATAGGCCATATCGGGCCATCAACACCGACTCAATGTCCCGCGAAAGCTGTTTGGGCCCTTTTGAAGGACTTGCCAGAACATGAATCTCTTCAATATTCTTGTCCTGATCGGCAACGATACGCACTGCTTTTACACAATCGATCTGGCAGATCGAATCCTCGATCTCATCGACGGAGAACTTTTCGGTCATTGGGCTCATGAGAATTCCTCTTCCGCCAAGCGTTTAATTAAATATATTAGGGATTATTATGCGTGAAATTAGCCTAGCATAACCAGTTAAGCCTTGCCATAGATTGGCTCGATTAATCCGTAGTTATTATCCTTCCGTTTGTAGACGACGTTGACCTCTTCCGTATTCGCATTGGTGAAAACAAAGAAGTCGTGGCCTAAAAGCTCCATCTGCATGGTGGCCTCCTCGGGATCCATCGGCTTGACAGCCACCTGTTTGACCTTAACTATCCTCGGTCCCTCTAGCTCTTCTCTAGCAGTTCCAGCAAAACTCGCTAGCGCGAGTTCACCGAGCCCGGGAGCGTGCTTCGTGCTCTTATAGTTTTTCTTGTTCTTAAACCTTTTAATCTGCCTTTCGAGCTTATCAACTACCATATCTATCGATGCGTACATATCGCTTGAGGACTCCTTTGCCCTAAGAATTGGGCCTTTTGGGAAAACGGTCACCTCAACTGTTTTTGAATTGATTATGCTTGGGTTCTTCTCGTCAGTAAACTCGATCTCGATTTTCTGTATCCGATCAAAATATTTCGCGACCCTCCCTATTTTATCTTCAGCATATGAACGTAGCGCACCCGTAACCTCTACATGTCTGCCTTTTACAATGAGTTCCATTCGACACACTCCTATCGATGTTTGAGCGAATGATTACTTCGCATTCAATTAATCGGCATTATTTGAGGAAAAAGAGACCAGTTTGAAAGCGCGATCCTTATAAAAATCTTCCCGTTCATAAGGATAGTTTACCAGTAAACTAAAAAGTCACAAACCCGTTTCCGCGATAAATCTGTAATTGGGAAAAACATGCGCTGTTGAATATGAAACCCCATGTAAAAATACATGGGGTGTTGTTGGTCTTCAGATGCAACCTTTGTTTAAACCACTCTTTGAACATTGGAAGCCTGAGGACCCCGGTCGCCCTCGACGATTTCAAACAAAACTTTTTGACCTTCGTCGAGAGTCCTGTAACCGTCCTCTTGGATGGCAGAAAAGTGTACGAATACATCATCTCCGCTCTCTTGTTCGATGAATCCGTAGCCTTTTTCTGCACTAAACCACTTGACTGTTCCCTGAAGCACGTGCACCTCCTAAGTAAAACCACAAACCAACAACTAAAGACTAGAATACCGTCATATGCTCGTTAGAGCAATACCCAGGCGGCATCTATAGACAAATACATACCATTCAAATAATCCATTAGCCAGGTAAATTTTGCCATATTGCCAAAAATGTATCCGTTATCCCACCGATACGTTTACGACGAGTACAGCGATCAGATGATTCACCCACCTAACAAACTCTGGAGCTGATGATGCTAAATTACTAGCTCATTTAAAATCCTTATTAAATTTGTGCTTGATTATAGGTATTGTGGTTGTATTATATGGATCAAGATAGCGATTTTACCGCTGTATTGATCATTTCCGCTTGTTGCCGCAACTACAGCTTTATTTTAGGTAAAAACGGGGCGATGCATGATATGTTTAGGAGTCTCCTTGACTTGGTGTTCCCACCAAGATGTAGGCTTTGCAGAAGAATGTCTACCGAAACGGTCTGCACTGAATGCCTTGAGGGCTTCCCGAAAATTAATGGAAGCATCTGTAGGAAATGCGGTAAACCCTGTCAAAGAAGCGTCGATGGATGCAGGGACTGCACTGGCAAGACATTACACTTCTCCCTTGCGCGCTCGGGTGGCAGCTATGCGGGAAGCCTAAAAGAAGCAATCCACCACCTAAAGTATAAAAATGGCAAGAAGATTGCACCGTATCTTGCCCAGTTTGTCTCGGATTGCGCATCGGACCTGGTTGATAACGTGAGTGCTGTAGCCTTTGTACCACTTACTGGATATAAGGAGGCAAAGCGGGGATATAACCAATCGAGACTCATTGCGGAGGAGTTATCGCTGCTTTATAATAAGCCACTTTACCGAGATCTAGTAAAGGTAAGAAATATCCCCGAGCAGAATAAACTTGGCCTGGCTGACAGATCCAGCAATGTTAAGGGGGCGTTCAGAGCAAAGACGCAAGCCCCAGGCAGGATGCTGCTGGTAGATGACGTGTATACCACCGGCAGCACGGTAAGTGAATGCGCTCTCGCCCTAAAAAAAATGGGCGCATCTGAAGTATTCGTCCTAACAGTTGCAAGAACACCGCTTGATGGCAGGTAGATAACTCATCTGATGTTGTCCTCTGCCAAAAATGCGGGTAAAATAAGTTATCTAGGCTTCCATTTAGGTCTGTGGTTGCCCCGGCTTATCGGTTTCCCCGATAGCAACCGGGTAGTCCATGCCAGACGCAGGCGAAAGGATCCACGTAAGGCACACGTTTTTAATGTTTAAATGCGTGTGGTTGAGCATGGTGCGTCTTAGGAGTAAGACCTGCCGTTCCAAGAGGGCGAGAGTGGTATTAGTGGTCCAAAGGGACTGCAAAGCCTCCAGCAGGCGAGTGTGGGGTCAAAGACCAGGTCAGCTAGATGGAAGCCTTTTCACTATATGGTAGAAAAGAATGGGGAAACTAGCCGATTAGTAACCTCAGGGCGTATTGCCATATAGGAATCGTAACCAGGCTAATCATCGTCGTTGCCACTATTGCGGCAGGCAAAAAATCGGTGTCCAGGCCATATTTTAGACCTATTATCATCGAGAACATGGCGGTCGGCATTGACGCCTCGAGTATTGTTATCCCCATATCAACCTGGGTCATACTAAATGCGCTCGCGCCAAAAAGCGCTATAAGGGGAGCGAGCGCGAGTTTAATTAAACCAGTGATGCCGATTTCAAGCTTGTAGCGGCCCATATCGGCAACTTCGAGGGAAAGACCGATCGAAAGCATTATTAGAGGCACTGTAGCCCCAGCTAAAAATCCGATCGCATCGGTCATAAATTCCGGCAACCCGAATCCTTTAAGTGCAAGCGCCGCTACCAACCCTAGAAGCGGTGGAAATGTGAGAATCTCCTTTACCTTATTTATCCTATCCCGACCTTCCCCGTATTTATCTGCGATGAATAATCCGACGGTAAACATGAAAATAGCGGTTCCGAAGAGGTCGTAAAAAACCGCCCTGACAAGATTTTCGATGCCGAAAATCTGGAGCGTTAAAGGAAATCCCAGATATCCCGTATTGCCAAGCGATGCCGCAATAATAAGAGCCCCAAAGGTAGGCCGGCTAAGACGGGCAAAACGCCCAGCTACAAAAGCAACGCCCATGCTTAAAGTCACAACTATAAGCGCCAATAAAGGGATTTTTAAGAGGGATAAAGATATGTCGGACTCAAAGACAGCCCGGAATATGAGCGCCGGCATCGTTAGATAGATGATTATATTATTAAGAACGGCATTATCCTCTTTCTTAAGAAGGCCGGTTCTCTTACCGAAAAATCCGATTGAGATAAGTATTAAAATTGATAGGATTACGCTGATTAGCTCGCTTATCCAGCTTCCCACCCATCTAGAAAACAGGCAAGGTACCCTTGCCTGTTTTGCCGAGAATAGAATCTATCAAGCAAACAGCCCGGAGATCGAGGTATCATAAGGCGGCCTTAACACCCCGCGATCGGTAATTATCCCCGCCACTAAACGATTAGGGGTAATATCAAATGCAGGATTTGCAACCTTTATGCCCTCAGTAGCAACTCTGTTACCACCAAATCCAACCACTTCATCGGGGGCCCTCTCTTCGATCGGTATTCGCCCCCCGTCCGGGAGAGAGGTATCTATCGTTGAGATGGGCGCGGCAACGTAAAACGGTATATCATGCTCTTTGGCAAGCACCGCGACGGAATACGTGCCTATCTTGTTGGCCACATCCCCGTTTGCGGCTATCCTATCAGCGCCAACTACTACCTTATCGATCTTCCCAAGACTCATAAAGTAGCCGGCCATATTATCGCAGATAAGAGTGACAGGAATATTTTCCTTCATCAGTTCCCACGTCGTAAGGCGCGCCCCCTGTAAAAGAGGCCTCGTCTCATCGGCATACACATGGATCCTCTTGCCCTGGTTATGGGCCGACCTTATCACTGCAAGAGCAGTGCCATAATCTACGGTTGCAAGCGACCCGGCATTACAATGGGTGAGGATGTTATCGCCATCTTCTATTAGCCCGGCTCCATACTCCCCCATCTGCCTGCTCATCTCAAGCTCTTCTTCTGCAATCTTATCGGCCTCTTCTTTCAAAACCCTTTTCAACCTGCTCACGGCAAGGTGAGAGCTAACATGGGCCCTCTTCCTCATGCGCTCAAGAGCCCAGAAGAGATTTACTGCTGTCGGCCTTGTGGCACCGATGATCTTTATCGCTTCTTCTATCTCCTGTAAGAGTTCGGGAGTGCTCTTTGCACTCGATTGCGCGACGGCAAGGGCCACAGCGTAGGCTGCCGCAACGCCAATTGCCGGCGCCCCCCTCACGCTTAAAACCCTTATAGCCTCAGCAACCCTTAGATAATCAGATGTCTCAATATACACTTCTTTAAGCGGAAGCATTGTCTGATCTATTAAGATGACCTTACCATTCTTCCATTCGATAGTTTTCATTTCAGGCCTCCAAGATATAACATAAAGTCTTACGTTCCCATCTCCCAAGAGTGCAGATACTTTTCCTGCTCATCAGTGAGCTTATCGATCTTTATATTCATCGAATCTAGTTTAAGCCAGGCTATATTTTGGTCGATCGCAGCGGGTACCGGGTATACGGTATTCTCCATTTTTTCAGCCTCCTTGAGGATATGTTCCACTGAAAAAGCCTGATTTGCAAAGCTCATATCCATAACGCTTGCTGGATGACCCTCAGCAGCCGCAAGGTTCACCAAGCGACCATCGGCTAAAAGATAGATGCGTCGTCCATCCTTTATCAGAAACTCCTCTGTGAAGTCACGCACCTCCTTGCGTGATTCCGACATCGCCTCTAGGGCTGGTATATTTATCTCTACATTAAAGTGCCCGCTATTGCATATAATGGCCCCGTCCTTCATTACCTTGAAGTGCTTCTCGTCGATAACATGGATGTCACCGGTAACGGTGACCCATATATCGGCTATCATAGCCGCTTCGATTGAAGGCATTACCCTATACCCATCCATTACCGCCTCAAGCGCACGCAAGGGATCAGCTTCGATGATCACCACGTTCGCGCCCATGCCCTTCGCGCGCATCGCTATACCCCGACCACACCAGCCGTATCCAGAGAGGACAAACGTCTTTCCGGCGATAAGAATATTCGTTGCCCGCAGTATGCCATCAATAGTGCTCTGCCCGGTTCCGTATCTGTTATCAAAGAGATACTTTGTCTGCGCATCGTTTACAGCTATAATCGGATAGTGTAAAACGCCCTGCTCGGCCATGCTTTTAAGCCTGATAACACCGGTTGTCGTCTCCTCGGTCCCACCTACAACTTCTGAAAGCTGATCGGCTCTTTCAGCATGAAGGGTTGATATCAAATCCGCACCATCATCCATCGTTATCTTTGGATGATGGTCCAAGGCGGCGTTTATGTGTCTGTAGTAGGTCTCCTCATCTTCATCCTTGATGGCAAAAACCGGTATATTATAATCCTTGACGAGGGATGCGGCAACACTATCCTGCGTGCTTAACGGGTTCGATGCACAAAGGACCACATCCGCACCGCCAGCCTTGAGGGTCCTCATGAGATTGGCCGTCTCTGAAGTAACGTGCAGACAGGCCGAGATCCTAACGCCTGAAAGCGGTTTTTCACTAGCAAAGCGCTCCCTTATAAGTCGTAATACCGACATGTCTTTATCGGCCCATTCAATTCTTTTTTTGCCGCTCTCGGCGAGACCGAGATCCTTTACATCATAATTCATCCAACCGCTCCTTTTGCGCTTAAATATCTTCTAGAACATTGACTATCAACTTAATCAACCTACCTGATGATTTTTGGGCTTCGACAAGGACTTCATCATGGCTGACCTTATGCTTCGAATCCGGGGTGTTCGTAACAACGGCAAGGCCCAGTACGCTGACTCCAGAATGCCTTGCCACTATGACCTCAGGGACCATCGACATTCCCACTACATCGGCGATAGTTGACAGGAATCTGATCTCAGCTGGGGTCTCATAGGATGGTCCTAGTACTCCTACGTATACCCCTTCTTTTAGGTCGATACCTTCCTGTATCGCAGCTGCCCTTGCAGTCGCCAGAAGCCCGCCATCATAAGCCTCAGCCATATCGACAAACCTTGGCCCGAACTCATCGTCATTTGGTCCGATAAGTGGATTCGTACCCATTAAGTTAATTTGATCCGTTATCGCCATAATATCCCCCTGTTTAAGATCGGATCTGATACCACCCGCCGCGCAAGTGATAATGAGTGTTTTAATCCCTAACCCCTTCAAAACCCTTATCGGAAAGGAGATTCCGGCTGATGTATAGCCTTCGTAATGATGGAACCGACCTTGCATAATGGCAACCCTCTTATCTATAAGCTTACCAATTACCAAGTTGCCCATATGACCCTCGGTTGTTGACCTTGGAAAATGCGGTATTTCACCGTACGGAAATGTAATCGGGTCTTCCACGATATCAACCAAGCGACCCAGACCAGAGCCAAGGATTATCCCGACATCGATTTCGCCAACCATGCGGTCGCTTATATATCTAAGCGCCTCTTTTAAGTTCTGCCTTACCTGTTCTACTATATCCATATCCATCCAATTTACCAGGGCCATTTTTCTTGAATCTTGTTATCGCAACTTTGGCGACAACCTTATTATTTTATATAGTATATTGATAGCTGTATTGCTGCAATTCAAGCGACCTGTGGCTGGGATCGGGAAATCCTTGACCTCACCATCCGCCACAACATTACTATTTCGCTTGTCCTCATAACTATAAGGACAAAGACGTAAGTGATAATCCCTGCCAGGATGGAGAGACTAACGATGATCAACTCATTTAGCTTTGAGCCAGCAGATAATATTGTCGCTAAGTAATCTGATGCAAGCCAGGTAACCACGCCCATAGCAACAGCTGCAGCTGCAATTTTTACAAATGATCTAACCACTTGAACTCCATTCAGCCCCTGTAGACGTCTCTGTAATGCCCGAAGAAGAATCAGTGCCATCAGGCTTACCGCAATTGTGTAGCCTGCAGCAAGTCCAACGTGAGCGAGAAACCTGACGAAAAATAGATCAAGACTGATGAGAAGAAAGATAAACGCGACCGCGGCTTTGAGGGGAGTCATGCCATCTTGAAGGGCATAAAAAGCCCTGACAAGCAGCATATTAAGTCCCATTGCAAGGATACCGAAAGAGTAGGCACTAAGAGCTGAAGCGGTAGCAAGCGTCGCATTTCGCTCAAAAGCACCGTGCTCAAAAAGGAGGCTCGTTATAGGAATGCTTAGAACAAATAGGCCCACTGATGCGGGTACCGCTGCAAGTGCTATTACCCTGATTCCCAACGAAATTGTATTTCTGAGCGCATTTATATCCTTTTTTGCCGCATGCTGGGATAACGTAGGAAACAGCACTATTGCAATAGCTGCGACAAGGGTACCCAACGGCAGGCTTGCCACCTTGTATGCATAATTTAAATAGGATATGCTCCCCGTGGCAAGAAATGATGCGAACCACTTATCGATAACTATATTGGATTGGCTTGCGGCCAGAGCAGCAAGTACGGGGAGAAAAAGCTTTCCAACACTCACTACCTTATCATGGCTTAGATCTATAACCAGTCGGTAAGGTAACTTTCTTTTTACAAATGCAGGCAGCTGGATTAATACCTGCCCAGCTGCGCCAAGGAGAAGGCCGATGGCTGCACCGTAAATTCCTATCTTATCGGCAAGAATAAGGATCGATATGACCATTAGTATATTCTGGACGAGCGCAACCATACTCGGTGTAGAGAAATGGTTGTAGGAATTCAGCGCACCCGCCATCAGGCCCGATATGCCCATAAGGATTAAGGCTGGTGCCATCAACCTGAGTAAACTGGCCGCTAATTCAAGCTGCCCTGGCTGCCCGCCAGAACCGGATGATAATCCAGGCGCAATCAGAAATATCACGTGGGGCGCAAATATAATTAAGATTGTGGCTATCAAGCCAAAAAATATCAGTAGCAGGTTAAAGATAGTATAGGCCAGGTGCCAGGCCTCTTTCTCCTTCTCATGTGCCAAAAGACCGCTAAAGATAGGTATAAACGATGCGCTAAGTGCGCCCATAACAACGAGGCTGTAAATGATATTTGGGATCATAAAAGCCACGAAAAAGGCATCTGTCTCGGCCGATGCGCCAAATCTATTGGAGATAACCATCTCCCTTATAAAACCGAATATTCGGCCAGAGAAAGTTGCTATAGTTACAATACCAGCCGACAGGGCCAGCGCTCTTCCTTTACTCAATCTAAGACTCCATATTCCTACATCAATCCCCGTTCGCGCACGACCATGTAGACAAATTTAGGAAGCGCTAACATCCTTTTAAGCCTGGTCGGCTGCTGAATGAACCGGTAGAGCCACTCAAGACCGGCATGCCTAATCCAGATAGGAGCCCGCTTCACCTCACCGGCAATTACGTCAAAACTCCCACCGACACCAAGGCATACTGGCACACCCAGAAAATCCAGGTACTGTGCGATCCACTTTTCCTGCTTACCCATTCCCAAGCCCACAAACAGTATATCTGGAGAAGCTTCCCTTATCTCTTCAACAAGCTGCGCCTCATCTTCTTTTGAAAAATAACCGCTGCGGGCGCCTATAATTTTTAAGCCTGGGTAGCGACGGGTGAGCTCAGCTGCAGCTTTTTCGGCAACCCCCTCCTTGGAGCCGATCATAAATATTCGATATTCTCGATAGACGGATTTTTTGGCAAGCTCATCAATCATATCGATGCCAGGAACCCGCGTTCTTAATTTGCCAGCCCAGACGATACCTATGCTATCGGGAACTAAAAGACTGGCTTCATTAAGAACCGATCTAAAACCTTGATCTTTCTGAGCCATAACCATCATCTCGGCATTCAGCGTGACGACAAGGTGCGGCGTTCGTTCCTTTATGTAGTCCTCAATAATCCCAATCGCCTCATCCATCTCCAGCGCATCAAAGCGAATCCCCAAAATCTGACGCTCCTTAAGCAATTGTTTTGCAAGAATAGCATTCTGCTTCGCCCTAATCCTTAGACCCTCTATTGGATATCCCCAACCACCACCTAAGCTGAGTAAATTCTCCACTCCGGCAACGATTTCCTCTGCCCTTATATCGCGACATGAGATCGGTTTTGAAACGCCAATCGCTGCCAAAAACTCCTCAATTTTAGAATCGTAGGCAATAGGAAAAAATGGGGTACCCTGCAGACAGGCGAAGATAATCGAATGGAGCCTCATTCCAACCAATGCATCCATCTCTCCAATTACGCTCAATACTTCCGACGGTAGATCGATACCGTTGATGATATGCGCATGCTCTTTCATTCTGGCGGCTATTCGCTCTGCTACTAAATAATCCCGCTTCGGATGAAAAGGAATAAAGGCTACCGATGCCCCTACCCTACTGCTGATCTCATCCGCTGCCCTCGCAATGCTATCAAGATTGAAGCCGCGCCAATCTCTCAACGCAAGACCGACAATCGGTCTTTGCAGGCCATCCAACCTTGATACGTGCATTGGCCTTAGAAGCAGTGCCGGGTCGGAGGTAACGATAATATCCCGCCTAACGCCGATATCCTCTAAAATCTTTTTAGAGCTCCTATCGCGGACCGTTATAACATTAGCTCCGGATACCGCTAGCCTAACGAGAAGCTTACTTAAGAATCGCCTTACCGGACCTACTCCCTGACCGTATATCATAACCGGCACGCGCTCGGCTCGCGCAATCAGTAGAAGCAAGCAGTAATAGACTAGGCTCTGCATGCTTGTAACATCTTGAAGAAGTCCTCCCCCTCCGCTTATGAAAAGGTCGCTTGTTTTCATGGCACGCCGGATTGCATTAATGGACCTTGGAATGGCCCTTATCCTGTACCTTTCCTCGGTCTCCCGGGGGTTTGAAGAGGCAACCGTAATTTCTATACCCGGAATCTCGGCCCTTAGTAATGCAACCATCGCCGAGAGGATGGCTTCATCGCCGATGTTTCCAAATCCATAGTATCCTGAGATGAGTACTTTTTTCATGGCTCTTCTACCTGGTTAAAATTTCAGCAGGGCTTAAACAGGAACTCAATCATTTTATCAAAATAAGACCCATATTACCGAATTTTTTGCTTCTCGCCCTTGTTCCAACCGGTTTAATCCAGATATTTAAGTAACTCTATTATAGCCTGCTTATTTATATGCTTATTGGTTTAATCCTTAACAGCCTGACACAAAGTGGAATAAAGAGCAACAATTAAATGATTGGAGATCATCTCACTGGTAACAGCCATTAGCTTTTAGCTGCAGATCCCCCGCTAAAGTCATCTGTTTATCTACCGATACATACATATGTAGCAACCTTATACTCGTTGTTTAAGTCAAGGCTATAAGTGTAACTGCAATGGTTACACACTTAATCCGAGCATGCGCTACCTATCAAACGCGTAATTGCAATTTAGCGACTGCTTTTTATGAAAGGATGATTCTTAATGAGATTTAGGGCTCGCCTCACCCTTTTATTCATTATAGCCCTTTCCGTATTGCTGATGGCCACTAGTGCAGCCAATGCCGCAACATTAACCCTAGATGAACAGTATATGTTAAACCTTGTTAATAAGGAAAGACGGGCAAACGGCCTCCAGGCGCTCGAGATCGATCCAAAGCTTACCTATATGGCGCGCCGTTATTGCCAGGAAATGATAACGTATAGCTTCTTCGGCCACATATCGCCGGTTTCAGGCGAGCTAATAGATAGAATTATTGCTTCTGGCGTTCCCGATGGATGGCTGCTGGCTGGGGAAAACCTCGCTGGCGCACCTACAGTTGAGGCCGCGTTCAAAGGCCTTATGAACAGCCCACCTCATAAGGATAACATGCTTGAGCCTAAATACACACACATGGGGGTTGGTATTATCGACGGTGGCGACTATGGGAAGATGGTCGCCCAGGAGTTTATCGCCTATCCTAAGAGCATGCTTTTTATATCCAACGATCCTAGCTACGACCTGCTTATCTACATAAACGATAAACTTTTCTACTCCGACCCTCCAGCCTTTATTCGCCAGGGACGCGCCCTAGTCCCAATTAGGCAACTATTTGAGGAGCTTGGAGCTACCATTATATGGGATAGCGAAGGTAAAAAAATCATTGTTAATCATCCGAGCGCAAATATAGTAATGACTATCGGGGATAACTCGGCTTTAGTCAATCATAAGCCGGTGATGTTGGATATACCGCCCATCTTAACGAGGGGTAATACATTAATTCCACTAAGATTTGCCACCGAAAGTCTAGGGGCAGATATTAAATGGAGTAGCACTTTAAGAACCATCAATATAAATCTTCCCGGCAGCCTTGACAACTAATGCTATTAGTTAATAAAGCAAATTTTTAATAACCTTAGCTGACTCTGCCCTGCTCATCGCCTGTTCGGGCTTGAAATAATTCCCCGGGTACCCGTTAATTATACCTGCATTGCGAGCGGACATCACGGGAATGTATCCCCAGTAGCTCTCGGGCACATCTAAAAACTCATCTCCAGAATATTCTTTCGAGAAAACACCGCTTTTCATAAGAATGTTAGCCATCTCGACCCTTTTTATCTGATTTTCAGGTAGGAATTTTTTATTGCTGTAGCCGGTAACTATTCCCATTTCATAGGCTGCCTCGATATAAGGCCATGCCCAGTGGGTGATCGGCACATCTGTAAAAGAACCACTGTAATAAGTTTTTTTCGGAAGCCCCAACGCCTGGATGATCATTTTTACGAATTCGGCCCTTCCAACGGGGTCGGCAGGCCTGAACACATCCCCAGGATAACCGGAGATAACTTTATCCGCAGCAAGCATCTCTATATCTTGGAATGCCCAATATGATATGTCGACATCAATAAAAGTCTGCTTATAGCAGGTGATATCAGAACGGGATGGGTTACCATTGATATCATAAGCAACGGCCCCTATGGTACTTTTGCCATAAATATCACTGACGTTTACATTGTATATATAAGGTGGCAAAGCATCTACTCCCACCCGCTTCCCATTTAGGAGGAGCTCGACGAAGGCTATGCCTCCTTCTGCATCATAAGCAGAGGCCGATACTGTCAAGATAGAGCCACTAACTTTGGTACCATCTGCCGGGGAGGTTATCGCCACTGTAGGCGGGTTATTATCCGAGCTGATATCTACCGCCCGGCTTGCATTTATTCGCCCATGGCCGTAATAACGATCCCATCCGGCCGTGCCGAGGT
Organism: Actinomycetota bacterium; assembly: GCA_014859275.1. Lineage (GTDB taxonomy): Bacteria > Actinomycetota > Aquicultoria > Aquicultorales > Aquicultoraceae > Kmv33. The sequence goes on along the minus strand of JACUUO010000029.1, from coordinate 5,264 downwards.
CGTCTGCGGTCACGTATAGTATTCCCCCAACCCTTTCGTCGCTTAAAGTGGGATTGATCGAGAGTATCATCGAGGCGAGGCCGCTTACAAATCCTGCCGCCATCGATGTTCCATCCGCCCAATCATAGGGCTGCCCATCACGTGATTTTGATGGCAGGAAAGTCGAGAGAATCGACATACCGGGCGCAGCAACGTCAACATATGGCCCGAAGCTGGACTGGTATATCCGGGTGTCGTCGGCGGCCACTGCACCAACACCTATGACGCCCTCATAGGCTGCTGGATAACTAGGAATATCGGTGCCAGCATTGCCAGCGGCCGCCACAATCACCGCACCCTTATCGCGGGCATACTTTATGGCGCTGGCCAGCGTGCTTGATGGGGTCGGTCCGGCAAGGCTCATATTAATTACCCGGGCCCCGTTATCAGCGGCCCAGATCAGACCCTCGGCTATGCTTGCATCATCCCCAGAGCCCACATCGTCAAGTACCTTTACCGGTATTATAGTAGCTGCCGTAGAGATGCCTGCGATCCCGAGGCCGTTATTTATCCGCCCGGCGATAATCCCACTTATGTGCGTTCCGTGACCAGCGTTATCCTGGATTTTATCGTCACTTACCTGCCGGCCGGACAAATCGGTGTAAAAACGCCTGCCCAGCACTGTACCCGGGCTTGCCGGGTTCATAGCAAGGGCATCCCTTAAATCTTCATGATTTAGATCGATACCCGTATCCAGTACGGCAACCTTAACCGGGCTTAAGGTAAAACCGGCAGTTTCCCATGCCTGTCCCATTCCGATTTTTGCAAGTCCCCACTGCTTGGGATAAAGAGGGTCGTTTGGATAAAATGCAGTGGCTTTGCGCAGATAATTGGGCTCGGCAAACTCAACAAGACCGCTAGATCTATAGATACGAAGCGCCTCAGCAATATCTGTATCGCTCAGATTGACCTTTACTACGCCGAGTTTACGTATGGATGAGACAGGCTTCGCTCCGACCTTTGAATTGAGTTTCTCTACCATCTCAGAACTAACACCAGGCTTTATGTAGATAAGAACCTGCTTGGCCACTGCCACACCATTCTCAACCCTGGCACTACCGATTTTATGCTTGCGGTCCGGTTCTCCTCGGATAGAATGCTTGGGAGACGCAAATGCAACGGCCCCACCAGTAACGAGAATAACTAAGACCAGTATAGCTAAGAGTGATCCCATCCTACTTTGAAGAGACATCTACCAATCACCTAAGCCCAATCAAGGATACTTACTACCAAACGCCTGGTAACCTAATGCTTAATTATTCTAGCACAGATTATCTTCCTTACGGGAAAGAATCCCCCCTTTCCGCTATAATTTTATTCGAATAGTTATTTTGCGCCAGTACTAAGGTTCAATGGTATGATAGAAATTAGAAATGAGCAATACCTTACTCGCAATCTATAAATTTATATATAGATTGCGAGTTCTTAGGGATCTTGCTATCGCCTGTAAGCAATGCTAATATTTCAAGCAAACTTCATTTAAGGAGTGCTCAAAATAGGTATCAGCATGAAACGAACTACTATTCTGGCGATTTTAACTGCAGTTATCCTGCTTGTCAGTAGCTTAAGTACATACGCCGCGCCAAATAAGTCATTTTCTGATGTAACAAGCGATTATTGGGCCACCAAGCAGATTCTCTCACTTGCCAACTACGATATAGTAAGCGGTGGTGCAGATGGCAGGTTCAGGCCGGTGGATGGCCTGACGCGAAGCGAGCTGACAAAGCTTCTAACCCAGGCGTTTATACTAAAGGAGAGCACCGAGTCGCTTAGCTATACAGATCTGAGCGCCAGCCACTGGGCGTTTACCTTTATATCTAAAGCGATCGCTGGAGAGTTGATGAACGGTTTCCCCGACAATACCTTCAGGCCAGACGCCAGGACAACGAGGGCTCAGGTTGCAAAGATCCTGGTCCTGGCTAAGGGTTACTCTATCCTCAACATAAGCACAAAAACCTTTAGCGATGTATCAAGCGCTTACTGGGGCTACCCATATATCGAGGCTGCCGCAAAAAACTCTCTGATAAGCGGATATCCGGATGGTACCTTTAGGCCAGATGCAGAGATCACAAGAGCGGAAGCGGCAGCACTTATCTACCGCTCACTCATCGGAAAAGATTACTTGATCGAGAATTCAACGATAAATGAAGTATCATTTGAGCGGTACCGGCGATTCCAGGAGGCCGGCCCACTCAATATTAATGTACTCAAGGTCCCTAAGGTAGCGCCTGTATCCATCGATTTGGGGTTGGCCAGGGATAGAGTAACGGGATTAGAACAATTAAGTTCTATGGCTAAGAGGAAAAATGCACTTGCCGGAATAAACGCCGATTTCTTCTCAACAAACGGTGGTGGTTGTAGCGGCATAATGGTCGATGGCCAGATTATCTCCTCGCCCATAAGCATCCGGTCTTACTTCGGTATATTGCCAGATAAGACCTGCTTTATTAATAGAGCGTTTATGGATGCTATGATCACGGCTGAGACTACAGCCGGAGTAGAAAAACGCGGCGTTATATCGTGGATAAACAAAGCTCGCGATAGCTTTACGGATACGATCGTCGCATATACGCCGTTTTACGGCCCATCAACCCTTACAAATAATAACGGAACCGAGGTCATAGTAAAACTTGAGGGGACAGTGACACCAAACTCTGAGATTATCGGCAAGGTTATTGATGTTAGATATAATGCTGGCAACACCACGATCTCACCCGATGGGATCATCCTCTCGGGGATTGGCCCTAGTAAGAACTTTCTCACCGAAAACATGAAAAGGGGCGGTATTATCAAGCTCACATTCAACCTAAAGCCTTACTGGCAGGACAATGCAACCGCGATTGGCGGGGGCCCGAGGCTTATACGGGGTGGTCAGGTCGGGGTAGAAAATGAGGGCTTTGACTCAGGCCTGGTAAGCCGAAAACACCCAAGAACAGGGATTGGAATAGATTCACAGGGCAACCTCGTTATAGTAGTGATTGATGGTAGGATGAGTTATTTTAGCATCGGCATGACCCTACCGGAGCTGGCAACAGAGCTCAAAAACAGGGGTGCGGTCGATGCGATGAGCATGGATGGCGGTGGGTCATCAGCCCTTTACTTTAACGGTTCCGTCCGCAATTACCCGAATGGGGCCAGTGGCGAGCGCGCGATTAATAACGCTGTTCTTTTTATACCGTATCAATCATAGCGCTAACTACTGACAATAACGTAGTAGTAGTAGTAAGCGTAAAGATGCGGAGATGCTGTCATAATTAAAGGGGTGCCATTGCCGGCACCCCTTTAAACCCTACATGGAGCTTTATCAGATCCAGGTATTGCTATGCTTGGTTACTGGAGTATCATGTATATCATCTTGGCTGATTCCGCCCTGGTTGCAAGCCCTTCTGGTTTGAAGGTGCCATCGGGATACCCATTGATAATACCCTTGTTTTTAGCGGTCATGATATAGCTGTATGCCCAGTGAGTCTGTGGGACATCGGGGAAGCCGGTGCCGCTGGTATTAATGGGGTATTCCTTTGACCTTACTACCATGGTAGCTATCTCAGATCTTTTTATATTGCTCGTAGGTCTAAATGTACCATCTGGGTAGCCTTCGATCACGCCATGCTCCTTTGCTGTCTCCACGTATGAGTAGGCCCAGTCGGTGGCCGGGACATCGGGGAACGTCGGCTTAGATGGTTTAATTAATTCCCATCCATTCGCAAGGACTATCATCTTTGCGAACTCCGCCCTCGTGACCTTGTTGTCGGGCTTGAACGTGCCATCGGGGTAGCCGCTAACGATCTTTCTCGCTGCAAGCTCCTTTATGTACAGGAACGCCCAGTGGTTCCTGCCAACATCCGAGAAGGGTACGGGCTCAAGAGTATCGGTAATCTCTACCTTTACCCTCGTGCTCGGGTGGCCCTCCTGGCCACCGCTGTTGACTGCAACTACGTAGTAGTAATAGGTCTTCGGCCCATCAACAGTGCCATCTTTATATGTACTCGAGGTTACCACAGATGAGTTAAGCTTAGTTCCGCCGGTGGTCGCATCTAACGCGCGATAAACATTATATCCTGCAAGGTTTTGCGCGGATACCGGATTCCAGCTCAAGGTGACTACCCCATCCGCATAAGACGCCTTCAGGCCTGTCGGTGCGGGAATGTTTGTACCGGGTGTAGGGCCAGGTGGTGTAGGGCCAGGTGGTGTAGGGCCGCCTGGCCAACCGGCAATTGGGCCGCCACCACTTCCGCTAATGCCTGGGACGAGGGTTAAGTTTATGCCGGTTATCTGGTTAGGCGCGCCAACAAACACCATATCGGCGTTCAAAAAGGTGGTCTTGTTGTTGTAGAATGCATCGGCATAGTCGTTCTGGTAGGCCTCAACCTTATAGTACCCGGATGCCAGACCTATAACCGTATAGTTGCCCGAGCTATCTATTGAGGTATGGCGTATATCTCTATTGGTATCTAATAAACCATCCGTATAGAACACGGGTATGGCGAAAACGGTTGCGATAGGCGCACCGCTAACGTTACCGGATATCCTGCCCCCAAGTGAGAGCGATGCATTAATACCGCTTGTAGCCAGCCCCCCTTGAACCAATACCGAATCCGCACTCTCCCAAGTTGGTTTTCCGTTATAATACTGCGTCACATATTGTTTTGCAGTATCGTTTTGAGCAAGACCAGCGCTAAAGATAATCTTATACTTTCCTGCAGGTAGGTTGCCAATGGTGTATCTACCATCTGCTAACGTATACGTCTTATAAGTGCCGATCCTGGTCGAATCAAAATCACCATTATCATTAACTGGCTTGACCTCTACATATATGCCCTGAATAGGCGCATTTGTCCCGGCAGCTACTACCGTTCCGGAGATACTGCCGTACGATAGTGCCAATGCTATAAAAGGCGCTGTAAATAGCAGCGTCATACAGATCGCCAAGCATGCAATCAGTCGCAATTTTCGATTCATGTAATTCCTCCCAGAGTTTAATCCCTTTATTACTTATTGAAGTTAAAGGTCGTCTACACTATATTATTTATCGGCCCAGCTTAGCACTCCCTTTAGATTAAAGGGAACCCAGCATAGGCTAGCTTTGAATAGTGCTGCCTGCTTTGGCTTTATTTCCTGACTTCCGTAGTGCAGCACCCTGTAACGATTCACCATTATAGAAGGTGTCATTCTTAACGTAGCGTAAGCGGAGTTGCTATTCTTGAAACATAGCGTAAGCGGAGTTG
>JACUUO010000168.1 GCA_014859275.1 Actinomycetota bacterium | reverse complement strand
ATAACTTCAGCGAATCTTTTTCCCGGGGTGAGATTTGGTGGATGATGAGAGATGACAAGATCAACCCCTAGCTCTTTGGCTCTGCTTACGTCCTCATCCCAAATATCGATCCCAAATAGAATACTCTTTATATTATCCCCGGGATGGAATATTTCACTATCGCCTGGAATGACACTAAATCCAGCCATCTCTAGAGCGATATTCATGACATCGGTGGTGTTTATACCACAAGCCCCTCTTTACTTTTAGTTTTGGTATATACAATCATGAACGCTATTCGTACTGCAACGCTGAGACGATATTAAGTCTCGCTGCGTGCCGGGCCGGTATGAATGCCGCAACGACCCCGATAATAAGCCCTACCGCAATGGAAAGAAGTAGGCCACTGTACGGGAAGAAATACGGCATCACGAAGCCGCTTACCTTCGTGGCTGCGACGAGGATATAGCCCATCCAGAGACCCGACAGGATGCCGAATGCAATACCTGCCATAGATAGAAGCAGGCTTTCGGCAACAATCATCCTGCGCACCTGGTTGCGCGTTGCACCGACCGCGCGGAGCATGCCGATCTCACGGGTGCGCTCGATCACGTTTATGCCGAGCGTGTTAACAAGCGCAACGAGCGATGGTGTAGCAAGCATCAGCATTAAGAGATAGATGGCTGCGAATGTACCCTTATAGGTTTCAAGTAGGTCCTCCCGAAACTCTTCCGTCGAAAAGAGGGTAAATGCGGGATACTCATCGACAATGCGCTGGATTGCTGCTTTCACATCAGCGGCGCTAGACCCTTCGGCGCGATTCGCCATGATGAGCAGGTCAGCCGTCTCGTTGAAATCCCGCGCAAGGTTATCCTGCGATATGTAGCCAGTGCCAAGTTTTGCGTTGAGCAAATCACCGCCTATCCCGACAACTTTGTATTCTCGCATAGCATCCGGCGTTTGTAAGGTTAACACCTGGCCAACCTTGATCCCGTTTTGCGCTGCGAAGATTCCGTTCACAATTACAGCGCGACTGGCTGCAAGCGAACGGTAGGCCGAATCCGGATCCCCGGCTGAAAACACGAGCCCTGATAGCTCTGGATACTCGACGGGATCGATGCCAATTACCTGAAGATCCTCACCGTCGGCCTTGGTCGTCGCAAGTCGCAATGTTGTTGCCGAAGCAACGCCGGGCGTCTCGCGGAGTTCCTTAATAAGCTGCGGGCCGGCCCCAACGTTGCCGCCCCCAAGCACCAGCGACTGCGGCATGAGCAGGTAATCGGATCGCATACCCTTGTTGAGATACCCCATGGCTCCCGACTGCATTGACGTGGACATGCCGGCAAGCGCAATGATAATCGCCAGACCGATCATCATCGCTGATGCGGTGATCGCCGCGCGCCCGGGTTGCCGTACGAGATTGCCCTGAGCAATCTGCCCCTCCCGGGCAAATGCAATCGCCAGCAACCGCCCAAACAGCGCCGATATCGGTTTTATAAGCGCGGGGCCGACAAGCACCAATCCGACAAGAAACAGCACCGCACCGAGTGATGACAGCCCGATATCCCCCGAAACGAGTCCAGCCAACGCAAACGCAATGAGAATTATCCCCGTGATGGTGCCCTTGCCCATCCGCTTCCGTACTACCTCAGCCACAGGTGGGCGCAACGCCTCCAGCGGCAGCACGCGGCTTGCGGAGAGCGCCGGCATGAGTCCACTGAGCACGGTTATCCCTATTCCCAGTCCGATTGCGGCTATGTATGTTGACAGTGAGAACGTGGGTCCACCCAGTTGAACATGCGCCATTTCCTCATACAACGGTCCTAGCGCTATGAGAATTCCGGTCACCATGGCGTAGCCCGCGGCCATACCGATTGCCGTTCCGATAACGCCCTGGAGCAAGCTCTCGGTGAGAATAAGGCCCAATACGGTGCGCCTCGACGCACCGAGAGCGCGCAGCATCGCGATATCCCTGCGTCGCTCGGCGACGATGGTACGGAACGTGTTGAAGATGATAAAGCCGCCCATCACAAGGGCCAGCACACCGAACATATTAAAGAGAAAATCGCCCAGCTTCATGCTGGCAAGCCACTCTTCCCCCATCTCGTTGCCGCCGAGCTTGTAACCGCTGCCAAGCGCATTGAGCACGGCTGTGTGCACTTCTTCGCGGTCGCTCCCCGGGCTAAACTGGGCTTCTATGGTGTTGACCTTGCCCTGCAGGTTGAAGAGGCGCTGTGCATCCCCAAGTCGTATATATAACTCCTCTGCGCCGGGCGTGGGGGGAGTATCGACAAGCCCGATTATCTGGAATGTGGTCGTTCCCGTTGTCGAGGGCAGCCGTAGAGTATCCCCAATCTTTAAGCCAGTTCTTTCGGCCAGATTGCTCGATATAAGAATGGTTTTCTCGGATTCAAGAAGGGAGCGCCCCTTCTTAATTGGTAGCGGTCGCACATCGGAAGCACTCTCATAATCAATACCGTTCAGCATGAATGAGCTTATAGGCTTCCCATCCTTCGTTTTCGGAGCATAAGCGGGTGGCACAACTAACGGACGGGTCAGCGACATGGTCGCATGCGCTATGCCCGGTACTTTGCGGACCTTGCCAATCACCTCGGCGTCAAAGACGCCCCGCGTTTCACTTGTTACCGTCAAATCCGCCTGGTTGGTCGAGGCGGATACGCTCTGACGCCACGCTTTTTCAATCGCGGGGAGCATGCCATTTAAGCCAAAGATGATCATTACTCCGAAGATGATGGCAAATGTCGTTAAGAAACTGCGCAGCTTGCGCCCCGACAAGTACCGCAGTGCGAGTTTTAAGGTGAAGATCATAGCTCCTCTATCCTTTCGCGCACGACAGCTTCCCCATCGTCGTTGCTATGCGAGAGCTGTGTCTCTTCAACGATTGAGCCATCTTTAAGGAAGACAATCTTATCAGCATGAGCTGCAATTCGGGGATCATGCGTTACTATGAGAACCGTACGATTCCATTGATTGGAGATCTGCCGGAGCAAGTTTGCAATTTCATCCGATGCTCGCGTATCGAGATTACCGGTCGGCTCATCTGCCAGAATGAGGGCCGGTTCTGAGACAAGAGCACGAGCGATGGCAACCCGCTGCTGCTGCCCGCCGGATAATTGATCGGGTCGATGATTGATTCTATCCTTTAACCCCATGCGAGCAAGCCATTCAGTGGCACGCTCATGTGCCTCGGGCTGTTTTATCCCATCGAGAATAAGCGGCAACGCCGCGTTTTCGCACGCGGTTAGCACGGGTATCAGGTTGTAGTATTGAAACACAAAGCCAATTTTGCGGCGGCGCAACTCAGTTAGTTGCGTATCTTTGAGCTGTGCTAAATCGTGCCCATCAACAATTACGCTTCCTGATGTCAGCCCATCCAGACCACCGATGAGATGAAGCAAGGTTGACTTGCCGCAGCCGCTTGGTCCCATAATGGCTACAAACTTCCCCTGCTCGATACGCAGGTTGATACCATTAAGCGCAGTGACGGCGGTTTCGTCCTTTCCATAAACCTTCGTTAGTTTTTCGGTTTCTACAATTGCCATTGCATGCACCTCCAAAGCATGACTATCGCTCCTTGCGCGGTCGCCTACGCGGTCGCCCGCGTGGGCGCGGCTCCGGTTCGGGAACTGGCTGCCGGCGTATCTCGTCGATACGCGCCTCCATCATATCGAGCCAGCGCAGGTCGGCCTCAAGATGCATGATAGCCCTATCAAGCATCATGATATGCGCCAACTCAGACGCCGGGTCAGACGACCCGCGTTGCGTGGTAAGATCATGCAGCTCCTTATACAGGCTGGCGCGCTGAGTATAGATGAGCTTGCATGGATCTGCTCTCTCTGTTACCAAGCTAAGCATCAGCTTAACGAAGAACTCATCGCGCTGGTGCCCTGTCGTAATTGGCGCAGCGAACCAGTCGACCAATTCTTGCCTGCCCTCAGCGGTGATCTCATAGATGCGCTTTTCTGGACCACCTTCTTGCTCGAGCGCTTTTTCAACAACTAGCCCACTTTCCTTTAATCGCGACAGCGTTGTATAGATCTGGGCGGGTTTAACATCCCAGATCTGCTCTCCGCCCACCACGGCTTCAAATGCCGCATGGAGCTCATAGCCGTGGCGCGGGCGCTGTCCTAGTAATCCCAACAATGCATTTCGTACCGACATAATAATTATTAAACAAGTTACTAGATAATAATAAAAATATAAAACAGGTTACTAGTTTAGTCAAGGGCAAGGGGGATACTATTTACCATTATCCAAAACCAAAGGTAGATCGAGTGCTATTTTGCAGTTAATATTATTATTCGCTCTGGTACAATGATTGAGCTTCGGATAACGGTGAATAAGGATGATCATGGGGGAATCCTTCCCTCCATAAATAAGTCCCCCTTGCGGGCTAACGCCCTTCCTCTCATTCAGGGAGGGGATACATAGGAATGTCTATTTCGCTGGTTGCCTTAGAGCAGCTCTTCTTTAA
>JACUUO010000028.1 GCA_014859275.1 Actinomycetota bacterium | reverse complement strand
TTAAAAATGCGAAAGTTGGGCTAGCACCAGATATTTCCCGCTCTCCTCATCGTTTTAACCTTATACGTTACTAAGCCGATCACCACATTGCCACCGTCATAACCTTCTGCACCGCAGCACATGTATCCTCCATATCCTCTTCAGATAGTGTGGGATGGACGAGGAACATAAGACTGGTTTCTCCGAGCTCTTTAGCAACCTTTAGCCTCTTTGCCGGGCGAAAGCCCTCGAAGGCCTTCTCAAGGTAGATCTCACTGCAACTTCCCGTAGAGCAGGATATCCCTTCAGCACTGATTGCAGTCATGATTCTATCGCAATCCCAGCCACTTTTAAGTGCCTCTGGATAGATGAAGGTATAGTACTTGTAATAGGAGTGGTAGATGTCATCTGGTGGAATTGTGATCCTTAGTGCTGGGATGTGTGAAAATCGCTCTGTTAATGTAGCTGCATGCCTGCGCCTGACTTCTACCCAGTTAGGAAGTTTCTTTAGGGCGACTCTTCCTATGACAGACTGCACCTCAGTGAGGCGAAAGTTAGTGCCAAAGGATTCATGCAGCCAGCGAAATCCAGGAGGGTGCTCTCGGTGGTAGACTGCATCATAGCTTTTGCCGTGGTCTTTGTAGCTCCAGGCTCGCTCCCATACCTCATGGCTGTTGGTAGTGAGCATCCCACCTTCTCCTGCGGTGGTCATAATCTTGTCCTGGCAGAAGGAAAATGCTGCTGCATCTGCTAAAGAGCCAACGGGCTTTCCCTTATACACGGCTCCATGAGCCTGGGCGCAGTCCTCAATGACCTTTATATCGTGCTCCTTTGCAAGCTCAAGAATAGGGTCCATGCCACAGGGCCAGCCAGCTAGGTGCACTGCAATGATGGCCTTAGTTCTGGAGGTAAGAGCTGCCTCTACCGTCTCTGCCGTTATGTTTTGACTTACTGGATCCACATCTGCTACCACAGGCGTTGCCCCACGCATCACCACAGAGCTAGCCGATGCAATAAAGGTTCTACTGGGGACGATGACCTCATCATCCGGCCCGATACCCAGTGCATAAAGAGCTGCTTCAAGGGCAACAGTGCCGTTAGCAAGAGCTACGGCATATCTGCAGCCAACAAAGGAGGCAAATTCTTCTTCAAAGAGTCTGCCTTCTTCTCCGGTCCAGTAGTTGACCTTGCCTGACTGAAGGACTCTAGCTACTGCATCGATCTCATCTTGCTCAAAATGGGGCCAGGAGGCAAAAGGGGTGGTACGGATGGGCATGCCACCATTGATGGCAAGTACATCCATAATACAAATACTCCTAAGTCACTCTCATCTGCTAATGCAAAGAGATCGGTTAGAAGAACTATGCTCACAAAAATCAGCGCGATATGAAGGGAAGAAATCTGACCTTGGGTCCCAACTTCTACCATTCACGGCTTCCCAGGCTCGACGCATCAGGACTAATTCTTCATAGATCTCCAAATCATAGATCCGCTTTCCAATCTTGAACGGAACCTCGCCGTTAGGTGCAAATGACTTTTTATAGAGGAAGATTCCATCACAACCGTTATAGCCACCGCCGAGTACGAATGCCTTTTTCCCCCGTTCTCTGCCCCACTCGATTATCGTGTGCTTGATGAGGTCATTAGGACGGAGAGCAAATGCTTCAGCGAGAGTCCCGCCAAGGAAGGAGTAAATATTGTCTGCTGAAATCAATACTAATTCGGTCGATACAACCTTTCCCTCATATAAAGCATGAAAAAAGGCGAGCTGCCCTTGAAGATTGCTTAAAGCGCTTAGGAAGAAGTCTTCGGTGAAATAATAGTAATCCTCTGCATTACGACGCTCCATTGTCGATTGATATATCGCAATAAAATCATCTAGCCTAGCGCCAACTAAATCCACCTCCACACGTAGACTAGCGCCTTGCGCTCTCTTTACATTTTTTCGAACCTTATGTTTATAATCCATCCACATTGCACGGCTATCAAGGTCAAGCGTACGCACGATATTAGGCCCCCGTATCTCGATATCACCAGCAAATGGAATTACTTGTTCTGGGAAGAGGGATAATCTAGTAAAGGTACTAACCACCCCGACCCTTTTAGCCCACTCATCAAACTCCTTCCAGAATGCTAAAGCATCCGTGGTGCCCAAAGCAAAGGGCCCACCATACCCATATGGAGAGATGAGATCATAAGAATCGCTCTTACCTCCCCATGGCTCTACAGGAAGTGGTCGAAGAATAAAAGGAAACATAATCTTCCCTGTGCCATTATCCATTATTGCACAGCAAGATTGATCGCATACACGTGCAAATAGCTGAACATAATCAGGATGAGCCATTACCTCCCGAGCCGGCCATGAGCCCCAAACCGCAACCCAGTGAGTACGTTCCTCTGGAATCGCAGCATCCAAAACCTGAAAAGAACTCATCTATAATACTCCTCCCCAAATTTACGGATTTGCGCCGCTATATACTCCATCTCATGCTCACTATAACGCATATCGCAATGGATAGAAAGCATCCGATTGCTTAAATCTACGTACTTTTGGTGAATGCCGTCGATAACTGGCTCATCAAGTGGCCACAAAATAGCTGGATAAATGCGTGAGGCTATCAACCTTTCATGCACATACGTCCGGCATTCTTGTGAATCGAATACAAGAATGCCAGAAAATGGACATGCACCTGAGTTATCTTCAGGTAGAAGTAAAGTCAACCAGGGTACTCCCGCCAATGCTTCGTATAATACCTGATGATTGCTGCATCTGCGCTCTCGCCATAACTTAACGGGAAAGGAATGGACTAGATTTTCAGTCCATTCTGGCATTCCAGATATCTCACCCGAAGCGATGCAACTCTCCCCCGAAATTGCCAAGCGCCGGAAGACTTCCTTTTCGACCAATTGCCCCTCTAAATACAAACTCTTTAGAACCATAGCAGTAAGTTTTTCCAGAGAAGCATATCTGCGCTCAGCACTTACAGGCACCGTGTGTGGTAGCGGTTGGTCAGATGGTGACCATAGGACACCACCATCGGGGACGGGAAGTACTTTCCTTAGAGATGCTACACACCAATCCGCGTTGCTTGTCCACGCCCAATCAGACCAGGGATCGTGCGTATGATCCTCAATAATTTCAACAATGCTTCGATCAGTCCAACCAATCGAGCGCATGGTCTGAAGACCGAAAAAATTAACGATAAGCAACGCATCACCTGGTTTTGCGTCAACCTGTTCAAACCCAGGAATTGAGTCCTCAGGGCCATCAGGGTATACTAATACATCAATCCCTGTAGACAAAAAAGAGGCTATCACCTCCTGGCAGAAATAGCTTGGAACCCATAAACGACGCCAGTCACGCGCAGCTCTACTATGTAGGAGTAGTGCACGAAATGCATCCCGTCCGGAGCCAAAAAGCGCTCCCTTCCCACCCCATGGCGCAGACATTTTAGTTTGGCTACGATGTGGTAACCAATGAAATTCGGAGCCGTGCTCCCAGGAATTAGATAGATTTATTTCCATGACCAAGATACTCCGCTCTTAGTAATCCCATTACCAACACATCTATGTATTGACCATTTTTATACTGTGCCTGCCTTAGTCTTCCCTCTTCTTGAAACCCAAGCGATCGGTAAAGATTGCTGGCAGGATTATTTGTCGATAGCACAGTCAGATATATGCGATTCAAGTTCAACATCTGAAAAGCATAATCTAGTGCAAATTTCGTACAGGAACGTCCTAGTCCTCTGTTCAAGAATGACCGATCCCCAATCATGATTGCGAACTCTGCTGAACGTATGCGGTGATCAATCTTATACAAACCAACATGACCTATACATCGGTTATTTTCTACTTCAGCGATAACCCATAATACCTCATCTTTACTTTGCCTATGGAATTCTATCCAATCTCTTATATCATCAATTGAGTATCCGGTTGAGAACCCACCGAGCATTTCAGCAATCTCGGGATCATTCTTGTAGTGATAGAGGGCTTTGATATCAGCCGGCTCTGGACGTCTAAGAACAAAATTATCGATGTGGTAATTCACAATTTTTCTCCTTACTATAGCCAGACACAGAACCATAACCCTGTGAGAGGCCTAAATCGTCCACCTCATTAACATCCTGACCTAAGATAACCCCGCTCGATTTGAGTACATTTGGAATGGTCATCAATAGTATCTTAAGGTCGAGTGGCAGGCACCAATTCTTCACATACCAAACGTCTAGCTCTAATCGTTTACTAAACGAGATAGCCTGACGTCCGTTAATCTGCGCCCAACCAGTGATGCCTGGTTTTACTTTGTGCCGTAATGCTTGCTCAGGAGTATAGCGATCAAGATATTCCATTAAAAGAGGGCGGGGGCCCACCAAACTCATCTCCCCCTTAAGTACGTTGAAGAGCTCAGGCAGCTCGTCTAAACTAGTTCTACGCAAGAAGCGCCCGATAAGCGTTAACCGTTCATCATCAGGTAGCAGACCGCCGTTTTCGTCTCTTAGATCTCGCATAGTGCGAAATTTGTACATCACAAAAGGCTTTCCATGGAAACCGGAGCGCTCCTGGTAGAAGATGATTGGCTTGCCCATATTTATGTAGATAAGTAGAGCCAAGGTTAGCATTAGCGGGGCCAGAAGCACTAGACCTAGTATAGCTCCAAAGAGATCCAAAGCCCATTTGAGCTTAGATTGATGCATAATCAGCCTCTTTAGCGCTCATGACTTCTTTAATCACTACCTCAAGCTTATCTACGAGAATCTGAAGAGAATGATGCTTTTCCACATACTTTCTACCATTCAGTCCCATTTCTCTTCGCTTTCCTTCAGGCATTCTGTATAAAGCGATTATAGCATCTACAAGCTCTTGGGGACTATCTGGCGATACTGTAATGCCTGAAGAGGCTTCGTTAACAGGATTATTAATTGAACCACTGGCAAATATAATAGGTCTGCCAGCCGCAAGATAGTCAAACAACTTATTAGAGCTTATGCCATATTTAAAAATCGGGGAATTTTTTAAATTAAAATATAGCACATCTGCGTGGAGTAAAATACTTGCCGCCACTTCTTTTGAAACTGGCGTCCTAAATTCGACATTTTTAATGTTACACTCCCTAGCCATTCGCATCAGTCTTGTTTTTTCCGGTCCATCACCTACAAACAAAAACCTTATATCAGGATAATCTCTTTGCAATACTTCGGAAGCTTCTATAGCAATACCAAGATTATTTGCTTTTCCCATAGCACCCATGTATACTACGACAAATTTAGAAGCTGTACCGTGGCTCTCCTTTTGATGATTTAAGCAATTTTCGGCAAATCGCTTTAAGTTTGTTCCGTTAGGAATCCATACTATTTTATTAGCAGATATTCCTAAAGACTTGATATACCCATCAGCTTTAGGCAAAAGAGTTACAATCCTATTCGCCCTTCTGTAGAGGTATTTTTCAAGCATTCTTAGCAATAATACAAACGGATGCCATTTAGGAGTGCCCATATCGATTAAAGTTTGAGGCCATAGATCTCTTACTTCCATTATAAATGGCACTTTAAAGCACTTAGATAAAAGATAGGCAGTATACGCAGCAAAAAGATGCACTGAAGAGCCAATAACAACATCCGGCCTCTCTATCTTAAGACTTTTAGCCACTTTATATGCCCTTACAGAATAGGAGAGCATGTTTATAATTCTTTTCCAATCATTATTTGAATACGGAAAGGTCTTAAGCCAAACGAATTTAACACCATCAAAATCTTCAAGGACAAAATCCTTTCCTTTATAATCCTTTATTTCCTTAGAAAGAATGTGATGAAAACTAGAAGCAAATATAGTAGTATCACATCCCCTATTTATTAATTCCTTGGCAAAATCATAATGCCGTGTTCCGCCAGGTAGATTCGGCGTAATTGCGTGATGGTTCAAAATCCAAACCTTCAGCATGGAAATCCTCTCTCCTCCATATCAAACCCGCTGTCCTTCCTGTAGTGCCATATGAGTAAACAGATCTCGAATCACTTTCTCTTCATTAAAATCTTCCTTGACTTTCAAGCGCCCTCGCTCGCTGATAGCTCGCCAAGCTGGTATGTCATTCATCAGAATTTCTAACGCATTCACTAGTGCAAGCGCATCTTTTTCTGCGACGAGTATACCAGCACCTCCTTCTAGAAGTTCTGATATTCCACCGGTGGGTGTAGAGATAACTGGGATCCCCATAGCCATAGCCTCCATCAACGACACAGGGATTCCTTCTTTTTCTCCAGAAGCAGTATTAATGCTAGGCAATACAACCACGTCCACCGTGCCCTCCCGATATAATTTAATTATATCGTCATGAGCCCACCGCCCCCTAAATCTCACCACACTTTCCAACCCTGCTGTCTGAACCTGATCTCGCAATTCTTGCTCAAGTGGACCATCGCCAAAAAGCCAGCATAAGAAAGAATGTCCTCGCTGCTTCAATAGACTACAGGCCTCAATAAGGTAGCGATGCCCTTTTATTAAAACCATGTTGGCCGGACAGGCTAGAGTAAAAAGCCTCTCTTGTCGTCCGATATCTCCACTGGCTAATGATTCCGAGACGGAAATATGAGTAAGATCGACACCCATGTGCACTACGTGGCATTTACTAGCTAATACATTGCCGATGATCCTCTGTATTTCCGCTTGTCCATCCTTAGAAATAGCACGTATAAACTTAGCGCTCCTCGCCTTTTCCAAGAGCATATTATTCTCACCAATATCCCAGCGGTGAGCCGTAAAGCTCCAAGGCAATCCACAAAGATTGGCTACTATGTAAGCAGCAGTAGCCGGTGTGGAAGCCCAGTGAGCATGAATATGATCTACTTTTAACCGATGTATCAACCAGGCAATGGCCAATCCCTTTGGGAGAACAGCCAGGTTTTTTAGAACTTTTCGAGAAGAGCCTGAATACTGGAAAATGTGCCATAACACAGCCAATGTGCGCATCGGATGGCGTATCGCCTCTGCCAAGGCCATACTCAGTGTCCTTATCCCAAGAAAAGGCAGATGAATACTTACTGAGGCCACCTGTGCTGCATTGCTGCCCAATGCTAAGACCCTGGTTGGTCGTAGCGGAATCACCGTTACCTGATGGCCCTGTCGCAGAATTTCCTGCACCTCAGGAAGGATAAAGGTCTCTCCCGAACCCCAGGGCACCTGGGCTGTTACGTAGATAATTTTCACTTAACTATTACCACCTGTCCCGGTTCTCGAAGTTTCTGCCAGGCCTTGATAGCAAAGGCTCGGCTTCGGTTGATCAACTTTCCCTGATAACCCTGCCATCGTAGCAAATAATTTTTAAGTTGATCAACCTCAAAAAGATCAACGCAAATCTGCAAAAGAGCCAAATGCAACCGATGATAGAAAGGGCTTGCCAAGCAGCCTCGCTGATCATAGTAACTCCAATACTCGGCATCGTAATGTTGCAGCTCATTGGCTAAGGTGCCTACAGTAAGAGATAGAGATTGTCGGAAGTCATCTCTGCTAGTTGCCAAAACGCCATCGTATAATCCAAAGATTGCAAATACCCAACCATTTAGGATAGTGTTCGGCGGTTCACCTACATACTCCTCTAAATACAAACGACCCTGTTCCATCCTTGATGTTCCACCTAAAGATAAAGGAAGTAACATTAATTCTAATGCTCTCTCTGCCTGTTTAAAATAGTTGGTATCACCAGTCTCCATCGCTGCCCGGAAAAGTAATGATGCTCCTTCGCCCTGGGTCATTGCCGAGTAGAGTATTGGAGAATACGTACCTATGCGATGCCATATATCCCAACCACCCCTCTGATCCTGGTTCTTCACAAGCCAACCGGCACAAGTGAGGGCTTTTTGACGGTATACCATCTCACCTGTTTCAAGGTAGAGGTCATATGCGCCAAGACCATATTGCGCTACCGCTGTGGGTAAATAGACCCGCTGTCCGGAAGCTAAAAGATGAATAGGTATACCCGAGTTATCCAATTCCTTGGTTAAGTGTACTTTATTGCGGAGATCGTTGTAGTAGCCTACTATTTTGTCCTTAGCATAGAAATGACCTGGTCCTTGCAGTGCATGCTGAACACTGGTACCTGCTAGCATGCGAAACCATTTAGCCCACTGGCCTATAGTGATCATGGACTCACCTTGCCTTTCTTTTGTGATTACCTTACCTGCCAATCAAAGCAGAGCATTTGATAGCCCTTAGCTATAACGTGAATATCAAGGCGCTATACTGCCTCTTAACTTGGATCTAAGTCGGTGACGCGATTCTGATTCCGACATTAACAAATATTTGAGAGAAGTCATAGCTAAACAGCTCTAAAAGCGATAATACCCATCAAGTCACATCTTCTTGCCGTCCCTAGCTATTCTGTTTTTGATTGTTTAGTAGGATCGTACGCCATAGCGATAATAACGGCGACAAGGACCCAAATCTCATAGTTTGCACCTAAGTCTCCGCTTACAAGTGCATTTCCAAAGGTATAGAGCCACATAGGTGCTAGCGATATGGCATATATCTTCCTATCTTCGAGCCAGCTATACAATATTCGCAATGTCCACCCTTGGATAACAAGAAATAAGCTGAGGCCTATGATTCCACTCTCGAGCCAAATCTCGAGAAATAGATTATGGGCGTAAGCACGGTCATCTGTCCCCGCTAGAAAAATGCCTGAAGCACCAATGCCATATCCCATGATAGGGGCCGATTTAATAGCATTCCACGCCGTTATCTGGCGCTCTGTCCTACCGATGCTTGATGTATCAAGCGGATCATGAAGCAAACTCATTATCCGATCGGCAGGCCCATGCTGCACCGCTGCCAAGTCGCCGAAAATCGATAGGAAAAAGATGATAACAATACCAGCAATAGCAATAGCACTCATTCGCTCTTGCATGTGCCACTTATATGTCCTCAGTGCCAAGATGGCCTGAATCAATAGGGTGCCTATCAACAGCCAGAAAGGTCCTCTTGAACCGCTCGATAAAACTGCTAAGGAAAATATGATGGTTAATAATAGATATATTGCTAAATTGGACGCTCGCCTACATAAAGGCTGGCATAAGAAAGAGGTTTCATAAGCGAAGGTTCCTGCGCATAATGCAGCCAAAGCGAGCATTCGACCATACCAAATGGGGTTTCCCCCAAGACTGAAGCGATCCCAGACACCTAAATCTCCTAATTGTAGGATTGCAGGAATTGCTGATACTATAGAAAGAAACACAAAGGCTAACCTAGCCTTCCTCCAGTATGCTTCACCGGAAACTAAAAGTAGAAGTGCC
Organism: Actinomycetota bacterium; assembly: GCA_014859275.1. Lineage (GTDB taxonomy): Bacteria > Actinomycetota > Aquicultoria > Aquicultorales > Aquicultoraceae > Kmv33. Next base: position 16,391 of record JACUUO010000028.1, on the reverse strand, counting down.
GCGGCAGGCAGCAAGGAACGGAGAACAAAAGTAAGGAGCTTGCTCATTCCATATTCTGGAGCAGGAGTCCATGCTAGGCCCAAGGTCATCCATGCGAAAAAGGCAAGCATAAGCATAAACATGAGAACCGAATGTCGCAATACGTACCCTTTAGCAACAATAAAAACACCACTTATGGCAATTAAAAATGTAAGCAAGGACATATAAGTTCCGCTTGGAAGATTGAATGCAGGAAATAATGGTGACATTAAAGCGATCGTGAAAATAGCGACCCATATTATTTGATTGAAGAATTGATCTCCTATGTTCTCGAATGCTTGTATCCGTTTAACCCCGCAAGCATTCATTAATGAAATCCTCCGTATGTCTTATAATGCTATCCCAGGAATAGAATTGTTCTGCTTCCTGGCGAGCAGCTTGGCGCAATTGCTCCGAATTTGAGCGTACCTGTGACCTGATAGTCACAATCTCCTCCCTACCTCTTTGCTTATCATGAAGATCTGCCGAAAAAACCGCTAAATGCCTCCCTTTAGCAATATCCAGATGTGCTCCAGAGAGCACTGGAATACCACAAGCAAGGTACGTCCTTACCTTTAACGATTGGGCATCGCTCATATCCTTTCTGAATAATGCCATGGTTCCTAACCCCATGTCGGCCGCGGCAAGCCAAGTTCCTAACTCCGTTTCTGGGACCCAAGGAACTTTATGAATACGTGGGCTAAGCTTAAGAGCACTTATAAGATTGCTATACCTTTCCATACTTGAACCAATAAGCAGTAAGTGATCCTTAGTTAAATCATCAATCGAGGCCATGGCTTCTAGAAAAAGGTCTAAACCGTGCCAAGTGGATAACTTGCCAATAAAAGCCCATACAAAGGATTCCTTAGGAATGCCCATTTGTTCCCGTATCCTTAACCGGTCATCCAATGAAGTAGGGCTTAGGATACGGGTATCTGCCCCATTATAGGTTATTCCAAATGGTATATTGTCAAGATGGTAGCGCCGCTTTATCTTCTCTAATACATTTTGAGAAACCGAAAGAATCCCAGAGCTATTGTGCAATATCTGTTTTTCAACTAGGGAGTTCCAGATAAGCGCAAAGTAATTTCTTTTACAGTTGAGTTCGCCCTGCATATCAGTATTGATTTCCAGTATATAAGGAACCCCTTTTTTATGTAATAGTCGAAATACGGGGTAATTAGCATAGTTGTAACGGAGGTAACAAATACATGGCATCATATTGGCTAGATTTTGCTCTAGTTGCTGGGCCAGTTCCAACCCTATGTGCCAAGTCTTAACTTTTCTCAGCACCCCGATAGGAGCCAGGTTGTTATCGATCACAGTTGTAGGCGGCATGAGCACCTGAACTTCCCAGTTCGTACAACGCCTAAAACCCTCAATAATATGACGGTAATGAACGGCCGCACCGCTGGCACCATTTAGGTCTATTGTCGGGATAAATAGTATTCTTTGTCTCAACCGTTGTTCCTCCATATTCATATATTGCACCTACTCTATGCTCATTCCTAAAGCATTGATTAACTTACTTCTTGTAGAGTCCGTAAGGCGATATACAATGAGCGTTTGATATAGTTTAGACCGATCCGATATTTTAAATAGCCTTCACCCTGCTATCTCCCTTATAACATTCTGGTATAAAGCCTTTTCCTTGCAAGAAACAAGGGAGCTGTTATGCCAAAGCATGGTAAAATCTCCATTAAAGAGGTCGCATCGCTTTTTTAACTCACTGATCTCCTCTGATATTTTATCAAACGGCAATCCCATATATCTTAAAAGGGTGGCCTCCATAATAATAAGCGGACGCTCACGTAGATTAAGAGGTGAGCGTTGCTTAAGATTAAATACCGAGTATTCATAGCAAACCCCACAACGAAAGCCAACGTGATCGGCAAAGGTTAAGGTGCTATCATAGTTAAGCCCTACATCTTCCCAATATTGCCATGTGATAGGGGATTGCCATCTCAAATAGTGTTGTCGACCACCCCACAAATCCTGATGGATGCCTTCCTCCTCACATACTCGTTTTAGAATCATAAACTCTTGCTGTATCTGTAATGGATCGTTAAACGTGTTGTAGCTTAGGTGAAGACCTATCTCATGACCACGCTTGTGAATCTGCCATAGTAGCTTCCTAATCCAAGGATCATCTATAGAATAAAAACCATCGATCTCTCTTGCGCTATGATCTGTGATAAAGTAAAACGCACTCCTAAGACCATGTTGCTCACTAAGCCTCATAATAAACTCGAATGTGTTATAGATGTCATTGTCCAAATTCCCGCGCCAAGCCTGCGCAAATGATCGAATGCGATGATTGGCCGTTACTAGATCCTTTCGCTTGATCATATCGCCAATAGTAGACTTGAGTACCTGCGGCACACTCTTCCCTATGGCATAAAGGGGATGGTCCACATCGTGGCTAAGATATACTCGAGACAATCGCCGCTTCCGCTGCAAACCAGGCCATAAAGACTCCATCGTCAACCAAAGTACCTCAAGATACTCATTCACAACTGGTCTAGTTAAGAATCCCTCCCGATATGCAAGCGAGGCCTGGGCAGGAAATCGCCCCATATGGTCCCTATCAGACTTAACCATTTCTTCGTAACGCGTGAGCATGAAAAAGGCGCTCCCAAAAATATCAATCCCAAGGGTAATTTTATTACCACTGTATGCATAGTACTTCTCACCTTGCAAGGCTCTCCCAAATATTACTGGCAGGCGGTGATTTAAAAGGCTAGCCTTTGGAAAAACTTCCGATACGGTCCACCATTCCAATGGCTGCTTTGGAAGAGAGTTTTTAGTGAGCCATTGCTCTATTGGAATCTGAAACAAGATATCTGGCAATAGCAGTTCTCTCTTATCATGATCGCCCAGAAGTGTGATACGTGTATCAAGGCGATCTTCTTCCCTGATGCGGTAGTCTAAGCCAAGAAACTCCCGAAAAATAACATCACAGATGTACTGACGCTCTTGCTGGTAAGTTTTAGGATAGGAAATTGCGACTGTTGGTAGTTCCATCAGCTACCCCTCTGAAACTGCCAGATGCCCTTGATATGTCCAGCTAGACTCTTAACGCTTGGAGCACTGATGATATAGTAAGGAGTAATCCGGCCACCGAAATTTGCTTTTGCTGCGGCAACAACGCGGTTGTTTGCACCGGCAAAATCTAATCCGGTTGCGCTCTCCGCTGCCAAGTCATCGAGCATAAACGCGATCAGGAGTTGAGTCGCACCGCTCTGTAGATATTGAATACGAGTTCCTGCAACCCAATCCAATGCACGAACCCCAGGGAGATGTAAAGCTATCCTGGCGCTCGCCACCTCGCCGTTAGGCGCATAACAAGCATAGATGCGAAACCCTTCCTCCCCAAGCAATTCATGTGCTAACTGCAAATCACGTAAGGTCAGATCATAGTTGAATCCCTTCCGCTCCTCAGTATCCTTAAGGCAACTCAGAATGTCATCTGAAACAAGAGCCCGTTCACAGATAAAGCCGTTTTTATTTGCCTTTGAGATCTTATTACGCGTCGAGGAATCAGCCCACTCAAGGCTATAGGGTAAGTCAATAAAATACGTGTACCGCACATCACTCTGGAAGCCGCGCCACTTCCACTCCCTGATATCGGTGATCTCTGGTGAGAGGACGACTGTACTGGCCAATCCCCTACTGATGAATTCCTCAGCGAGAAGCCCGCTTACGCCAAGCCATTGGCGATAGAGCCGTGGGACTGATTCTGTTGGTGTTGGTATAAATATTATAGGCAAGTAGGGATTTAAGCGAGGCATATATATACGGTCCCGTTTATCAAGATAAAATACCGCTTCAATAGCAGGAATACCTTTACCCTCCTCGGATAATCTAAGCTTTAGTACCTGTAATCCCCATTTGACACGGTTGAACTCAAGCCAACCATCTAGCATTAGGTAGGTCGATACTATGCCTTGGATGCTCATACTAGAGTCCCCTTTGGTAGGTTCTGGTGCTCCACTTCTTTATCCCATCGCCCCAAAATCCAGCTTCCTAACTTAGGCATGCCCAGTTTAGAAGTTTCAATAATACCGCAGAATCTAAAGCCGACCGATGTTACCGCCTGATGAGATGGGACATTATCCGCCACGGTATCAACATAAACATCGGCATTCTTGCTTTCGCTTAATGCTTGCCCTATTAATAGACGCAATAGGTGTTTGTATAGACCTCGCCCTTGATAACCTTCTCGTGTTCGGCAATAGAAAATCCAGTAGACATCCATCTGCTTGATTTTTGCTGGCAAATGGATTGGTCCTGGCGTTTGAGGCCGACTTAGCCAACCATAGGTTACCCACTGATTATCCTGCACAAGAAATATCCCATAAAACTTTTTCCTTAGAAAAGCAAGAAACGTCTTTTTAAGTCTATTGTCATTCCGGAATAGCACTTCTACAGTATCCGGTGTCGCAACTTTCACCTCAATGCCTTCCTGCGGAAGAGCACCATGTGCTTTAGCTCCTATATAGCAGTATACTAAGTAGGTTGACTTACTTAACATTTAAAAAAAACCTCATCAATTTGAAATTTTCGCGAGCTAACTCTTGAATTTTTGGTGCTTGCAATTCCAAATGCCTCTTAACGAATTCTCTAGCTTTCCATAAAGCATCTACCTTATTAATCATATCGGAAGAGCTGTTCGGATCGCAGACGTACTGCTCAATATCAGCTAATTTCGCAAAGCCCCTCAGCTTATGAGCCTTCGGCTCATGTCCGTAATTAATTATCGCTGTCGGTATATATTGTGAGAGCCCTTGTACGGCACCATGGACTCTCCCACTTATCAACATATCAAACTGACCAATTATGGTTTTACTTGCGGCAGCATCGTAAATACCCTTAAGGGTAAAAACCTCTTTAGCAGAATACTTGCCTTGAATGCTGCTCATTAGTTGATTAATAATTCGATGATCGTTTCCCGTTACTATTTCGCCATCTCCATTGGTCGCATTCTGGTGCGACATAATACATACTCGTACGTTAAGATTATCAATAAGGTAATTTATTAGCTCTATAAATGGCACATACTCTGTATCTTCTCTTGGCCATTTGTTAAATGGACCTTCACGCATATTCCATCCGCACAAGATAAGCCCTACCAACGGCTTATCTTTTTGATCAAGCAGACCCTCAAATTTCAGATCTTCTTCAACTTCGGTCTCTCTCTTCTTCTCAAAAAGAAACGAAGGACAAGCTGTCGAGGTCACATTATCTCTTATGCCTATATACTCTAAAAAGTCTTTGCTTAAAGGTTCTCGGGTAGTGATAAGGTCAATCCTCTGCATAACAAATTTAGCCAATACAAATCGCCAAGTTGACCTGAATGGGCCCGGTGATCCAATAATCATGGCAGTTGGCTTACCTAAAACCTTCGCAAATAATAATTCGGCGCAAGCCTCTAAGAAAGCATTAAATTTCGAATTATCACCAAAAAGATCTCCGCTAAAATCTATGACAATGTCAGCTCTGTATATTTCATTTAAAAGCTTACTACTTCTTACCAATACTCCTAAATCTAGCCGCGTTACATATTTAAATATGGCCCAAGCTGTTAGTTTAGCGATATCAGCTAAAGTCGTAAGAGCAGTCTTAAGGCCATAGGTAAAAAATCTTTCATCACGCTTCGATACAATGTCAAACGTTTTGCAGAATTCATCGGACATCTGGATAGACGTAATAATGTCTGAGTTCGGAAATTCTTCCCTCATTAACTTTATCAGGGGTTCCATGATGACGTAGTTGCCGAGATTATGGTATTCCATCCCACCTAATTTGCCAGATGTTAAGCCTGCCAGGAAAATTCTTCTACTACGATCCCTACTAGTATTAAGTTCTTTTCCCATGCTACACTCTCCCCCCTCTCTTAGCTACTAAATGGTCACTTAGGCGGATATGGCTGGAAATAGCCAGCAGCGACATAACGAAAAGAATACAATATGTAATGAACATGGCTAGCGCATAAATTGCGATAACCCATGACAACGTAAGTTGAAACCAGTGGGCTAGGAAAATACTGAACACTACAGCTATAAGACGTCCAGCACTCCAAGCCAATCCCAGGTCTTGTCGCTCTAAAGCGCTAAAGGTTTGTGAAAGTGGCGTTGCTATAAATTGAGCAAGAAACATAACTGCCATAAGCTGTACGTATAAGCCTGCTTCTTGCCATTGATTGCCAAAGATTAGAGAGAATAGTTGCTCGCCAGCAAGACCCAAGAAAATAACTGGCCCAGCTCCTATTAAAAGTAAACGTCTACTAATTCCAAGAAATCGCATCCGGAGGCGTCTTGGGTCCTCTCGCGCAAGTTGCGCCGCTTCCCCGAAATAAACTTGTGCTAAGGATTGCCCAACTAAATTCAAGGGCATACTAGTAACCCTTTGTGCAAAAGCAAACCATCCTACCACCTGCGGACCGTAAAATGCAGTCAATAATAATACGGGAGCTTGTAAACCTAAGCTATTGAGGACTGCAGAACCGCTGGTAATCATAGGAAAACGCCGATACCGATTTGCTGCCCAACGAATACCAGAAAAGCTTATCTTCTTTAGAGCCTCGCTATCCTTACGTCTTGCCAACTTGGCCAGCGTCATAGTTCCCGATGCTTGACCTATCATTTGCCCTGCTAGCAGCCCCAAAGGACCGAAATGGAGTAAGCCAAGGCTAAGTTGTGTAATAATACTGCCAATACTTTGATTGAGCTTGGTTCTAGCAATACGAGCAAAAGATCCTTTGCGCACCGCCCAGTAATTTAGAATCTGGTACCCACCCGCCCCAAATAGGCTTATAGGCAATAACCATAAATAAACACCTAAGGGTGAGGCATTGGGCCACAGCATAATATCATTGCTAAAAAGCCAGACTCCCACCCCAGTGGCAAAACTCATACCAAGCAAGACTAGCAAGGCGAGTGCCATCAGGTTGGCGGCAATTACTTCATCTTCTGGTAATGGAATAGCCATCTCATAGCGCCAAGAGGCCACCACCAGGAGAATCGACAGGATAGATGCATAGACCGCTAATATTCCAAAATCTTCTGGCTTATATAACCGTGTAAGAATGGGCGAGGCTAGTACGGTGAGACCTTGAGCTAATGCGGTACCTCCAGCTAGTACCGCTACATTGCGAGCAAACCTGCCTCGAGGTAAAATTCGCCCACCTACCTGCTCGAGCGTACTTACTGAAATAAAAGAGAATAGGCTATTTCTCTTTACTATTGTCATTCTTTTCTATTCCTTACCCTTCCTTAGATCTTGCTAATAAATTGCTAGGTCGCTTTGTTGTCCATCTGGCGTTAATCTAGTGATATTAGAGGATCAAGTTTCACAGTTTAGGACTATTTAGTCCAGTAGTAATACCCTCCGCCTTCTTAACCATCCATCTCTCGATCAACTTAACTGTTTCACGCCCTAACAAAGTGCCTCTCATGTATGAGATTGATAAGTTCTCGGTCATCTCCCTCTTGTATGATACTTTCAAGCTCATTTAATAGCTCAGTGGTTGCTATCTTGTTAAAATCATCAACCACTTCATATATTTTTGGGTGGGGCGTGTTGTTTACTACCTCATTCTCTGCAAACAACTCCTCGTATAGCTTCTCGCCAGGCCTTAAGCCTGTATACACTATCGGTATATCCTTCTCTGGCTCGAAGCCAAAGAGCTGTATCATGCTGCGGGCAAGGTCAGTGATCTTTACTGGCTCGCCCATGTTAAGGACGAAGATGTCACCGCCCCCTCCTATCGCGGTGGCCTGGATAACCAGATGTACTGCCTCATGGATGGTCATAAAGTACCTGGTGATATCAGGGTGCGTTATGGTTACCGCCTCTTTGCTACTGATCTGCCGCTTAAATTTAGGGATGACGCTTCCATTGCTGCCAAGAACGTTTCCAAAGCGCACTGCCATAAACTTGGTGTTGCTGGCATTGCTTGCAGCTACCTTAATCGATTTTTCTCCAAGCTGCTTTGAGAGGCCCATTATGCTTGTGGGATTAACCGCTTTATCAGTTGAAATAAAGACAAACCGCTCAGCATTGTGCCGCCTTGCCGCATCGATCATCACTCTTGTTCCTAGGAAGTTGTTCTGCATTGCCTCAAGCGTGTGCCTCTCCATCATGGGCACGTGTTTGTAAGCTGCAGCGTGAAAGATGACCTCTGGCTTGTATAGTTTAAAGATCCTATCTACCGCACGCCTGTCTCTTACATCCATTATGTGGATCTCAAAGATCCCCTTGTTTCCGTTAAGCCAGGAGAACATCTCCTCCTCGAGATGATAGAGCCCATTTTCGGATATGTCGGTGGCAATCACCAGTGCCGGCTCAAGTGCAACTGCTTGTCGGCAGAGCTCAGAGCCGATGGAGCCTGCAGCCCCAGTGATAAGAATAGTCCTGCCTCTATAGCAGTCTACCGCATTCTTTAAGTCAATTTCCACCTCTTTTCTGCCAAGCAGCTCCTTGATGTCTATCTCCCGTATTTGCGAGAGGTTTACTTTACCATCTACCAGCTCAACGATGTCTGGTACTGTTTTACAAGGGATGCCGATCTCTTTGCACTCTAGGGCAATGCGCCTTCTTTCTTGGTTTGCGGCTGAAGGGATCGCCATGATCACTTCATCGGCTGGGTAATCAGCTATAATGCTTGGAATGGCCCTACTGCTTCCAACGACCTTGATGCCATGGATCATCAAACCCTTTTTGGAAGGGTTATCATCTAGAAACGCGATTGGTCGATATCCTTTCTCAGGGTGATGCTGCATCTGCCTTACCAGTGAGCTACCGGCTTCTCCCGCTCCAATGATAAGTACTCTTTTTTGCTCCACGCCTTTAGCGGCAGCTGAAGAAAAAAGCTCATTTCGTACCCGGATGAAGAAGTAGCCTCCTCCTACAAGACCAAGTGTTAAGAACCAGTCAATAACAAGAACTGCTCTTGGGATTCCGGTCTGCTGAGCAAAGAAGAGTGCCCCTAGAAGAAGAAGTGAGGCTGTGGAGATTCCCTTAAAGAGCCGTAAGCCCTCTTTAAGACTTGCATATTGCCAGAGCTGACTGTGAAAACCAAAGATATGAAAAACAGTGAGTTTTATAAGGATTGCTAGCAGTAGCAGAAATACGAACTCCTGAATATAGCTAGGTGGCATATCAAGACCAAAACGAAGCAGAAATGCCGCAAGTAAAGCAATAGTAACGAGCAGTGCATCAGCTACCAAATAAATCAATTGCTTAAACCACAAATCGATCTCCCCTGCTGTATCTAATCCACTATCCCTTGTTGAACTTTGCTTTGTTATTTTTATTTTCTAGCGGTTCTGAGCTTACTTAGTTAAGATTGAAGTTTAGGTAGAGCCGTGCCTATTTAAACTTACTTTAAATGGACCCTAGACTCCTACATACTATGAACTTATTTAACCATCGAAGTTTTGACTGTTGATTACTATTTGCTTGCTATACAGAGAGACCATAGCACAACCGGCAGGTGTTTTTCAAGCCTTTATGCTAGCTCTTGGTATCATGGAAACCTGATCCTTAATGCTTTTTAGCATATCGGATCGGTAGATATGCTGGTCAAATACGAAACCCCAGATCCATCAAACCTGGGTTTTACTGCATGCGGTAAAGAAATTATTTCTTTTTTCAAAATACGCTGAGTAGTTACCTTTTTCTAATATTAAGAACGAGGAGAAAATGACTTATATCTGTCATTGCGAGCCCCTCACCCACCTTCGGTGGGTGGTTTAGGAAGAAAACTCCTGGTAAAAGAAGAGATCATAGCGCAAGCCGTAGCGCAGGGCTTTAGCCCTGCTAAAATATCACCATAGTAGCAGCCCTAAAGGGCTGCGCTACGATGGGATCGTGCACCGTGAATGAGGCAACTACCTGTAGTTATGGAATGCTTAGATATCAAAACCGGCCCATAAGGGATGTGATTATTCGTATCACACCTGGGCCGATGATGACGACGAAGATCGAGGGGAAGATGCATAGTATGAGCGGGAACACTATTTTTACGGGGGCTTTCTGGGCTATCTCCTCGGCCCTTTGTTTCCGTTTCAACCTCATCTCGGATGCCTGTACCCGCAGGACATTTCCTATGCTTACGCCGAAGATATCCGCCTGAATGATCGACATGATAAAATTTCTCAGCTCGTCAACGTCAGTTCGTTCCGCTAGGTTTTTCAGGGCATCTTTCCTCGATACGCCAACCTGCACCTCATGGAGCGTGCGCGAGAATTCCTCCGCAAGCGGCCCGGGATGGTTCTTGACGACTTTTGCAAGCGCTAGATCAAAACCGAGTCCGGCCTCGACGCTGATCGTTAATAAATCTAAGGTGTCTGGCAGGGCAAGGCGTATCTGCTTTTGCCGGGTTTCGATCACGCTCTTCAGCCATAGGTTAGGCAAGAAATATGAAGCCGGTACGAGAATTAAGCCGAGCAATACTATGCTGGGGCTAAGCCCTTTTATCAAAAGAAGGACTAAAATCAACGCAGCGGCAGTAATGGCTGAGAGAGCTTTAAGCGAGAGAAACCTGTCAACATCCATACCTTTAGGGCTTCCGGCCCGGATGAGTTTTATCTTTATCTGCTCTTCGATCTCTTTCGGGCTGATTCGCCTTACAATTGACGATAACCGACCGTAAAAAGGCAGGATGACACGGTCGAAAAATGGTTTGGCCACCGGCTGGGCCACATATAGATCCTCTACCTCATACGCATCGAGCCTTTTGAGACTCTTTCTCACCGTAACCTCATCGGAGAATACCGTTGCAAAAAGGCCGTAAACCAAAAGGGCGACTGTTACAAAAACCATCGAAGTCAACAGAGCAACCATCATAAGACCACCTAAACCTCTATCGAAATAATTTTTTTCATCCAGAATATACCGATAACCATGAGTACCGCCGCAATACCTACCATAGCCCAGCCAAGTACGTGAGAGAAAAGTATCGTTATATATTCAGGGTTAATCACGAATAGCAAAACCGATATGACAAACGGTAGAGCGATCAGTATATATGCTGATAGCCTTCCCTCAGCGGTAAGTGCTTTTATATGACGCTTTAACCCCTCCCTCTCCCTGATCGTCTTTGCCACAATATCTAAAACTTCCGCAAGATTACCGCCGATTTCGCGCTGGATATTGATGGCCAAAACCGTCCAGTAGAAATCCTCGCTTCCAATACGCCTTGCCATCTTTTCGAGCGCCATCTCTACCGGAAGGCCTAGCCTGGCCTCTGTTAGGGCCCTTTTGAACTCAACCGAGACCGGAGGCTTGCCCTCGTCTGCAACAAGCGATATGGCTTGCAGTAAGCTATACCCGGCCCTTAGTGAGCCGGCGATCATGGTTATAGTATCGGGTAACATTTCATTGAAGCGGCTCTGCCTGCGGTCTATAGCAATCTGTACGGCAAGCATTGGAAATATAGTAAGCACTAAGATAAACACAAGTGTAAGAAATAGATTACCGTACAGCAGCTGCAATATAACGCTGGGAACGAGGACTATTAAAGAATGAAAGAAGATGTATTCGACAGGCCTTAGAGGAAGACCGGCTTGCTCAAGCTTACCTCTCACAAGCTCTGTAAAGCCCCGTTTCTCCGCAAAGTGGCCGACTATATCCAGCGCCTTACTAACGTACGGATTCTTACCTGCTGATAATTCCTCATCATCACATGACGATTGATTCCACATATCTTCATACATGCCGATCTGCTTGCGCAGTACGCTTCTTCTCCTCGTTAACGTAGAAACCATCCCGTACACAAATAAAGAGGATGAAAGAAAAGCGATGAGCAGGATAACCGGCTTTGATGCAACCGGCTTCAACACCCAATTATCAACGATCGGATTAACTTTAATGGCTTCTTTTGCGCTATTTCTAACCACGTTATCGGCTTTTACGAAAGCCGGGTTCTGGTAAACGGTGCTGATATGCATGACGTCACTGCCGCTGCCGATAACAACGCGCAGGTTGATATCCTTAGTCCTAAAGCCGGGACTTTTATACTCAACCTCTATCTGATTCTTAATCTGCGTAGCAAGACGTGAATAGAACGGCTTGAAATCATCCGAGTTGGCGGCCTCAACCAGCTTGCCACCTGATTGATTAGATATATCCTCAAGGGCCACCATATCGAATTCAGGTGATTTCAAGGCGATGGTGTATACCGACACTTTAAGAGCTTTTAGCTGATCGATACAAGCCTGGGGTTCTGCCTTGCTAACAGTATCTCCCCCATCGGATAGTAAGACTATATACTTTTGCTTTATGCCTGATTTTGAAGCCTGGCCTGCAGCTAGAGAGAGCGCATCATATACGGCGGTCTCACCATAAACTTGGATTGTATTTATTGAGTCCGTAAGCCTTCTTTTATTAGAGGTGTAATCCACCATTAAGTTAGGCTTTGAGTTGAAAGAAATGATGGAGACCTGGTCCTCATCACCCAGCAGGCTGATAAAGTGGTTTGCGGCTGCCTTTGCATCTACAATCGGCTTCCCTTTCATGCTGCCGCTGGAGTCGATCAACATAACTATAGATAACGGCTCAGGTTTTACTTTTAAAGGGATTTTTGAAGCGCTGATGCTGATATCTTTAACATGTTGTCCGTTTTCGCTTATCGCAATGTTTTGCTCAGCCCGCCCCGCCTTATCGACCTCATCGAATGCTGTATAGGATAACGATAACCTTATAATCGGATAATCTTTTGTCTCAATTCGTTGCAGTACCTCATCGGCATAGGCAGCTTGGATGCCCATAAAAAGCGATAGCGATAAGATAAAAAGGATGGTGATTGCACTGGCTTTATAAGATTTGCGAACGATTCGCCTTCCCATAGATCTTCTCCCTAGTGATTTTACATTTTAACGTATCGATTAGTAAAAGAAGGAACACTTTTTAGCCCACATCTTCCTGCTATTGGTCTTTGGCTAATTCCCTCATCTTCTACCCACATCAATACGCTCGATGAATCGAGCAACTACAGTTATCTTCTGGCCATCGGCTCGTACCTGAAGATATCCGGTGACAGTTTAATCCCTAAATCCATCAGCTTTTGCGTAAACTTGGGTCTAATACCGGTTGATTTCAACTTGCCTCTGAACCGTCCGTCCCTATCGATGCCCATAGAAAAATCGAAGCGGAAGAGGTCTTGAAGGGTGATGACATCGCCTTCCATCCCCTGTACCTCGGTTATCTGCGTTATCCGCCTGGTGCCGTCACGCAGCCTTACCAGGTGAACTATCAGGTCGATAGCGGCGCTTATCTGCTCCCGCGTCGCACGCACCGGAAGATCAAGGCCACTCATCAACACCATCGTCTCAAGCCTGGATAAGACATCGCGCGGCGAATTGGCATGCACCGTGGAGAGCGACCCGTCGTGGCCCGTGTTCATCGCCTGGAGCATATCGAGCGTCTCACCACCTCTTACCTCTCCCACGACTATTCTGTCTGGTCTCATGCGAAGGGCATTTCTTACAAGATCCCGGATAGTTATCTCGCCTCTACCTTCAATATTGGCCGGTCTAGATTCAAGCCTTAGTACGTGTTCCTGATGGAGCTGTAGCTCGGCTGAATCCTCTATCGTTATAATGCGCTCATCTCCGGGCAGAAATGAAGATAGCACGTTGAGCAGGGTCGTTTTACCCGTGCCGGTTCCACCGGAGACGAGAATATTTAATCGACCCTCGACGCATGCTTTAAGCAGGTCAGCAACTTCCCGGGTCACGGTCCCGAACCGTATCAAGTCATCCACTATGAATGGGTCTTTTGAAAACTTGCGCACTGTAAGCATAGGGCCGTTTAAGGCAAGCGGGTGGATAACTGCATTAACTCGCGAACCATCGGGTAGGCGGGCATCGACCATCGGGGAACTCTCATCAATTCGACGGCCCACCTGGCTCACAATTTTATCGATTATCCTGAGGAGGTGCTCCTCATCCAGGAACTTTCGATCGGTCTTGTAAATCTTTCCCCCACGTTCGACATAGATATTATCCGGGTTATTCGCCATGATCTCGGTTACATCTGGATCATGCAGGAACAGCTCTATCGGGCCGTAGCCTAGAATATTATCTAACACGTCGCATATGATATTTTCTTTATCGGGTCCGGAGAGTGGCATCGTCTCGCTGCTTAACAGGCTTCGTAAGATTTTTTCTATCTTACTTCTTAGCCCTTCTTGACCGTTCCCGTTATTCTCTAAATCAGGGCCTAACTCGTCGATGATTGCATAATGGTACTTTCTTTTCAGCTTATCGAACTCATTGGTGCGTGCAGTATCAACGCTGATCTGAAGGTCTGCGCTTGAATTTACCGATTGAGCGAGTCGATCACTTAACGACATCTAAGCTAGCCTCCTAATAAGATTACTGGCCTCTCGACCATTCCTGCTCTCACCTGGTTGAGAAGCGGGCTTTATCTCCGCATCTTTAATTTTCTCGGCAAGGCCGAATATGCTCTTCGCAATAGAGGATTTTGGTTGCTCGATCACGACAGGCATACCTTTATTTACGCTTCTCGGTACGATGCGATCGCTGGGTATCTTGGCATCGGCTTTTATGCCAAGAGTTTTCTCCACCTCATCGATTTCCAGCCAAACCTTGCTATCCGCCCGGTTTAACACGAACTTAATGATATCCGTCGAGTAACCCAGCTGCTTCATAGTCTGGATCGCCAGTTTGATGTTTTTTATGCTCGGCATATCCATTGTGGCGATCAGGTATACCCGGTCGCTTTCATCCAGGGCCGTCAGGATGACATCGCTAAACACCGGCGGGGTATCTATCACCACATAGTCAAAAACCTTTTTGAGTAGATCGATTATCGCTTTAACGTGCACGGATGCTATGGAATCCGATTCATGCGGCCGAACCGGGGCCAGCAACGCTTTTATCCCGGATGAATGTGTCGTCAAAAATCCCTGCAGCATATCCCCATCAAGGCGGTCTATCACCTGAACCACATCGTATATCGTATGGTTGGGCGCCATCTGAAACATGATGGCGACATCGCCAAATTGAAGATCGAGGTCAAGTACAACCACGCGCTTACCTGTTATTTTAGCGAGCGCAACTGCAGAATTTGTAGAAATAACCGACTTTCCTACGCCGCCTTTGGTGCTAAAAAATGTAATAACCTTGCCCAACTCCTGGGGTTGCTCCTCGTACGTCTCTTCCTCCCTCAAATCGAGAGAATCTTTGAGTCGCCTGGATATCTCCGATGCGCGAGAGATGGAGGAGATTATCTGCTCGTTTGACGATCCCTGCTCTAAAACATCCTTCACCCCTGCCCGCATGGCCTCACGAAGCACACCGGGATCAAGCGTCTCAACAGCCATTACAACCGATATCTCCGGATGGCTAACAGAAAGGCGTGCCGCCTCTTCTATTGCCGTCTTCGTTGGGACCGAAGGTCCGATCAATATGACATCCGACCCGTGTCCCTCTACGACCTCATCGAGCCTGGAGATATCGCTGATACTTATAATATTCTCATCGCTGTCTTGATACAGTGAATTTACTTGCCCATGAAATTGCGAGTTATTATCGATCACTACTATCATATCAACCACCTACTTAAGGATCGTCTTCAGCGTTCTGCCCTGAGTAGCTACGGCCTCAGCATTAGTCGGCGGATGCAGGCCGAACCAGATTTTCCCATTCTCCTGGGCAAATATAATCTTTTCTGCATCTGATGGAGCCAGGGCAAGAGTTATTGTTTTCTGGTCGCTGGAATTATTCGGCGATGCTTCGGCTGTACCGATAGCCTTAGCCTTCGCACCTTCCTTCTCGGCTCCCATATTCACGCCTATAGCAATTACCTGTACCTTCTGAAGGAGGATCTTGGTGAGATCCTCACCATCCGGCCCAGGGTTAAGAGTTGCAAATACCGTTACCAGATCTCCCGGCTTTACCATGCCGGCAATGCCCTTGATATGGTCATAAGGGAGCGATACTGCAATATGGCCCTTCGGGATGGAGTACGAAAGCCCCGCCTCGGATGGAAATTTAAAATTGCCAGTTGTAAGCTGCTCACCAGCGCTTACTGGAACGCTCAGCACCTGTCCTTGAATATTTCTTGCTGAAGAGATAGCCTGTGAGGCTACATACCCGCGAGGCACCTTCTTTAACTCTGCCAGGCGATTTTTCTCGATATCTTGAATGCTCGTGCCTTTTGCAATATCTTGACTTGCCACCCACACATCAATCGTTTTTTGCTCCCTTACGACTTGCTTTTTTACATTATTCAAGTAACTATTCACGCCCAGAGCGGCTACAGCACCAAGAACAACTGCAACTACAATGATTACAAACCTCGGTTTCACTTAAAATCCCTCCTGCTGGAATCCCTCCTGCTGG
>JACUUO010000167.1 GCA_014859275.1 Actinomycetota bacterium | reverse complement strand
ATGACAGATTGGTGAATTGCAAAATCCCTGGTCCGGGAGCTTTACTTACCATCAGAACTATTCCAGTATCCAAACTAGAGATACCTTGACAAAGTATCATGCGCTATAATGGAACCCTGGAGCTAAGATAAACGTCCAATATTCAATGCGGTTTTTTATAAATCTGGAGGATAAAATGGATAAGTTAAGGCGTTCCAGGCTCACCTCTTCCCTGCTGTGCATAGCCCTGGTTCTGGTGTTTATAACTGGTTGCTCAGAACGTGATACTATCGGTAAAAATTCCAATGTTATCATAGCATCAGTGGGCAATCATTTTGCGAGCTACAAACCGATCCCAGTAAGCTACACCCCATCGGTGATAATGGAGCCGGTAAAGGACGATTTTAGCAACGTCTACCGGTATAATGACTCGTATTTCCAGCCTACAGAGAAGGAATTACTCAAAAAGAACCTCTTTCTCTTAAGGCCCGGCTATAGAGATAAGATGTATGAAGTATATGAAAGTAAGGATTTACCGGCATTTATATCCTCCGATGCGGTGCTCCACGCCTATCACCAGGTATTCGATAGCGCGCTGATGCAATCCGAGAAGCAGTTCTATAAAGACCTAAAAATATTATCATCTGCATTATATAGGGCTTCTCTTGAGAAATATAAAAATGCTCAGGATAAAGAGTTGAAAGAGGCGGCCAGGTTAAACGCCGCTTACTTCGGAGTGGCTACAAGACTCCTTGGAGAATCTATTAAGCCTCCGGCAGATATAGATAAGCCAATCAAGGCCGAACTAAGCCTCATCAATAAACGCGCCGGTTACTCCGTCTCCCCTATCTTTGATTATGAGGAGGATTACAGCCAATTTGTTCCAAGAGGCCATTACACCAAGAGCGCCGAGCTGAAGCGCTATTTTAAGGCGATGGTGTGGTATGGACGGATGAACTTCCACTTAAGAATCAATCCGCCTGATCCCAAGCTAGTAGAGCGCCATACTCGGCAAGCGGTGCTTATTACGTACATGATTAGAGGAACCAAAGCCGGCAATGATAAGGCCTTCAACCTCTGGCAGAGAATCTATGACCCGACTGCGTTCTTTATCGGCTATTCAGATGACCTTAACATCCGCGATTATTTACCGGTGGTGGATAAGATCTACGGCAAGAGCCCATCCGATGAGAAACTGGCCGATGACGGCCTGCTTCAAGAGTTTATCGATGAGGCCTTAAAGCTGAGGCCCCCGAAGATAAGCTCAACGGGCGCGGGATTATCACCAGAGGATGAGATGGGCTTTAAGCTAATGGGTCAGCGCCTTGTACCCGACTCATACATCTTCCAGGAGCTTGTTTACCCCAAGACGGATCGTTCCATGCCGAAGGGGCTTGATATACCGGCCGTTTTTGGCTCAGAGAGGGCCTATGAGATTCTCGATAAAGAATATGAAGAGACGAAGGATGAGCAATACGTAAAGAAGATCGGTGAGCTAAAGGACTCCCAAATGAGCCCGAGCTAGCCGATGCTTACGTCGAGCCGAACCCAGAGCTTTATGCGAGGCTGCTCTCGCTCACCGAGATGACGAAGGCCGGTTTAAAGGAGCGAGATTTATTAGATAGTAACGGTGAGCTCGATAAAAGACTTGACGAGCTTGCCCGCCTCCTGGAGATCTGTAAGTCGGCCTCGGAGAAAGAGTTGTCTGGTGAACGCATCTCTAAAGAGGAAAACGACTACTTCAAGGATTTTGATAAGATGTTAAGGCAATTCTACTATCCGCTGGATAGTACCTCTGAATCCAGGGGAGGCCAATGGGATGAAGACCGCGATGAACTCGTAGCCGACGTTCATACCGATCGTCTCTCCAACACATGCCTGGAGGAGGCGGTTGGCAAGCCACTGGAGATATTTGTAATCGCACCCATTGATGGTAAACCCGTCCTCTTCAGGGGTGGCGCCTATTCATATTATGAATTCACCAAGCCAATCTCCGAGAGGATGACCGATGAGCAGTGGCAGCGAATAGTCGGAACGCGAAGCGGACCGGATCGACCAATCTGGACGAAGAGTTTCTCGCTTAACCTGACTCATATCATCCCTTAGGTGCCACCGGTAGCGATTAGCCTTATGAACTTTACAACTCGCTTACATCAAAAACTGACTTGCGCTGTTAGGGAATTACGGATAGATTTTAGTTTAAGCTTAAGAAAGGAAAGATCTATATGGAACAGGCATACTGCGATGCCTTAAAAACCGCAATTGAGTTCGAACGGAATGGCGAAGCTTTCTATCGACAACTTATTGGTAGTGTTTCCGATCCTTTCGCAAAAAAAGTCCTCGTGTTCCTTGCCGATGAGGAAGTCGACCACATAAACAAAATTGAGATGTTCAATGATTCCCTGTTAGGCAAGAGTGAATTCGACTTTGAAACCGAATGCAACTTGGAATTGCCCGACAGGGTCCAGGCGTTAGTTCAGGCTAAGATGAGGGATACAGATAAGAATGTTTCACCAGAAAGTGATGACCTAGATATCTATGATGTGGCAATAGCACTGGAAGCAAGAAGCCGTGAACTCTACGAGCAGGCTCTAAACGAGACAGATAATGAGCGGGTAGAGACATTCTTCCGGTTTTTACTTGCCGAAGAGCGAGAGCATTACGACCTTCTTGCCTCCTCGAAGAGGTATCTTTCAGATCCATCCTACTACTTTGAAGAGTACGGCGGCTGGATTTTTGGATAGACCTGCTAAGAAAAGCTCTTTCAACCATGGTGAACAGCCACTTACAGTGATGTATTAAAGGCATGCGTCCGGATCTCATGTAGCTACGTATCCTAGCTTGTCACCAGACTTACCGGTAGGATGCCTACAGCGATTGTCATCAAATTTTTGGGGAGCGTTTGAGGAACCAATTTGACACCTCGACCCTCTCGCGTTAGGCTTATAAAAGCGCCAAGCCGTTAACAAACACAGTAATAAATCGGGTCTTCAGCCCGATTTAGTAGATTCTACTTTGTTTAAGAGCAAGAAAGGATTTTTGCATGCCGATTAAAAATGGATCAGAGGTGACCTTCGCATACAGACTCTTCTCAGGCGATGAGCTCATTGATGAGACCCTGCCGGAACAACCTATGGTATATGTACAGGGCGAAGGTCACCTCATAGTGGGCCTGGAAAAGGCAATGGGAGGGCTCGGGAAGGGGAGCAAAAAAGAAATCATCGTATTGCCCGAGGATGCATACGGTATGCCAGTAGATGATAGGATCATCCGTGTTCCTCGCGCTAATATCCCTAAAGAAGCCGATGTCCATAAGGGCTCAAGGGTGCCAGCAAAAACACCAGAGGGAGAGATGTGCGTGGGTACCGTAACCGAGGCCAATGATGAGTTCGTAACCATAGATTTTAACCATGAGCTAGCCGGAAAAACGCTCAGATTTGAAGTTGAGGTAATCAAGGTCTCAAAATAAAAGGCGCCTCATCCACCTGCTGCTACTAATTTAACACTGGTCACAGGAGATGTGGTCGATTCGGGGTGATTCGTTGCTCCATCATCAGGCTGACTCGACCGCGAAAGCAGCATTGCCTTCGCGTAGGTAACCGATGTGAGCGCTGATTCCACTATATGCAAATTGCCAGAGAGCGACTCTGGTCTGATCTTTAAGCACCTGCCCCATTTTTTCTTCCCTTGATAGACTCTCTGGCAGTTGAGTTAATTCTCGGTCTTATTCACAGGGCACCCCACATCGGGGATATCTGTGGTATCTGGTGAGCCGTTAAATCTGGCATCTAATAGCGCTACCTCTCTCTCCCCGGTAACGCTCCGCAAGGCCAACGAGAGTTCCCTCGAATAGAGCGAAAGTACCGAGCCTAATATAATTAGGGCGGTCGAAATCCAGAAAACGGATAGGTGATTCTGGGGGTCTTCAATAAGCATGAGATCAAGAACGAAGGTAATAAAGCCAAGATGAAGTAGCGCAGAGCCAAGTTGTGTCATCAGCCCCTCCCTCTCAAAAACAAGGCTTCCAGATCTAGTTACAACCATCGCCACCACGGCAGCCTGGATGATCGCCGATACTACAAGCAAAAACCCGAAACCAATAACAGGTCCCCGTATCATGCCGATCATAAAACTCAACGCTAAGAAAACTAAGCTTAATTGCAATAGATAATTCCTGGGAACAAACCTTTTAGGGATACACATGCAAAGGATGAGCACGAGAGCGACTACAAGCGGGTAGGCATACGAATTCATCCGGTTTAAGTAATCAGCATAAGACCAACCCATGGCCCAGTTTGGATCCCTAACTGAGTTAACCCAGCTTTCAACCGTACCGTAGATCGAAACAGCTGAGAGCGCAACCAGGGTAATAATAGTGGCCAGCGCCAAAACAAAGTCGTAGGTTCCTGGTTTGCTTACGTTAAACAAATTATTCACTCCTTAAGAGGGCCAAGGGCCAAGGGCCAAGGGCCAAGGGCCAAGGGCCAAGGGCCAAGGGCCAAG
>JACUUO010000027.1 GCA_014859275.1 Actinomycetota bacterium | reverse complement strand
ATTTCATGAACCGCCGTGGTACGGAACCGTATGCCCGGTGGTGTGGGAAGACGGGCGTGTAAGCTCCCTCTTATCCAACATCTATTATTTAAGAAGAGTAGGGAAATGCCGTCACACCCGACCTATATCGCGCTGCCGGAAACCGACCAACCCGGCGACAGTGAGTACCAAAGCAATGGCCAGTAGCCAAATGATAGGCGTTATAGTAAATTCACCGCCTGGAAGGTTTGGAATATGAGTGAACGGCGAGATATCCATTATCCACTGGGGAAGCTGCAAAAGTTCGCCGAACACTCCTATCACGAAAAACGCTGACAGTACTGCCCATGCTCCGGAGGTGGAGAACCGGGGTAGCAGGCCGTACAGCGCCACTGCGATTCCGACCAGCACCCAGACCGCGGGCAGTTGCGCCATCGTGGCGCCAAATTGTCGTCCCACCTCGCGACCTACCTCACCGGTGATCGACCCGTAGGTTAATCCTATAATCAGACCACTTACTGCCAGCACGACTGCTGGACCTGCAAATGCGAAAACGAGATGACTGGCCGCATATCGCAGTCGCCCGACCGCTGTAGCTAAAACAGGTTCAGCACGGATACCGACCTCTTCACCCCGCAGCCTGAGCGCAGATTGGGCGGCATATATTGAGATGATCAAGGCCACGATACTTATTATAGCAGCAATTGTGATATCGGTTAATCCTGCTTCTCCGCCAATAGCTGTGAAATATACCTCAAGCTGAGGGTTGTCCCTCAACATGTCTGCGATTGAATGTACTATATTGCCGATTAATAAGCTATACAACGCGATACCCACAGTCCAAGCAATCAGCAAATTGCGCTGCAGCCGCCAGGCCAAAGCAAGCGGGTTACTAAGACTCGGAGCTGCTGCGGCCGGACCGAGTCGCGGCGGCAGGATGCCTGCTCCAACGTCTCTTCTTGATGACAGCACATAGGCGGTGCCGGAAAACACGATTACAACGCCGAGGAAGAGCATCAAAACCCGCCAATTTTCATCAGCAAAAGAACGTATGAAAATGGACCAGCCGAGCGGTGACAGCCAGGATAGCCAAGACAGGGCACCGCTTTCACTCACATCGCCAACCGCACGCAGTAGGAAGGATAACCCGAGGATAGAACCAGCAATTCCCCTAGCAGAGCCGGCGTTTTGTGTTAATTGTGCGGACAATGCGGCGATTGCAGCGAAAACCCATCCGGGAGCTGCGTAAGATAGCCCAAGTGCGATTGACCCGGTTACCTCAAGCTCTTGATTGATCAAGAGGCCCGCGACTATTGCAGCCAGGGCTATGTTGGCACCAAACGTTACAATCAGAGCTGACGACAATGGTGCATACCGACCAACTACAGTTGAGCCCATCAACTCACGACGTCCTGTTTCTTCTTCGGTTCGGGTGTGGCGGATAACAGTAAGAAAACTTGCCAGCGCAGCAAATACTGCGATGATCGAAAAACGCCACGCAACAAGCGCTCCTAAGTTTGAATCATACAATGGACCGAAAAGTGCTGTAAATGCCAGGTTGGCCCTTGCCAGCTGAGCAAACGATTTGAGCTCGGCTGCCGTAGGGTAGAGATCCGTGAAAGCAGCGACACCGAAAAGTGGGATGATGGCCAGAAAAAAAATCCGCACAGGTAATATAAAACGGTCTCGACGCAGGATTAGACGGATCAATCCACCGGTTCCAACCAGTTCCTTCATCTTTACGCCCTCCCATGTTTATGGCTCGGGTTATTGCTAGCCAGTTCTTCTGTCTCGTAGTGACGCATGAACAGCTCTTCCAGGGCAGGGGGTTGGCTGATTAGGCTGCGCACACCTGCTGCAGTCAGTTCGCGAAGAACAGAATTCAATGCGTCGGGATCTACATCAAGGCGCACCAGGGAGCCGTCAATTTCAAGGTCATGCACACCGGGCAGCCCGGCAAGTCCCGACGGCGGATTTGACAGCTCGGCTGAGATCGTCGTCCTGGTAAGGTGGCGCAGTTCAGCAAGTGAGCCGCTTTCAACTACCCGCCCTTTGCGGATAATGGTGACCCGGTCGCATAACGCTTCGACCTCGGCGAGAATATGACTGGAGAGCAAAACTGTGCGTCCTTTTTGCCTTTCTTCCAGGATATATTCCTCAAATACGGCTTTCATGAGTGGGTCAAGCCCGGTAGTCGGCTCGTCCAAGATTAATAGTTCTACATCAGAGGCCAGGGCGGCAATGAGGGCGACTTTCTGCCGGTTGCCCTTAGAATAGCTACGCCCCTTCTTCCTGGGGTTAAGATCAAACCGCTGTATCAGCTCGGTTTTTCGCTTTGCGTTGAGACCTCCTCGCATGCGCCCAAGCATATCTATCACCTCACCACCGCTGAGGTTGGGCCACAGTACGACTTCTTCGGGCACGTAGGCAAGGCGACGGTGAAGTGCAATGGCGTCGTGCCATGGGTCGCCGCCAAGCAGCTGGGCTTTGCCTGCATCCGCTCGCTGCAGGCCGAGCAGGATACGAATTGTCGTGGATTTACCGGCACCGTTGGGACCCAAAAATCCGTGTATTTCGCCCTGGTGGACGGAGAGGTCTAGTCTATCTAGTGCACGTACCTCACCGAATGTCTTAACCAGGCCGGATACCGAAATTGCTTTACCCAGTGTTCTCAATTTTTATATCACCTCCAAAGTCCTTCATCGTTGAAGAAGACAAATATTTTTTAGAGCTTATCCGATATATCTGCTCTGGATCAAGAAAGCCGGCAGTTACAAAAGCAAGGGCAGCAGTGGTTTATCTTGCCTAAGTAGACTATAGAATAAAGCCGAAAGAGATGGCAAGCGTACTAGGTGTTGGCCTATCAACTATATATGAGATAATTAGAACTCAAAGGGGCAAGGAAGAGAGCATGGGAATAGAGTTAGATTTTGATTAGAAGAACTTGTGGGAAATGTAGCAACGCCCCTCTTCACTTTTAAAAGGAGGGTTTAGGCGTGATCAGGAAGGGATTAGGCGTTGGTAGGGCGCCGATAAACTTTGGCATCTTTAAGAATCGTGAGGCGGATTGGGTTTTCAAGCGCACCCTGGCATATATGAGTGAAAAGGCTGCCGAGACAGGTGAATGCCTTCATGTGGCCAGAAAAATTAATGAGCGAGATGCGGAAAGCTGGATTAACGAATGGGCAGAACTGGCGGCCAAAGTAGAAAAGCAGGCCGAAGAATCATTGCGCAGTGGATGCAAGGTCAGTGCCAAGGAATCATTTTTGCGTGCATCAAATTACTATAGGACCGCCGAGTATGGATGCGTTCCATCTCATCCTCGCTTCCATGAGCTATGGGAAAAGAGCGTGGCTTGTTTCCATAAGGCCTGCCCTCTGTTTGACCCACCGGTGCAAATAGTTGAGGTTCCCTTCAAAGGCAAAAAGCTACCAGGGTACTTTTGGCATCCTGACGATACTAAAGCCAAGCGTCCAACCTTGATGGCCGTTGGGGGATATGATTCTTCTGGGGAAGAGATCTTTTTTGGGACAGGTATGGCGACGATCAGGCGGGGATATAACTATTTTACGTTTGAATATCCCGGCCATCGTGGAGCGGTACACCTGTATCCCGACTGCGTCAAGCGTCCCGATTATGAAGTGCCTTTTAAGGCGGCCATTGATTACCTGGAGACGCTCCCAGGTGTTGATGAGCGAATCGCGCTGGTTGGTTTTAGCTTTGGCGGTTATGTGGTATCTAGGGTGGCGGTTTATGAGGATCGCCTCCAGGCGGTGATTCCGGATGGCCCGATAGTAGATGTTTACCAGGTGCAGACGGCTGCGCTCAGGCCTTTCCTCAAGTGGATGCCCGCTTCATTTGCCAATGCGTTGCTGGAGCGAAGATTGCACAGGGCTCCTTTGGTAAATTCTCTGGTGAAATATGGACTTTGGTCGGCGGGGTATCCTGATCTTCCGCTGCTGGATTGGTATAAATTGCCGCTGGCACGACAATTTACTATCCGCGACGATTTAAATAAGATCACATGCCCAGCGCTTTCCCTAGTTGGAGAAGGGGAAGGCGAAGAGTTAATACGGCAGGCCAGGGAGTTCTATGAGGGCATCTCATCAGAGGATAAACGACTGCATATCTTTACACTGGAACAAGATGGCTCAAATGATCATGTTCAACTGGACAATCTATCGAGGGCACAGCAAGTCGCATTTGATTGGCTTGACGAAGTTTTTTCATATAGATAGCAATACCATCTCCTTCAGGTTGTTCTCCCATTTCCAGAATGGGCCTCACCATGGGCGACCCTAAATAGGATGAAGTTGGGGTCGTCAGCACGCTCAAGGCTGGCCCATAAGGGAACCATCCCTCGCACCCTGGGCTGGTCGTCATCAATTGTCGCGAGCGCGCAACCCAGATTCTCCACGACGAACTCGACACACTCTCGGAAACTCACTTTTTTCTCCCCTTTAGTTCTCAACTATTCCAGCGAAATTAAAGGGGAAAGGGCTTTCACTTAAAAACTTAAAGGGTGTCTTCCCTGTCTCGGCCTTAAAAACCCTGGAGAAGTGATACGGGCTTAAGTGAGCTACCTGCGCAACCTCGTTGAGCGAAAAGTCGTTCTGGCAATCCTCGTAGAGAAATTCGATGGCTTGGTTGATGCTGTGCCGTTGCGAGTAATACCTCTCTTCTTTTGCAACCGGACAGTTATTCTTTATGTTCCTTAGCAGGTAAACACCAACCTGATTAGCGATGCTCTGGGTTATGAGATCGTGCCCACCTTGCTTGTTTCTCGATTCCTCGATAAAGGTTAAGAGCAGGTTTTTTAGGTGGGCATCATATGCGAAGCTTCGATTATAAAAACTCAACTCCCGAGCCCAATAGATAGAATCGGCCAATCCCTGCAAATAGTCGGTATCTAAGAAAAACGCCAGAAGGTTATAGCCAAAGCTATCACCTACTGCCTGATGGGACTGCTCAGGGTTAAAGGGAAAGATCTTGTTATGCTCTGTGATTACATAGCGATTCTCTACTTTATAAGGGGCATTAGGCCCAAAAGAGATGACGAACTCATATCCCTTACGAACATGCTCCATATCCGTAAGATCAAACGGCGCCTTAGGAATAAAGATACCCATGCAATCATTGACAGCAACATCGACAGAGCCAGGCTCGATCGGTTGCATCTTCCCTAGTATTTTCATCCATTTTTTCTCCATGCGAATCACCCTCGCTCGCAAAGCCTAAATATTAGAGGCTAAACTACACCTAGGCTATCATACAGACTTCATATAATAAAGTGCCTACGTCTAGGATAATCGCCTGGTAGAAAGCTAGTACTAGAAGGGGGCTTATATTTTGGCATAGGCGGTATATACAGTTACGACTGGCTTGAGAATCTGGTGGGCCTTAATATTCACAGTGTAGATCGGATCATCCCAGAGCTTCAGCATTTGGAAGTAGGCGATATTAATCCGCTACGTCACGTTACTAATGGATAGTGCCGGGTACAAACTACCACTAGACGAGCGTGTTAGACGCATATTGCAAGCATGTATATCCGGCTCCGCAATAGAATGGTTTGATACTCTAGCGCTTATTCTATTACGCAGCAAAGGAGGGGAGAGAAGGGTAACGCACTGTCAAATGAACTCTTTATAAAGGAAGGGGTTATGGTGACTAAAGCTGGAAGAAATAGAGTATTATTAATGCTCATCATGTCTTTGGTTTTTAGCATTCTAGCGTTATGGGCTGTTTCCGGTGCGGTTGCACTAGCTACACCAAATGGCCAACAAGCAACGCAAGCGCAAGTCGCTAATGTTACTGCCACAGCGGTCGTAGCACCCAACATTGCCCGGGGCGACGTCGCTCGGCTTGTGGGAAACATTCGTATAGTTGAAGAGACGGCAGGGGCACTTGACTCACGAGACATATGGTTGAGAATACAGCGTAACGGCACTCGGGGGGTTATATATACCGAAACCATGGAAGCTTCGGTTGCGAGAGGCAACTTACAGATCGGCGAAATACCTATGCGGGCTGCGCCAGACCTCTTCCGGATTCGCGTTGAGTCAACAAGCACGATAGCTTCCACGGTTGTAGCGCACCTGATCTTCTATGATGCGGCCGCAGATGCTGATCTGGGCGATGTGACGGTAGAGGTGTTTTCCAGCGAAACTACGCCGACACCTGCTACGCCGCTGATAGGCACAGTAACCAATGCTATAGTTGTTGAACAGCTGCTCCCTCGTTTCCCGGATGTCCCGCAGGACCATTGGGCGGTTGAGGCAATCGACTTCTTGCAAAATGCTCGTATCATCCACGGCTTTCCTGATGGGACGTTTAGACCCAATGCTAACGTAACGCGTGCAGAATTCACCAAAATGGCCGTCGAGGCTGAAGGCCTTGAGCTCATCGAACCTGCGGTGCCGTCTTTTCCGGATGTACCTAGGGACCACTGGGCGTTCAGGTATATCGAGACAGCTCGGGCTGCCGGCATAATCGAGGGGTTTCCTGATGGCACCTTCAGGCCGAACATAAACGTTTCTCGTGCTGAGATTGCAGCGATTGTGGTGCGCGCTGTCGGCTTTCCTATAGATACGACTGGCGACAGGTTCCCGGATGTTCCTCAAGACCACTGGGCATTTGAAGAAATTATGACCGCTAGAATCAGCCCGGGACCACCTAACATAATCGTCGAGGGTTATCCCGACGGAACGTTTAGACCTGATAACCCTGCATCACGAGCCGAAGCTGCTACTGTGATAAATAGGCGGATCGTTTTTCCCATACCTTAGTGGGCAGAGCGCAGTCGGTATTATAGAGCGCCCACTTGATTTCCAGGTGGAATTACCTGCCCCGCCCTGATTTTGGCGGGGCAGGACAAAGGGACGGTACTCTTGCAGGCAAATCGCAGTTAACTAAGCCCCGTGCTTTTCCTCGGCATTTCAGCCGCTTCTTTAGCGCGAAGCTCGCTGAGCCGCAATATGAAATCCATTTCATCGTCGACCATGGCAATTCCGATTCTTGGGTCGGTAATTAAAAGTATGCTCACATACAAGAGAAGTCCCACACCTAAGAATCCTAATAGTATAGGCACCCATGTAAACTACAACCGTTTGCGCGTCCACATCGCCCAGGTTGTGCAGCGCCAGGCCCACGTCAAGAAGGGACTTGCCGGCTTCATGCAGCGTCATGCCAGCCTGTATCGTCGCTTCGTTTGTTGTACTGTTGTACGATTCGAGGCCCCGGAACTTTTCGAGGGAGACAAGGATATCATCCGTCTCAGCGAGTGGTACTGAGGAGTGTCCCGCGCCTGCCACACGCACAGCGTGCCCGCCCTCGGTCGCACGACGTATGGTATCTGCCAGCATCTCTTCGTTCTCAAGCTACGGTGCGCCCTGGTGTAAATCGCAAGCTCCCCGACCAGTTTGACCACTCTTGCGGCATATATCGCCTCCAAGTCTTGCATGTAAAATCCTTTTTTAATTCTTTCCTTGATGATTCTTTACCAAACAACAGAGCACAGAGCCACAAGTGGCTCTGTGCTAGAGATTAGAAATTAGAGAGTAGAAATTAGATTGAATTATTGTGGGTCCAATTTGAAGAATGTGGGTAACCTAAAGAAAAACAATTTCTAATCGGTCTAATCTCTAATTTCAGGGATTTTGCGGTTCGTATTTATACTGATTATGCAATTGTATGAATTGTCATTCTTAAGGGAGCAAAGCGACCGAAGAATCTCAGACTATGGCATAAAGCAGCAGTTGAGATTCTTAAGCTTCGGGCTTACGCCCTACGCTTAAGAATGACAGAGCGATGCATGCAAAATCCTTAAAGTTAGAGATAAAGGAGGCCTGTTAAAGCATGGTGATAGAAATCGGATACCATGCCTCTCATGAACAGTTTGCGCCCAGCGTCCTGCTTGAGCTTGTTCAGGCCACAGAGGAGGCCGGGTTCAATGCAGCTTTTAGCTCTGATCACTTTCATCCCTGGAGCGAACATCAGGGAGAAAGCGGGTTTGCCTGATCCTGGCTGGGAGCGGCGCTGCAGGCGACTTCAATGTCGTTTGGGGTGGTTTGCGCACCGGGACAGCGCTACCACCCGGCACTAATTGCCCAGGCTACAGCGACGCTTATGGAGATGTTCCCCCACCGGTTCTGGGTTTCATTGGGAAGCGGTCAGCTTTTAAATGAGGGCATTACCGGAGAGAGTTGGCCGGTTAAAGCGGACAGAAACGAGCGACTCCTCGAGTCGGTGCAGGTTATTCGTGCCTTATGGACCGGTGAAGCTGTAATACACCACGGATCCTTCGATGTCGAGGAAGCCACGCTGTATAGTCGTCCCGCTGAGCATCCGCTTTTGATAGGCGCTGCAATCACTCCTGAGACTGCGGAATGGATGGGTAGCTGGTCGGACGGTCTTATAACAATATCCCGCCCGCATGATGAGCTTCACAAGGTTGTCGAGGCGTTTCATCGCGGTGGTGGCGGGGAAGGCAAACCGATGTATCTAAAAGTACAGCTCTCATACGCCCGAACCGAGGATGAGGCGAGGCAGGGGGCATGGGAGCAGTGGCGGACTAATATTTTTGGAAGCCACGTGCTATCCGACCTTCGCACTCCAGCGCATTTCGATGCGCTGGCTAAGTATGTCAAGCCTGAAGACTTAGCTGGGCACGTGAGAATCTTAAGCGAACCTGAGCGGCATCTGGATTGGTTGCAAAAAGACATAGAGCTGGGTTTTGCGCACATCTACCTTCACAATGTAAAAAGTCACAGGCCCTGAGTGAGATTCGCCGGGTTTTGAGGTGTGAGGTCGGCCAGGTAGATGTCGAGGTGGAGTGGTCGCCGCGCCCGGATTATGCCCGCTCTTCCTTAGACATTAAGCCGGTCGATAAAGGGTGGACAATGATCGCCCCTGGGGCTTGTATGACGCCGGGTGGCCTGTCAAGCACTGATGCTGAGGTCATAGGTGAAGAATTTGACCCGGTGTTACGCGCTCGCTTTAGAATGCGAGATGGCGAGCAGCGTGTGCTGATAAGCCGCTGGGATGCAGGTAACCCTAGGGAGCGGCTTGACGATTCAATTGAATTATTAGAGCGAACGATTGAGACAGGAGACGCTGGGCCCATAAGGAAAAGTCGGTGGCAGCGCGAGAGTGGGCGGGAGAATGGCTTCCGCAGATTATCCGGTCTGAGCTTGCTCTTAAACTGCTTGTTCATGCCGACACTGGGGCTGTTGCGGCTGCAGCCACCACCTCTCTTCCCGAAACTATAGGTGGTGTTAGGAACTGGGATTACCGCTACACCTGGATTCGCGATGCCGCTTTTACGGTCCAGGCTTTAAGCACATTTGGGCATGAGATGGAGGCGATAGATTTCCTTTACTGGGCGGAGCGGGTTTCGATGGCCCATAGCGAAGAGAGGCCGGATGTGCAGATCATGTATCGTCTTCATGGGGAGACTGAGATGGGAGAGCAAGAGCTCTCGCATTTTGAGGGGTATCGCGGCTCCCGGCCAGTGCGAATCGGAAACGGCGCGGCGGGGCAGTTACGACTCGATGTTTACGGCGAGTTGCTTGATTCGGCATATGAGCTGTTAAGAAGAGGCCATGAACTTGAGCCAAAGCTCATGGATTTCTTAAGCGGGGTTGCCAATTGCGCCTGCAGTATGTGGCGAAAACCGGATTATGGGGTATGGGAAATCCGGGGCGAGCCACAGCACTTTGTTTACTCCAAGGTCATGGTATGGGTGGCCCTCAGCCGGGCGATCTTGCTTGCTGAGAAGTACGGCCTGCAAGGTGATGTAGCCAGCTGGCGGTTTATGCCTTACCTGAAGTGATGGCTCCTACACTTTTAATTGTTGGTGGAGATGACGAGCCGGTTATCGAGCTTAACAAGGCTGCCTTGCTGCACATGCCGGAAACCACCGAGACAGAGCTTAAGATAATTCCCGGGGCTACACATCTTTTTGAGGAGCCCGGTAAGTTGGAGGAGGTAGCCCGCCTTGCTGCAGGTTGGTTTATTGACTATATCGAGGCTATCCCTGGAGAAGGACTTAGGGCGGCATAGCAGTTTTACAGCTATGTAGCTAAGGGATCAGGTCTTTATTTTTCTGTTTCACCTATCCGCTACCATTAGAAGAGCAGATGCGGTTGACTATATGAAAAAAATTTCATACGAGTGAATGGCTCGGGCTCAGAAACAAAATCGAATTTGATGACGGAGAGCTGGATAGGCGGGATGATGTGCACCAATATAAAGATCTACTAGAGAGTGAGTTTAGCGAAGAGGTTATTAAGGAAAACTGTAACTATTCACCATTATCCAAAACCGCAAGTAGATCGAGTGCCATTTTGCAGTCCCCTTTACTATTCGCCCTGGTAATGCGATTGAGCTTTGGATAATGGTGAATAAATATCCGGGAATTCGTTGACTAGATGAAGCAATTTAGCATATCATATCAATAATAATTGATATGATTGCGATTGATATGAGGTTTGTCATGGAAGAGTGTTGCACTAACGGATCGCTCAAACTTCAGAAGTTAATAGCACTCTCTGAGTATCTAAAAATCATTTCGGATGCGAATCGCCTACAGATATTGTGCCTTTTAAAGAATGGAGAGCACTGCGTTTGCAATATTCACGGGGCACTTGGTTTGCCTCAAAATCTTACATCACACCACTTAAAAGCCCTCCGCGATGCTGGGCTTGTAACCTGGCGCCGTGATGGCAAATGGGTGCACTATTCGCTAAACACCGATAGAATCAGTTATTTAACCAAGCTCTTTGAGCAAGTCATTTTAGGCGGGGATTGTGGAGATCAAAGTATTAGGGCCGGGATGTGCCAACTGCAAAAAGCTTGAGGCAAACGTATTTGAGGCTGTTTCGCAGCTCGATGTTGATGCGGATATCCAAAAAATCGAGGATATCCAAGAGATCATGAGCTATGGCATCCTCTCAACACCAGGGCTTGTGGTTAACGGCAAGGTTAAAGTAAGCGGTAAGGTTCCAAGCGTAGCTGAGATCAAAGCTATTTTAGAAGGATAGCTATGTGGCAGGAAGCAGTTGATTGGCTTACCTACACCCTCTTGGGTCTTGATAAAGGATCGCTTCTTGGCGGTGCCATAAACTTTTTTATCTATGACATGGTAAAGATCATCTTCCTGTTAACGCTTGTTATTTATGGCATAGCGATTATCCGCTCCTTTATTCCAGCAGATAAGGTTAGAGCAATTCTCTCAAGCAAGAATGAATATGTGGGTAATGTTTTAGCGGGCCTTTTCGGTATCATTACGCCGTTTTGCTCTTGCTCAGCGGTGCCTCTTTTTATCGGCTTTGTTGAGGCGGGCGTTCCGCTCGGTGTGACGTTTTCATTTCTTGTCGCCTCACCTATGATCAATGAAATCGCCCTTGGGCTTTTATGGAGCTTATTTGGCTGGAAGATAGCCCTTATCTATGTCGGTTCTGGGCTTGTAATAGCGATTGTTGCCGGTATTATTATCGGACGCCTTGGTCTTGAGAGGTGGGTAGAAGAGTTTGTTTATCAGATCAAGGTTGGCAAAACAGCAACAGAGGCTATGAAGATTACGTGGAAGGCACGTTCAAGCGATGCCTGGGGCTATACGAGAGCCCTTGTCAAAAAGATCATACCATATATCGCAATTGGTATCGGCATTGGCGCTTTTATCCACGGCTATGCGCCCGAGGAGCTGCTTTCACGCGTTGCCGCTAGAACCAATCCGCTAGCGGTGCCAACAGCGGTTTTAATTGGCATCCCGCTCTATTCGAATGCGGCTGGCACGATCCCAATTGTCACCGCGCTAGTTGGCAAAGGAGTTCCGATGGGGACAGCGCTTGCCTTCATGATGTCGGTCACCGCTTTGAGCCTGCCTGAGATGGTGATCTTGCGAAAAGTATTAAAGAAACAGCTTTTAGCCGTATTTTTTGGCACTGTTGGTATAGCAATCATTTTTACCGGTTACCTGTTTAACCTAGTAATCTAAAGGAGCGCACGGTGAAAAAACTTACAATTGAATGGCGGCACTTGGATATTGATGGAAAAACATGCCTTCGTTGCTCTGGCACAGGCAAAACGTTGAATGAAGTTGTTGCAGAATTAATGAAAGACCTTTCGCCGCATGGAGTAAAAATAGAGTTTATGGAGACCACCTTAGCAGAAACAGAAATTTCTCAGTCTAATGTGATCTTGTTTAATGGAGTTGCGCTTGAGGATGTTTTAACTGGTGCTAAGGCTTCTGAGAGTTGTTGTGAGTCATGCTCATGTTTAACCGGCAAAGAAGAAGTGTACTGTAGAACGGTTGAATATGAAGGAAAAATCTACGAGGAAATACCCGAGGGCATCATTTATAGAGCGGCGCTTAAAGCTGCTGGAATAGAACCTTAGAAACTCGAAAGGATGAACAATGCAAGGCGCGGTGCCTGTTGAGGTTGCTATTTTCTGTTTTCTACAGGCAAAAAGTCTTAAAGAAAGTAAAGAAGGGTTGATAGATGGCTAATAACACACTGGTAAGGGTTGTCATTTTGGTTGCCGTTGTGGTTGTTGCGATCATTCTTGTATACCCAAAGATTTCAAGCGTGCCGCAGCAAGCAGTACAGAATAGTGCAGTAGGTACAACTAGCCAGACCCTCTCGCCCGGTGAAAGGGCGCTTGGGGTAGGATTAAAAAGTGGAAGGCCGACTATGATCCTGTTTCACTCAAACAGCTGTATCCCCTGCAAGGAGATGTCAGCCATTGTTGCTCAAATTAGTCCAGAATTTACTGGAAGGGCGAACTTCGTTGATATCTTAGTTGATGATCAAGCTGAAGCAGGCCTTATCGCTAAGTTTGGTGTAAACAGCATTCCAACGAGCGTGTTCTTTAATAAAACTGGCAAGCATGTTGGGACCAATGTTGGTGTTGTTGAAAAGGACAAGCTTATAGATTTGCTGAATAGTTTGGAGAAGTAGATGCTGGAAACTATAGCTCAGCAATTTAGCATGGCGCTTACAAATAGTCCGGTTATTGCATTTGGACTGGCATTCACCGGTGGCCTTTTTACTGGTTTTAGTCCGTGTGTTCTACCGTTTTTCCCGGCTGTCATCGGCTACGTTGCTAAAAATACCGAGGGATCAAAGGCAGCAGGAAAAGAAGGGTTCTTGCTATCGCTCCTGTTCGTTCTGGGTTTTTCTTCAACTTTTGCAGTAATCGGGGCTTTTGCTTCGTATGTTGGCGGTATGTTCGCTCTTACCAATCGGACCTGGTACTTCATCGTAGGCGCTGTCCTTGTTGTCGTAGGCTTGCATTTTATGCAGGTTTTAAGATTGCGGCTGGCGTTACCGGTAAAGCTAACCGCAGATAGCGTTAAGCTTAAGGGTGGTCTTGGCGCATTTGTGCTTGGCATTTTGCTTGGCCTTATTCTATCACCCTGTGCAACGCCAGTTGTGGCCGTTATACTGACCTACGTTATGTCAAAAGGTAACGCGTATTTAGGCGGTGCCCTTCTTTTTGTGTACAGTCTGGCACATGGGTTGCCCCTTCTGGCAGCTGGCACATCAACGGGTTTTATTACAAAAATTTCGTTTTTGCAGCGGCGCCGGGAGCTGATTGAGGCTGCAAGCGGCTCGTTTTTGTGCTGCTTGGGCTTTATTTTTTCTGGCAGGCTTAAAGATAACTGCCAACGTTATTGGTATCTTCTTGCTTGGACTTGGCTTCATGCTCGCACACTCAACTTTGCTTACATTGGCAACTGAATTTGCACAGAAGGCGAGAGGGTTACCATGTCGATTGTTGCTTTCTCCTTTATGGTCGGCGGAGCTATCGGGACTAGCATTGGCGGGCATTTGATCAGCTCATTTGGTTACCAGTCGCTTTTTACTTCATACGGAGTTTTGCTTATCGTTTTAAGCGCCATTGCTTATATTGCAATATCTGAAGTAGCCTCTTAGTACAAGAGGGGCTAGAACCTGTAATGTAGGTATCGAGGGTGCTTTAATAAGAAAACTTCCTTGACGTGACTCGATGCATTAGCTATATGGCGAAATATAAAAATAATATGAACAAGTTTATCGAGATAGCTAAAGCGATTGCCGATGAAAGTCGCGTTCGCATTTTATCTATGCTTAATGGCCACGAGCTCTGTGTATGTCAGATCGTAGAGGTACTTGGGCTCGCACCCTCTACGGTTTCCAAGCACCTCTCGATTCTTCGCCATGCAGGTCTTGTCGAGGGCCGGAAAGAAGGACGCTGGATATACTACCGCATTTCAAATAGAAGCAGCGATATTGAAGCACAAAAGGCTTTAGCTTGGGTGCATGAATCACTCGCTCGTGACGGCCAGACCCAGGAAGACCTAAGAAGGCTCAAAGCTGTTTTGAAGATAGGCAAGGAGATGCTATGCGCTCAGGTAGTTCAAGAATAAAGGTACTCTTCTTATGTACCGGCAACTCAGCCAGAAGTCAGATTGCGGAGGGCTTTGCACATAAGTTTGGCGAAGGTTTTATTGAGCCTCATAGCGCCGGATTTGCTCCTCAAGGGATAAATCCAAAGGCAGTTGCTGTTATGAAAGAGCTTGAAATAGACATTTCTAATCAGAAATCAAAAGCCATAGACGAAGAATCCCTTATGGAGATGGATGTGATCATTACGCTGTGCGGTGATGCCGAGGAATCGTGCCCTCTTACGCCGCCACAAATAAAGCGCTTTCACTGGCCAATTAAAGACCCTGCAAAGGCTACCGGAACAGACGAAGAGATAATGAAAGAGTTCCGCAGCGCAAGAGATGAGATAAAGAAAAGAGTAATTAAATTCGTAGAGGAGGTCAAGGATGGTAAAAGGATTTCTTGAAAAGCTCCACAACTTCAGGCTATTACCCGTCTTTGTAATTGTCAGTATGGTTATAGGGATCGCGATCGGTAAGTTGTACGGGATTTCTAACTTTGCGCTAACACCCCCGATTGATGCGATAAAATCTATGGCTTTAGGCGCTTATGAGTTTAATATACCTAATACCCTTGCGCTTGGTGTGGTGATCGGCCTTTTTATGATGATGTATCCCGCCATGGCAAATATCAGGTTTGAGGATTTGGGCAAGGCGACTCGTTCTCCAAAACAGCTTCTCATTGTAATGTTTTTTAATTACGCGATAGCGCCCTTCTTTATGCTTTTGCTCGCAAAGCTTTTCTTAAGCGGAGAACCTGATCTATACACCGGGCTTGTTTTGTACGGGCTTGCGCCGTGTATTGCGATGGTAATAGTTTTTACATACCTTTCGGCCGGCAACGGTCCCCTGGCTATCATCCTTGTTGCGCTTAACTCCATCGTCCAGATGGCGCTTATACCTGTTTACGCAAAGCTTCTCTTGGGTGAGGTCAACTTCGACGTATGGTTGGTTGGAGAAAGCGTGCTTCTTTATTTGGGTGTGCCGCTACTGGCAGGAATGCTTACGAGGTTTTTCGGTGTAAAAAGGTTCGGTGAAGAATGGTTTGGTAAACTCAAATTTCACCTTGATACTATGTCGATAATCGGACTGCTTTTTACCCTCATTGTGATGTTTGCCCTGAAGGGTGATCTAATCCTTGAGAAGCCGTTGTTCGTGGTTCAAATGGCGATACCGATGGCAATATTCTTCTGGGCCATGTTTGTTGTCGTATACCTGGTTGGATGGAAGATGGGCTTAAACTACAGGGATGCGGTTGCCGTTGGTTTTAACTCAACCGGAAGGGATTTTGAGATAGCGATAGCGATTGCTATCACGGCTTTCAACCCAACTGTTGCCCTAGCAACTGTTATCGGCCCGCTAATTGAGGTGCCGGTAATGCTTGCCCTAGTGTGGTTTGCAAAGAAAACAGAGTTCAGGCTTTTTAGGGAAAGCCCTGAAGGGGTCATAGCGGTATAGGAGGTATGACGGTGTATAAAAAGATCCTGTTTCCAAAAGGGATTTGTTGAGGGTATGCTGTGGGGTTCTATTTCAAGAGCGGTTGTTGAGTACAGCGACAGGCCTGTTCTGCTGATAAGGGGCATGTTGTGCAAACTATGATAAAGGAGAGATTGTGTTGAGGATAGAGATATACGACCCGCCGATGTGCTGTTCATCCGGGCTTTGCGGGCCGAGTATTGACCCTGTTTTAGTAAAAGTTAACGATGCTGTGCTAATGCTAAAAAAACAGGGTGTGGAAGTTGAGCGATTTAATCTGGCGCAGCAGCCAAAAGATTTCATGGCCAACAAACAGGTCGCCGACCTGCTTCACAAAAACGGCAAGAAAATATTGCCAATAATTATTGTTAATGGAGAGGTTTTTAAGACCAGCGAATACCCATCATACGAGGATTTATGCAAGGCGCTGGGTATTGAGCCTCTAAAAACAGGCAAACCCATAACGTTACAGATGGGGCAATAGTAAAAGGCCGATGGCAAACACCGGGAGGGAATCGCATGTTAGAAGTTACCGATGCAGCGACAATACAGTTTAAAAGTTTACTTTCCGATACAGGTGCGCAAGGCTCCGGCATCAGGGTTTTTGTATCAGGAAGCGGATGTTGCTCGTCTTATGGGCTTGATATTTCCGAAAATGGAGAGCCCGGCGACGAGTTGATTGAGAGGGATGGGCTTAAAGTATTTGTTGAGCCCAGGGCTTATGATGAACTCTCAAGCGCAAAGATCGATTATGTAGATTCCGGCGATATGAAGGGATTTACGATTACCGGGCTCTCATCCTCTTGCTGTGGATAGAGAGCCATATAAATAATCTAAAAGGCGATGAAGAATGACCAAATATATATTTTTCTCTGGCAAAGGTGGCGTTGGTAAGACCACTATGGCGTCTGCCACTGCCATTTTTCATGCCACAGAAGGCAAGAAGACGTTAATCGTCACAACAGACCCCGCATCAAACCTTGCCGATGTTTTTGAGCAAGAAATAGGGCACAGGATTAAGCCGATTGAGGGCATAGCAGGTCTTTTTGCTATGGAGATAGACCCCGACGAGGCTACAAATGAGTATAAAGAGCGCATTATCGGCCCGTTTCGTGAGATTATGCCGGATGATGTTATAGCATCGCTTGAGGAGCAATTTAACTCACCCTGCACCACCGAGATGGCGTCCTTTGACAGGTTTGTCGATTTCATGGAGGTCGATGACTATGACGTGGTGATTTTCGATACCGCCCCAACTGGGCATACCATAAGACTGCTTGAGCTCCCCGTCGACTGGTCAAAGCATATCGAGGAGTCTGCAAAGGGAAGCGGGCAGACCTGCCTCGGGCCCGTCCAGGCCATTCAGGAATCGAAAGACAAATATGACCGGGCGACGGCTCTGCTTAAAAATCCTGACAGTTTAACAGAAGGACACCATGCACTGGCACTGCGGTGCTTGGTGTTTTAATTCGCATCAGACGTTACTATTACCTGTGGAGCTGAAGAAGCCCAGCACAACAATCGTTTTCAAAGAGGTTTATCTTATTCTATTGTAGGGCAAGAAGACCATATGAGACCGCCAGATATAGCGAAGACGACACACTACCCGCCTGAATCGGCAGGCAGCTATATGGAGCGCGTTGTCCCCACAGCTTTGCCTGAAGATACGGTCGCACAGGTTGTTCAGATGATTGCTAAGGCTACCAGGAAGTGGGACTCGCTTACTTATGTCTATGTTTTGGATCACGATAAGCGACCAGTCGGAGTAGTCACGATTGAGGAATTATACGCGAGCTCGCCTTCCGATACCATGTCAAATATCATGCGTGTGAATATTGAAGCTGTCGACCCTTATATGGATCAGGAACAAGCAGCAATTACTGCGATCAGAAGCGATCTCGATGCTGCCCCTGTTGTTGACTCAAAGGGAAGGTTTATAGGTGCGATAGATCATGATAACATTCTGGATATTCTCCGCTATGAGAATATAGAGGATTTACTGCGCTTATCGGGAATTCATGCAGAGCGACCGATTGTTGATATAGTAAGAGCGCGGATTACTCAGCTTGTGCGCATGCGCATTCCCTGGCTCGTCCTCGGGCTCGTCGGCGGCATGCTTGCAACAGTTGTTATAGGCTCTTTTGTGCATACGCTTGAGAGAGAATTAGCGCTCGCATTTTTTATCCCGGTTATTGTATACATGAGCGATGCTGTGGCTACGCAGACTGAGACCATTTTTATCCGCAGTCTTTCTCTTGAAGCTATTGATGTTAAAAGGTATCTCGCCCGCGAGGCTTTGGTTGGTGTGATCTTAGGGGTTGTACTTTCAGCGCTGCTCTTTATGTTTGCTGTATTGTATCTGCAACAGCTAAGTGTGGCTGTGGTAGTAGGCCTTGCTATGCTTGCAAGCATAAGTACCGCAGTATTTATTGCAATACTTATTCCCTGGATACTGAGCAAGTTTAAGAGGGATCCTGCCTTTGGAAGTGGCCCTTTTGCAACCATCGTTCAAGATATCCTCAGCATAATCATCTACTTTGCTATCGCAACGCTTATCTTGTTTAGGTGAGCATAACTACTCGTGTTGCACCCACAATATATAAAAGAAAATAAGTGTTGCCCAAAACCCTGGGCGTTGATAAGGCCGCTATATCTGCTGATAGCTCGAGGGATATGATCTCCCACTAATTGCAGAGTGATTTGGGATAGGCTACACTTTGGTAAATCAGATAGCTGATAGGGTTCCAATACCAGAAAAGTGATGGTTTATATGGATGCTGAGCAGCGTGTTGAAGGAGAAGATCGGGCTGAGATGAGTGGTTTTGCAGGGTACCGGATCGTAGAGTTTAGTCAGGTGGGTGAGGATGCACTGCAAGAGGTTGCCGAACGCCTCATCCCCCATGAGGAAGATATTGTTGATGGTTGGATACGGCGTCAATACAGCGTATGGAAACCGCCGGGTTTCAGTCGTGAGGACCTCAGGCAGGTATTTGGTGGACTCTTTCACAACATGCTTCAGTGCATGCGTGCGCGTGAGCCGGCGAGTTGCATTGGGAATCTTGAGGAGGCTGGTGCCGATTTAGCCCGTCAAAATTTCCCCTATGAGGCGCTGATAATAAGCCTGCACTTTCTTGAAGAGAGTTACCTCCAGTTCTTGCTCGATCCGCCATCAAAGAAAACGCTGGAATGGCTGATATGGATGGACGAGTTCCTGCATGCAGCGCTTGCCGCCATCGCTACTTCCTATTTCCAGGTCTACCGGAAGGAGTTGCTAGAAGAGGCCGAGGTCGGCCAGGTAGTGCAGGAAGGGTTGCTTCCGGACATGCCGAAGCGGGTTGCCGATCTTGAGGTGGCTTATATCTATCTCTCAGCTAGGGAGCGGGCCAAGGTTGGTGGCGATATCATCGATTTGCTAGTGCTCGACCAGCAGAAAGCAGCTTTCATTGTTGGTGATCTCTCCGGGCATGGCCTTGAAGCGTCTACAGACGCTGCTATGCTCCGCTTTCTTTTCAGGGGATTCATGCACGAGAGCCCGGATCTAACCGAAGCTATGGCGAGACTGAATCGCGTGCTTAAATCTGAATTGGAGATCGGTCACTTTGCGACGGCTCTGGCTGGTATATATGAGGCGCCCGGTCGTCTGAAATTAGTAAGCGCCGGGCACCCGCCACCGGTTCTTTGTGATAGCGAATGTCGAATGCTCGAACCGGATGGGATTGCCCTCGCAATCGACGAGGAATCGACCTACACGGTGAGCGAGGTGGTGTTAGAGGCCGGGGCTTTTCTCGTCGCCTACACCGATGGGCTGATTGAGGCGCGCAGTAGTGATGGCTTCTTTGGCGAGAGCAGAGTTATCGATGCAGTCGCAGGTATGCGTGATGCACCGGCGCGCGCGGTAGCTGAGCACCTCCGGGATGAGGCCCTGCGTTATACTGGCGGAAAACTTATGGATGATGTTGCAATACTGGTACTAAAGCGGCCCGCGCAGGGCAGGCAGCAGTATTCCTCTTGATTGATACCTACAGAAAGAACCATGCCGGATATCGGCACGCGCTTTAGGTACGCTATTTGCATGCGGCTAAGGGCTTGTCCTAGCAACATGATCGTCACCACAATGAAAATCGCTAGGATGAGTGATACTATCATTAACGCGTTACTTCTCACTACAATGCCCATTATTAACATCGCTACTACTGCTACTGCTACTAATATGAGACCAATTGCAATCGACATGATACTCCCATACCCTCAATGATCGAGCTTCCACAAGGATGTATCTGCTATCGCTAATAAGTTTTCCGCTGTTAACTAGCCGATGATCTTTTATGCTTACCTCTATTATAAACTAATATCTTAGCAATGTTAACTAATATCAAAGGGGAGTAGCTAGCCTCTTATGAGGCGATACGGTCGACATACTGGGTGATAAGCCCCGGCCGCATCTAGGCACGTCTGATAAGCGAGACCTTTGGCGAGTAGTTATTACTACTGGCCAAAGGTCTCTTTTTTAGGAGGAAGAGTGGTAAGTTTTATAGCTTCGCTATTTTTGGTAACTGTGGCTGAACTGGGAGATAAAACCCAGTTACTAGCGCTCTCATTTGCCACGAGGTATAAGCCGGCAAAGGTTATAACTGGCATCTTCATTGCACTCCTTCTTCTGCAGTTGTTAGCCGTTACTGCTGGGCAGGTGGCGTGTGATCTCATTCCGATGCAGTATCTGCGGATTATTGTTGGACTTTCTTTCATTGGATTCGGCATATGGATGCTTCAGCGGGATGAGCACGATGAGGAAGGGAAGGCGCATGAAGATGCTCATCCGCTTGGCGCTATCGCCACCGTCGTGGTCGCCTTCTTCATCGCTGAGCTTGGCGATAAGACACAGCTGGCAACCATATCGCTTGCGGCAAAGTATCACTCATTTCACTGTATGGTTGGGATCGACGGTAGGGATGGTCTTAGCTGATGGGGCTGCTATTATCGCCGGTGTTTTTGCCGGCAAGAGGATTCCCCATGAAAAGATTAAGTATATTTCGGCAGTTTTATTCACGCTCTTTGGGCTAATAACGATAGCCCAGGTGTTCTTATAGCCTATCGTAGTACTTCACCCTGTGTGCAGCATCACCATGAGGGCTGAAGTAACCGCCAATAATATGTGTCCCTGATCATGCTATCGAGCAGTGTGTTCGAGGAATGCGCCGATCGCTGGTAGCTGACAGCTATGTTCAGTACATTAAGTGAACAAGTAAACCGCGTCCCTTTCGTCCTTTTGTTGCC
This sequence comes from Actinomycetota bacterium, assembly GCA_014859275.1. GTDB lineage: Bacteria > Actinomycetota > Aquicultoria > Aquicultorales > Aquicultoraceae > Kmv33. The sequence goes on along the minus strand of JACUUO010000027.1, from coordinate 4,620 downwards.
CTTTATGATTACACGTGTTATTCTACATGAATTACATGTAATTACATGTAGAGAGGAGAATTCTTATGCGTGCGAAGGCTTTTTTGGGTGCGGCAACGGTGGGGGAGCGCGGGCAAATAGCAATACCGGCAGATGCCAGACGCTCTCTTGGAATTGAGCCAGGTACGAAGATGCTGTTTTTTACCGGTCCAAAAAACACAGGACTCTTTATGGTTAAAGCTGAGGAGCTTGGTCGCATAATAGAGCATCTGACAAGCAAAGTTCAAAGCATGGAAGAACTAATGAAAAGCTCTGATGAAGAATAAGCGGGCGAAGTTAAGTCAACCAACTTAACTGGGGCCGTAATGTATTAACCGTCTTATTTTGAGTGTTAGCTTAGGGGTTAGCAGATGGAAACGATACCAATGAGGCAGAAGATAATGGTAATGATCGCTGTGTTCTTCGGAATGCTTTTGGGGGCGCTTGATCAAACCATAGTCGGGACGGCAATGCCAAGGATTGTAAGCGAATTGGGCGGCCTTAACATGCTCTCCTGGGTTTTTACAGCTTACATGCTTGGCTCAACAACATCGATACCTATCTATGGTAAGCTCTCCGACATCTATGGGCGCAAATGGTTCTTTATAGGTGGAATCGTCATATTCGTTACCGCCTCTGCGCTCTCGGGCTTATCGCAATCCATGGTCCAGCTCATAATTTTTAGAGGCCTGCAGGGTATTGGAGCCGGCGCTATGATGGCTAACGCGCTTGCGATAATCGGGGATCTCTTCCCGCCTGCCGAGCGCGGTAAGTGGGCCGGGGTCATGGGTGCCGTGTTTGGGGTGGCAAGCATAGTCGGCCCGCTCGTTGGCGGTCTTATAACAGATAACTTAAGCTGGCGGTGGAACTTCTATATAAATGTTCCGTTAGGCATCCTGGCGGTTATGGTGGTTGCTAAGGTTATGCCTATGATAGCCGGTCGTAAAGGGCGCAAAATAGACTGGTGGGGCTCGGCGGCTCTTGTTGCCGGCTTAGTTCCGCTTTTGCTAGCCCTTGTCTGGGGTGGCTCGACGTATCCATGGGGTTCAACCCGGATTATCGGCCTGTTAGCTTTTTCGATGGCTATGCTCGTAGCGTTTATATTTGCCGAGAGCAGGACCAAAGAGCCAATTATCGGTCTTCACCTATTTAAGAATCGCATTTTTAGCGTATCCGTCATGATTATATTTCTAACCGGCGTGGCTATGTTTGGAACAATTGCCTATATCCCCGTGTTCATACAAGCGGTTATTGGAAAGAGCGCAACCAACTCGGGGCTGCTTCTCTTTCCGATGATGATATCAACTGTTATCGCGAGCACTATCGCCGGTCAGGTTATGTCCCGGACGGGAAAATACAAGATCATGGGTATTGCTGGCCTGGCGGTCTCTACGCTGGGCATGTACCTGCTCTCAACAATGACCATTCACACGCAGAATTCCGAGGTTGTAAGGGATATGATCCTGGTTGGCGGTGGGCTTGGCGTTACCTTCCCGATATTTACCATAGCTGTACAGAACGCTTTTTCGCATAGCGAGCTTGGCGTCGTCACGGCGGCAACGCAATTTTTCCGGTCAATTGGTGGCACTGTCGGTGTGGCCATTATGGGGAGCCTGCTTAACAACAACCTTAAGATCGAACTGGCAAACTTGTTTGCAAAGCACTCGCAGTCACTGCGGCTTCTGCCCGAGCAATTAACGAACAACCTGAAAGACCCGGAAACTTTGATGAGGGTGGGCGAGATGCGGGATGTTATCGAAAGGATGCCAGTGGCGGCACAAAAAGCGGTCGCCGTCATCATGAGTGACTTGCGCCTTGCGCTGTCCGATAGTATAACCGGAATATTCTTCGTTGCAATGTTTATGATGGTTGCGGGCGTTTTGTTGATGTTTTTCTTGCAGGAGATTGCCCTTCGCACAACTCATGCCGAGCGTCCTGTGTTGCAGGAGGCTGCAACTGAACTACTTGCCGAGCAGGCACAGTTGATGCCTGAAGAAGAGCCGGCATTCGATTGATATTAGCTCTCAGCAGTCAGCTATCAGCACGCGGGTAAGAGGCGTAGATAAAAATAACTACCGGCTAAGTTGGGTATATCAGCTTCACGAAACTTGTGAGGTGATTTCGTGTCTTTCTTCGACAGGGCTGTAGATTTTTTCGAGCAGGTACAGGCGACGCCGTTTTACAAGCGGCTGCTTCAGGAATTTGTCAGCTTTATCGAGATAAGGCCGGATATGAGCGCCGTCGATATCGGCTGCGGGCCGGGCTATTTGACGCGCCTTCTTGCAGAAAGAGTCAAGGCGATGTCGTGCGTTGATATTTCAGCTGCTATGGTTCAAAGGGCGCGGGAGCACGCCAGGGAAGAGAACGTAGAAAACGCTTCTTACACCGTGGGCAGGGCCGAGAATATCCCCGAGCAGAGCGAGTATTTTGACGTTGCAGTTGCGACCTCAGTTATCTATTTTGTTGAAGATCCAGTGGTCGCACTTAAAGAAATGGCCAGGGTCGTTAAAAAGGGTGGCAGGGTGGCGATGATGAACCCGTCGGATAAGATGACCGGGCGAAATGTAATCTCTTATATTGAAAGGCATGGATTGGGCAATCGTGAAGCCAGAGTGCTTGAGGATTGGCTGTACGCCGCCGAGGGCGCGCGCAGGTTTTCTGAGCATGACGCAACCCGGATTATGTCCGCCGTTGGCCTATCCCAGATCAGCCACGAGCGACGCCTGGACGATATGGTTCTCTTTTCTAAAGCGACCAAAGTATAACAGGGGTTTGATATGCCAGAGCTTCCGGAGGTTGAGATCGTAAGGCGTGCACTTGCAAAAACTATAGTGGGAAAGGAGATAGCTTCTTTTGAGGTTATCCGTACCCCCGGAAAGCCGGTGAGGACTCTCCAGGGCATCTCTGAAGAAGAGTTTAGAGATGCTGTGATCGGTGAGGCATTTACTGATATGACCCGCAAGGGAAAGTTCATCATCGCTCCTCTCACGAGCGGTAAAACGGTCATTTTCCACTTCATGCTCTCCGGCTGGTTGGATTATTTCCAAAATGAGGGACAGATAGGGGAGCGGGAGCGCCGGTACGCGAGATTGAAATTCGCCTTTACCAGTGGCCAAATCCTTCTTTTCACAGATCCACGGAATATGGGGCGTGTCTTTTTGGTGGAGGACGAAGATTTTACGCAGTTGGGAGTGCTTGCTCGCTTGGGAATTGAGCCGCTTAGCCTGGACTTCACCATCGATCGCTTTAGCGATATAATCGCCAAAACGCCAGGTAAGGCAATCAAGGATCTGCTTACCGATCAGGAGAAAATAGCCGGCATCGGGAATATCTACTCCGATGAGATACTACGCCGGGCTGGCGTAAGGCCGGATCGCCAGGTGGGGACGCTTACCGGTACAGAAGTTGAAAAGCTCCATTATGCCATCCCCGAAGTACTCAAGGATGCGATCGCGGAGATAGAGGCGGGCAAAGAGGAGCATATGTTGGCCTGGCGCAAGAAGGGCAGGTCCTGCCCCGATTGTGGCGGCGAAGTCGTTGCGGAAAAGCGAGGCGCCAGTCATTACTACTGGTGTCCCAGGTGCCAGAAGTAGAGGTGGGTAATTGCTTTATTTAATCCTTTAAATAAGAATATCCCCGGGTAAAGGGGATATTCGGTGGGCATTGCTTGGTAGTATGCTGGATTCCAGACAGTTCAACCGATAGCATCGTAATACTAGTGGTGCCCATCTTGATGCCTTAGATTTAGGAAGTTTGACAGTGAAGTTGATGGTTAATGAAGCGAGATTATCTTTTTAGAATTTAAGCCATCATGGGTATCCTGATATTCACGACGATACTGCGAAGGGCACCTCTTTTCAAAAATATACAGATCTTACAAACAGCTATGCCATTGGCAAGGAGGGTAACAAGATGAATGCATTTGGTCAGGAGATAGAAATCCCGATAAACGACATACGCTTGAAAGGGAATTTAGATATTCCTGAAGGTGCACGAGCAATAGTTGTGTTTGCGCATGGAAGTGGCAGTAGCCGCTTTAGCCCCAGGAACAGGTATGTAGCTGATGTTTTGCGCCAGGCGGGACTGGCAACCTTGCTGTTTGATCTTCTTACTGAGGAAGAAGAGCGAATTGACATGATGACGGCGGAACTTAGGTTTGACATCGACTTGCTTGCCGAGCGTCTTACTAAGGTAACCGATTGGGTTACGAAAAATACGACGATGCAGGGACTAAAGCTCGGGTATTTCGGTGCGAGCACCGGCGCAGCAGCGGCATTGATCGCCGCAGCTAACCGTCCGGATGTTGTCTACGCCGTGGTTTCAAGGGGTGGTCGACCCGATCTGGCGGTTTATGCCTTACCTGAAGTGATGGCTCCTACACTTTTAATTGTTGGTGGAGATGACGAGCCGGTTATCGAGCTTAACAAGGCTGCCTTGCTGCACATGCCGGAAACCACCGAGACAGAGCTTAAGATAATTCCCGGGGCTACACATCTTTTTGAGGAGCCCGGTAAGTTGGAGGAGGTAGCCCGCCTTGCTGCAGGTTGGTTTATTGACTATATCGAGGCTATCCCTGGAGAAGGACTTAGGGCGGCATAGCAG
>JACUUO010000166.1 GCA_014859275.1 Actinomycetota bacterium | reverse complement strand
CCCAAAACCTGCATTACGCAGCTGGCGTATATCACGCCAAATAGTCCTTTTTGAATACTCACGCCAATCAAACCGGTAATCCTCATACAGCGCGCCAATAATTTCTTCAGCGCTTCTAGGCTGCTCCATTAGCAGGCAAAGGATATGTAAAATTCGCTCTACTTTCATAACCAACCTCTCACCCCCACCCTAACCATCCAAGGGAATATTTTTCTCCCCCAGGGAGGGAATATTTTCCGGGGAGGGACTCCGTTTTTACCTCGAACAATGCCCCATATATGGACAACCTTCATAGCACTCACCTGGCATCCCTGGATCTATCTCTTCGCTGACCATTCGCATCTTCTCATCGCGGGCTTCGATGAACCACTGCCTGAGCTCATCATCAATTAAATGATAATCTTTGTCTATAAGGAGCCGGCCACCATCGAAGCGGGCATAGATGATGCATCCCAGGTTAACGGGATATTCGTAGAGCGATTCCATAACAAGCGCATAGCCCGTGGTCGTTAACCGGTGGAAATCCATCGATTCGCCGAACTTAAGATCAAGGATGGCGGTATCGTAAAAGCGATACGCATCGGTTGAAAGATGGCTGCTCAGGCCGAGAAATGAGCCATCAAGGTTGTGCTCAACGCTTACCGGGATTGCCAGGGAAACCAGCGAGTCCACCCCTATCCTGGGCTGCTTAGCAAGCGCCACATCAACCTGGGAAACTAGCGCGTTAAGCTGGTGTCGCCAGACAATGGCGATCCTGTTTTTGAGCTCGTCCAGCTCTTGCCCGTCCAGGTAGCTTGAGGCCCGATCAAGCACCGAATAATCCGGCTCGCGCAGTTCTTCCAGGGCCTCAGAGGCAAAATCGACGCCTTTAATATATATCGCCCGCTTAGCCCCGGTGATGAGCTTGGCAACCGAATCATGGAGGACCTTTCCAAAGATCATCGGTATATTCGGTCTTACCTCGACGCCCTGGACGCGCTTCATATAAAGGTCGCGCGCGGTCGGGCAGTAGTAGCCCGCAACTTCATAGAGTGCGAGCCTTACGTCGTAGATCGGCTCAAGCGGCGGTACGTTCCAGTTCCACCCGCGGAGCTCTTCGGCAACCACCATTTCGCGCGCCCTCGGGAGAAGCCCCCTTGTCAAGTCTTTTCTCTCTTCCTCGTTTGGAAAATACATAACGCATTCACCTGTCTTTTTACTATGCAATATCGGCGCAAAACCGGGTGAATTCGCAATCCCGGCAGCGGTTTTTACGTCGACTCGCTTCGGGTATTGATTCGGCAGCTATCATTCGTCTCATATCGATGAGCGCATCCTTAATATGCTTGCGCGCATTGGCCGTTACCTCAATCTCGTGGACGCGACGGGTCGGGATATAGTGGATGAAGCCACGCCTCACATAACGGCGAGGCCTCAACGGCCCCTGGCAGATAACCCTGGGCTTGCCTCTTTCAAAGAGCTCATCTTCAAGGAGCATGGCGTATGCGGCAAGCTGGTACTTATGGTTTAACGAAGGGCCCTTGGTAGACATCTTAAACTCGACCGGGATCGCTTCACGACGCGTGAAAATAGCCATATCCAGAACGCCGCTAAGGCCAAGACGCTCTGATCTTAGGCGCAGGTTAAAACGCCTTTCACCTTTTATGAGCTGGTACTTAACGAGGGTACGCCGTTTTTGAAGGCTTTCCTCACGCCAATGAGATTGCTTGCCAAGTTCCATTTTAGTAGTCGTCGGCCTGATAAGGGACATGCAATATGTGAAATAGATAACGCGGGGGCAGTAGAAGTACTGCTTTATATCGGTGACGGTAAGTTCTATTGATAGCGATGATTTTTTACTCCCCATCATTGTTTCCTCATTGATCTCCAATTTTTCAAACGGTGTACTTCTCTATCAAGCGCCATCTTTGGTGATACACCTATCCATCGCTCTTAGCCTTTCTCATCGCGCTTTACCTCGGCGACCGCAATCTCCTTCATCAGGCGCAAATCCTTATCGCAGAGTGGGTAGAGGCGAATATTGCCCGGGTTTTTTCCAAGGGTGCGCTTTAGCGTTAACAAAAGCTCCCCCCTGCGATTATGGTTAAGGTCACCGATAAATGCGCTATACTGGACTCTCAGGAGCCCGGCATCCTTACAGCGCTCTGCCACTTTATTTCGAATCCGGTCACTTGGGATATCATATATAACAAGTGTTTGCATGGTGAACTCCAGTTTAGCCTCGATCAAACGGTTTGCCGGTTAACGTACTGCCCACATTAAAACGCTAAAACGCTATTGGCGACCCTCGCTTACCATCCTGCAATAAACGGTTTATACGCCTTCTCGCCCCTTACAAAAGCGGCAACAGCGCGTGCTTGCCGCTGGATGATCGTTCTCAATGTGAATTTCTTGCGCTCGTAGGTTTCTCTTGCTTCAAGCCGCTCTATTATCCTCTGAGCTAAATCTCTCCTGGTTTTATCGTCAAGTTTGCCATCCTGGATTTTCCAATCGGCGTTTCTGCCAAGCATACCCAATATAGTTCTATCAACAACCGGTTGCCTGAATTCTTCGATTAAATCGAGCACCAGAGATGGTTTTCCTGAACGGTCGGCATGCAAAAAACCAGCATATGGGTCGAGGCCCGCAAGAGCAATCGCCATTGCGATCTGTGAATACAAAATGCCGTAGCCGTAGTTTAGTACCGAATTAACGAGATCGGTTGCACCGCGCTTCTCTCTTCGAGAAAACGTATACGTATCGGGGATGATCTGCGCGATCGAATCCCAGTAGATGCATGCCGAACGACCTTCTAGGTTGAGGATGCTTTCTCTTGCATCCTCAATGCTCTCAGCCATAAGCTTATCTAACGACTTCTTTAAATCTTCGATTTTAGACACATTATCTCTTATTAACTCATAAACCTCCGGGTTGGCTGACTTACGATATTTAGAGGCGTATTTAAGGAGATTCACCTGATTTGCGATCTTGCCGCGGGCGAACTGTTTTGCCAGTTCGAAACCCCGGCGGTCATTATAGGAGAGAATTTGTTCGCGGCGCGTAATGACCGTACCCTGCAAATGCGGTGATTGCAATATTGCATAGGGCTTACCAGCCGAGGACAGGAAGGTTATCTGTATCCCCGCAGTTGCGCACTCTTTAATCACATCAGAAGAGAGGGACACGCCATTTGAAGTTACCAGCACCTGATTTATTTTGAAGAACGGTATTTCTTCTTTTACTTTACCGTTTTCTTTTACTACCAGGCGCTCACTCTTTTTACCCAAGAAACTTCCGAATTCCGAGATAATAATACTGTCCATGCCCAACACCTTGTAACAACACACCGCATGTTTCAATGTAGTATGTTATATATCGACTGTATGGAAGATTTATTAAGGCTTAATTGCAGCCACCTACTATTCCATCCCCTATTCCATCCCGTTCCCAAAACAGTACCATCGGCGCTGAGGGAATTTACTCCCGCATTCGGAATGGGGATGGTGTTTGCCGGGACACATGATACGCCGGCGCTGAGATGCCAAACTCCATTATCAGTATGGGCTCTTGGACAGGATAACCCGCTTTTGGTGTAATGGCTTTGGAGGTGGTTTCATTTATTTAGCCTTCAAATTTCTCAATAACTCGAGGAATCCTCCTGGCAAAAACGTCAAAATCGCCAGGATTGGTTCTAAGAAACTCGTACACCCTTTGATCGTCGACCCTTCCATAGAGGTGAACGAGCAGGTTCCGGAGCGGGCCATGTTTTGGAGACGCTCTTTTAACTCTCTATTTATTAACTCGTTTTCATAAAGGACAGCAAAAGTATCCGCAAAATCCGAGGGTCGGCGGAATCGCTCTGCGCTTATTATGTGGCTCCTAATGACACACTTCTTTTACCAGGGGTGTCATTTCCTAAACCACTCACCTTCAGGTGGGTGAGTGAACTTAGGCCCAGCACTACATGAACTATTTACCCGAGTGTCATTTCCTAAACCACTCACCTTCAGGTGGGTGAGAGGCTTGCAATGTCAATGCAGCTTTCAATAGCGACTATAAGGTAATATTTTGTGCTACTAGGCCCAGCTTTGACCGGCCTTACCAAGTACATCCACTTTCAATAGCGACTAAAGGTAATATTTTGTGCTACCAAGCTTGTCCGGGTCTGCTAAAAACTCCTCTTGCTCTAGCTTAGACAGTCTATCTAGCTGAGCCACATACGTTTTTAAATTATCTATCAGCCTATCTATAACAGCCCTATCTACCACTACAGTATTCCTCGCCTTTTAACCAATTCCAGAAATGATGTGCGAAATCACTCTACATAGGGAAGGTAGTCAAAGTATAGTGCAAGCGTTTTTGTTTCATAAGCCACCCGCTCTTTCTCGTCTGCGCTGCATAGCAAAACGCCTTTAGTAAGAATTTCACCTTGAATCGTAAGCGGCATATCGTTTACAGTTCTTAGGTCCACTGGCTTGAGCCCGCTAAATTCCTCAACCTTACGACCTAGAGTCAATTCGTCATATGGATCCCCACGCCCTTACAGGCGTGGTGCCTTCTATAATTCAAGCTGCGC
>JACUUO010000165.1 GCA_014859275.1 Actinomycetota bacterium | reverse complement strand
GTGATAGAATCAGACAGTGATAGAATCAGAGCCGGAACCGGAAATGAACCGGCTAAACTAGCTAGACCTGGAGGATGGATGGGCAACAACGTGAGGGTACGGTTTGCACCGAGCCCGACAGGCTATCTACATATCGGCGGGGTGAGAACGGCGCTTTTCAACTGGCTCTACGCCCGGCATCATAATGGAGTTTTTATCCTAAGGATAGAGGATACCGATCGCGAGCGCTCAACCGAAGAGGCTATCCACGCGATTATAGACGGGATGAGCTGGCTCGGCCTCAATTGGGACGAGGGCCCTTTTCGCCAGGTGGACAGGCTTGCCCGGTACAACGAGGAGTCAGAACGCCTCCTTAGCGAGGGAAAGGCTTACAAATGCTACTGCACTCCCAAAGAGCTAGAGGAAAGAAGGAAGGTCGCCCTGGAAAGAAAGGAAGTGCCTAAGTATGACCGCCGCTGCCTGACGCTTACCCCGAGCGAGCGCCAAGCATGTGAGGCCAGGGGACTCAGACCGGTTACCCGCTTCCACTGCTCTGATGAAGGCGTAACTGTGATAAACGATATCGTCAAGGGTGAGGTTATCTTTGAAAACAAAAACCTCGACGATTTCGTTATGCTAAGGGCGGATGGCATCCCGACCTATAATTTTGCCGTTGTGGTGGATGATCATGATATGAGGATAAGCCATGTCATACGGGGCGATGATCATCTTTCAAACACCCCACGCCAGGTTCTGCTTTACCAGGCTCTCGGGTATAGCACTCCTGAGTTCGCTCATCTGCCGATGATACTCGGCCCGGATAGGACTCGCTTGAGTAAAAGGCATGGTGCGACCGCTATAGAAGCTTACCGCGACGAGGGGTATCTGCCACGGGCCCTTATAAACTACCTTGCGCTTCTCGGTTGGGGATATGAGGATCAGACGCTCTTTACCAAGGATGAGCTCATCCAAAAGTTCAGCCTTGAGGGGGTAGGTAAGTCCCCGGCTGTTTTTGACCCGGCAAAGCTTGAGTGGATGAACGGTGTCTACATCAGGGAATTCTCCGTTGAAGAGCTTGCCGAACTCATAAAGCACTTTCTGAGAAACGCTGGCTTACCCCTTGAAATGTATGAAGAAGCGTGGTACAGAAAGCTTGCGGAGATCACGCAGGAGAGACTGACCAAGCTGTCCGATATAGTTGGGCTGAGCGATTTCTTTTTCCACCGTGTCCAGTACGAGACTGGAGCTGTGCAGAAGGTCCTGAAAAAAGAAGGGGTACCTGAGGTGCTGGAAAAGGCGGTCGAGATCCTCTCAGATAACGCTTTAGAATTCTACTCATATGAGATAGAAAAAAGGTTGCGTGGTCTTGTCGAGGAGATGGGACTAAAGGCAAAGCTGGTTTTCCAACCGATAAGGGTTGCCATTACCGGGCGTACCGTAAGTCCACCGCTCTTTGAGACCATCGAGCTTCTCGGCCGCGATGCTACACTCGAGCGCCTCGGCGAAGCAATCCACTTGCTTGAGCTGGCAGATGGCTAACTATTATGGCAGTGAGATAGAGCAGTATAGACTTATCGCCTGATGAGAAGGAGTAGATCTACTCTTAATCAGCCTGCGGGCAGCTAGCTGAGCTGCCCGATTTCAGATACCAGACCAGCGGAACCGGCCACCATCATCTTGAATATCGCCGGATTTCGTGATAGTATTTTCCCTGGTAACCCCGAGTATCGAAAGATAAGTTCACATTGGGGGATCGTCTAACGGTAGGACAACGGACTCTGGATCCGTCTGTGAGGGTTCGAATCCTTCTCCCCCAGCAAATAAAAAAGACCTGCTAGAGTTAGCAGGTCTTTTTGTTGAATTACTATTTCATGTTATCTAACAACGGTGACATTTGATGCGCGGGCTCCTTTGGCCTCCATTTGAACCTCAAACTCGACGGTAGTACCCTCGGCCAGAGTCTTAAATCCTTCAGCGTTAATTGCTGAATGATGTACAAAGACGTCTGGTCCGCCGTTTTCCTGGCTGATAAAGCCAAAGCCTTTGCCGTCATTAAACCACTTTACAGTACCTCTTGACAAATATTCCACCTCCTAGCGTCTTAAGACTTAAGCTTACGACGCTAGGTTAATGCGGCATATCGTGATGTTACCAACACTGACCAAAAATAAGGACTCGCCTAATAACGAGTCCCAATTATGAATTCACGTCTTAGCTATTTTAAAGTATTAACTATATTATGGTTTTTGTAAAGCTATTATAAATTAAGCTCTTAATTAAACTATTTGGCGCTTACCTGTTGGATGTAAAAATCACTCGCATATCTAACTACAGGAATTTTGTAACTCGCTTGAGTCGTGCCTCTTTCCATCATCGTAGTGCAATGCCGTAGCGCAGGGCTTTAGCCCTGCTAAAACATTATGGTATACCTCAGCCGTGGCACCTCTTTAGCCCTGCTAAAACATTATGGCACACCAAGCCGTAGCGCAGGGCTTTAGCCCTGCTAAAACTTATACGTGCACGCAGTAGCAGCCCTAAAGGGCTGCGCTACAATGGGATCATGGTAGCAGCCCTAAAGGGCCTGCCATCATGGTGCACGGTCTAGTGAAAACACTGTTGTTAAGTTGCTGTTTTAAGATGCAAGATCCCTGAACTAAGTAAAACAGAATCTTAGAAAATTATTTAACGGTAAAATAGTATTGTTTTGCTGCAATTTGGCTAGTAGATGGTAAAAACATCGATCGTATTGCATCCTTTTCATACGACTGGTTAATTTATGAAGCAGGCTTCTGCGAGAGGGGATCAAGGCCAGTGCCTACTGGTTAGCAGAGAGAAGTTCCCAAAGCTGCTTAGATAGCGGCTGCTATCTTCTGAGTAGGGGAGGCTTAGATATTAGTTTGAAATATACTACAGGTATAACTAATTCTTACTAAAGAAGAATTATGCCGGTGCCGATAATTATACTATAGGTTTGATCAATGGGGTTTACCACATGCAATTTGACCAAATTACCAATTCCAAGCAATCATTAACTATAAAGAGTGGGCTATTTCTGCTCCTTATGGTGATGATTGTACCTTTTATCGCTTTTTCTATATTTAAAGCGATTGATATAAACAAACGTATAGAGGCAGAAGTCCAGGGGAGCAGCTTAAGCCTTGCCAAAAGCGTAGCTCAAAGTGTCGATGATTGCGTAATCTCGACGGGCGAATTTCTAGCCCCGATTGCCAACAACAAGGATGTGCGAACCCAAAACTACTCAGCCGTTAAAGTCTGGCTGAAGGAGATATGGCCAAGATATCCCTTCTACAACAACATCACCTTTGTGGATGCCAACGGTGACGTCAAGGTTGCCAGTAGGTCTGAAAGCAAAGGCTCAGAGGGGATAAATGTAAGTGATACTGTCTATTATAAGCGGGCCATGCAATCGGATTCAGTCGCTGTCGGAGATCTTATGCATGATAAGGCCTCCGGCATCCCAGTGGTGCATGTGACCTATCCGGTATTTGATTTTTCAGGTAAAAGAATCGGCTTTATTGCTGCGGCTTATGACCTCGCTAAAATGCAGAGCAAGCTCATGCAATCCGATATTCCCAAGCATACTTTGGTCGCTGTCTTAGACAATAAGGGCAGTATGATTGCAACAAATAGGGAGCCGGAGAAATGGGTGGGGAGGAGTTTTCCAGGGGAGACGGGCTCTGGAAAAACTCTGGAGAGGACTTCTGGAGCGGATAAGGTGGAGTCTCCCAATGGTTCGGTCCAGCTCTTTGGTTTTGCCACCGCATCGAAGGTACCATGGACTGTCAGGGCCGGTGTTGATGAGGGATATTTCTATGATCAAGTGAAAGGTAAGTTAATAAACCATTTTGTGGCACTTATCCCATTTTTACTTGTAGCGTTTCTCGGTTGGTTTTGGGTAGGAAGAGGTATAGATGAGCTATACAGGAGAACCGAATACCTGAGTTTAGTAGATCCGTTAACTGAACTCTGGAACTATCGAAAGCTCAATCATGACTTTGACCGGGAGCTTAGTCGTGCAAAGCGCTATGGGGAACAATTATCTTTCGCAATGATCGATGTGGACCACTTCAAACACTACAATGACCATAACGGGCATCAATTGGGGGATGAGTTGCTGCGCTCCGTCGCCGATGTCATCCGTGGTGCAGTAAGGGATATCGATTGCGTCTATCGCTGCGGAGGAGAAGAGATGTGCGTGCTCCTCCCCGCTACAGATAATATTGGAGCCATGTCTGTAGCTGAGCGCATTAGGGCCGCCATTGAAGAATCGAATTTTATCGGTGAGGAAAACCAACCAGCAGGGAAGCTTACTATTTCAATCGGCGTTGCGACGTATCCGCGTGATTCAATTTCTAAAGAAGGTCTCGTACAAAGTGCCGATGTTGCTTTATACAGGGTCAAAGATAAGGGCCGAAACAGGGTAGCGGCTTATAATGAAGACTGTTCTAACTGGAATTACGAAGGTTCTTATTTTAATAAGTATATTAAATGATGTTTACAGTCCTTAGCTCATCGGTTCGTAGGCTACCTTGCCTTGCTATCCGCTACTTATAAGCTATCTCTTTCAGTATT
>JACUUO010000164.1 GCA_014859275.1 Actinomycetota bacterium | reverse complement strand
TAAAGCGGTACGCGAGCTGGGTTTAGAACGTCGTGAGACAGTTCGGTCCCTATCTGCTGTAGGCGTAGGAGATTTGAGGGGAGTCGTCCCTAGTACGAGAGGACCGGGATGAACAGACCTCTAGTGTACCAGTTGTCCTGCCAAGGGCATTGCTGGGTAGCTAAGTCTGGACTGGATAACCGCTGAAAGCATCTAAGTGGGAAGCCAACCCCAAGATGAGATCTCCCACTCTTTGAGAGTTAAGACCCCAGGTAGACTACCTGGTGGATAGGCCGCAGGTGGAAGAGCAGCAATGCTTGCAGCCGAGCGGTACTAATTGGTCGAGGACTTGGCTATCACTTGATAGACGCTGTGTAGTTTTGAAAGGTCAAATCAGAGACAAGAAACAAGAGACCAGATGTGAGGTGTCTAGATTGAAATCTAAAACATTCTGGTTTCTGAAGGACTAAGGCCCGGTCTGGTATCTGATTTCTGAATCCTTTCAAGGTTCATGGATCCATGGCTTAAAGGTCCGGTGAAGAAGTAAGCCGGACCAAAGCCAAGAACCACGAACTTTGAAATGTGGTTGCCCACTTTATCGGGCACAAGGTAGTTGCCCCATTTATGGGGCACGAGGTAATTGCCCAACTAGGTAACCATTGTAGCTCAGCCCTTTAGGACTTGTAGCTCAGCCCTTTAGGGCTGACAGTTCAGGGCTCAAGCCCTGATTTGAAAAAGTTTGCATTTTCGGTGGCCATAGCGAGGGGGAAACACCCGTTCCCATTCCGAACACGGAAGTTAAGTCCCTCAACGCCGATGGTACTGCTCTGGTGACGGGGTGGGAGAGTAGGACGCTGCCGATTCTATAAAGCCTCTAAGTTAACAGCTTAGAGGCTTTTCCTATTAGGTCACACTCGACCAGACCGAAGGCCCGAACATGAAGTACCGAAGTGAGCAACTTAAAGTTTCGAGGATGAAGGAGGCGCAGTAAAGATGGCTGAGATACCAGATACCCACCCAGAGGGAAGCGGACGGAATTCGCCAAGCGTTGGGAAGGGTGCGCAAATGTTACGGCAACTAAAGATAACGCACACTTCAAAAACGAGAAGTTGATGGAAGCAGTAGTCGAACGAGAGAACATGAGACAAGCTTTGAAAAGGGTAGTAACAAACAAAGGAGCACCCGGCGTTGATGGGATGAGAGTCGAAGAACTCATCCCATACCTGCAAGAAAAACGGGAGAGCATCAAGGAGCTACTCTTGCACGGGGATTACATACCATCTCCTGTACTATCGGTTGAAATACCAAAAGCCGGTGGCAAAGGAACAAGAATGTTAGGTATCCCAACAGTCACAGACCGCCTCATACAGCAAGCTATCCTACAAGTCTTGACGCCGATCTTTGACCCGACGTTCTCTGAATCAAGCTACGGGTTCCGCCCAGGAAGAAGTGCGCATCAGGCAGTACTCAAAGCACGCTTCTATGCGAACATCTACGTAAGCACAGAAACAGCCGCAGAGCGGGTGATGAAATCAATCACCCGATTCTTAGGAAAACGGCTTAAACTCAAAGTCAATACCTCAAAGAGTGCAACTGATCGACCCTGGAAAAGAAAGTTCCTCGGATACTCGATGACATGGCACAAGATTCCACGTCTTAAAGTAGCACCTGAGGCAATAGCACACTTTCGGTCAAAGGTAAAAGACATCTGTCGCAGAGGTAGAGGATGCAGCCTTGATAAGACCATCAATGAGCTGACTCCACTTCTTAGAGGATGGGTGAACTATTTCTGACTGGCTGAGGTAAAAGGCATATTTGAGGAACTCGATGGTTGGATACGCCGGAAGCTACGCTGTACTCTCTGGCGCCAATGGAAACGTACCTATACTAGAGCCAAGAAACTCATGAGTCGCGGTCTACCAGAAAAGCGGGCCTGGCGCTCTGCTACCAACCAGCGTGGTCCCTGGTGGAACTCTGGGGCTTCCCACATGAATCAGGCTTTTCCCAAACCATATTTCGACTCATGTGGCCTTGTATCGCTGCTTGATCGACGTAATCAATTACAGTGTATTTCATGAACCGCCGTGGTACGGAACCGTATGCCCGGTGGTGTGGGAAGACGGGGGATGTGAATCCCCCTCTTACCCGATTGCTTGCTCTTGAGTGGAGTTTGTCCCCGGCCTAAAAAGGCCGGGTGGAGTTGTGTCTGAGAACGCATATCTAACGCTGTGCTATAATAGCCATCAGTGTTAAACCTTTCAGTGATATTGCGGGGAGCGCTTCAAAGTATCATGTGGTGGTTGCTATGCTATTAGAAAATTTGAGAACAAGAGGGCAGAAAATGCATTTCGCGCGCACGGCGTCAAAGTCGCCTATCTATTTGGCTCTTACGCCAAAGGAATGGTACTTCCAATGAGCGATGTCGATATTGCGGTCCTATTTGATGAAGCGATCGATAGAAACAGGGACTTTGAACTCTTAGTAGGGCTTACTGCTGAGCTGATGAAGCTCCTCGAGAGAAACGATGTTGATGTTGTTGCACTAAATAGCGCGTCCCCGTTGCTTAGATACAAAGTATTCGCCGATGGGGAGGTTATCTTTTCGGGTTCAGAAAAGGACCGCGTGCGGTTTGAGGTAAAGGCCATGCGTGATTATTTCGATATCAAGCGGTTGCGTGAGATAATGCGCAAGGCGTATGTGGATAGGAGCGCTTAACTATGGTGGATATATAAAGAACATCATCCCTAAAGAGTTCGCTAGGGAAATTCGAGGCATTGCCGGCTTCAGGAATATATTAATCCATGAATACGTCAAAATTGATGTCGAGAAAGTGTACGGATATCTACAAAAAGCACCCGAGCAATTTGATGCTTTCCGATCTTATATTGGAAAGTTCTTAAAGCTCTAGAACACCCGTTCCCATTCCGAATACGGAAGTTAAGTCCCTTAAGAGCCGGTGGTACTGCTCTGGTGACGGGGTGGGTGGGAGTAATAGGCTAAAATATGAATATTAATAGAAGAAGTGATAGCAAAAAAGAGGAAATAATTATAATATTGACCGAGAGCTTAAGTAAAGTCCTCACGAAATACCCGGTTATCAGCGCGTACTTGTTCGGATCTTATGCTAGGGGAAATGCGCATCCAGGAAGCGATATAGATATCGCTATATATATAGAGCCCGTCTCAAAATTATCTTTAGACGAGGAGTTAACCGTGGGTCGCGAGGTTGAAGCGAAGAGCGGTCTCAAGCCGATAGATCTGCGAATTATGAATGATATGCCAGTTACAGTTCAGGGCGAGATTCTCACCAGGGGTGTATTGTTGTATAGCGCTGATGATAAAGAACGGGTTACTTACGAAACCAAGACTCTGGCTTTATATTTTGATTACCTTCCTCATATTGAGCGCTTCCGTAAAGAGTTCCTGAAATCAGTTGAAGAAAGAGGGATTCTTTGATGATGGATAAAGTTGTAATCGATGGCATATTAGCAAATCTGCAACTATATGTGGCTCAGCTTGATAGGTTATCTAAGCTAGGGCAAGATGAATTTTTAGGGGACCCGGATAAACGTGGTAGTGCAAAGTATTACTTCATAGTTGCAATAGAGAGCTGTATTGATGCTGCAAACCACATTATAAGCTCAGAACGTTACCGTCGACCCTCGGATTTTTCTGACACTTTTGCCGTGCTTTACGAAAATAAACTAATAGATGAGGGGTTAAAAGAGCACCTACAGAACATGGCGCGTTTCCGCAACCTACTTGTTCATGTCTATGGAAAGGTAGATGATCAAAGGGTGCACGAGTTTCTTAAAACTAGCCTTGGTGACTTCGATGCTTTTGCCAGGCAAATTGCTCAAGCCGTTGAGAAGCTTGATGGATAAAGAGGCATGGTGCGCGTCCTCAAAATTTCCAGTCATTCGATCTTTCAGGGTGGTCACCGCTGTTCCCATTCCGAACACGGAAGTAAAGTCCCTTAAGCGCCGATGGTACTGCTCTGGTGGCGGGGTGGGAGAGTAGGACGCTGCCGATTCTATAAGGCCTTCAAGGGAAACCTTGAAGGCCTTACCTTATATATTCTCCGATCAAACGAGAATACATTCTTCCTGCCAAAGTCTTCTTTTTGTATTCCAGATAAGCGTTTCCAAAGCGCTCGATCAAATTTTTCTCTTCTTCTCTTGAAATTACGATAAGGGTAAGCGCGATTACCAGAGCGTAGACGAGTCCCAGCATTGAGGCGCCCCAGGTAGCGAGACCAAAACCGGCGATAACACCGCCAAAATACATAGGGTGACTGGTGACCCTGTAGGGGCCTACTACAATAAGCTTGCCATTGGTAGGCAAGATGAAAGTTGCAATTTTAAGTGTGGCAATTCCCCAGGCAAGAAAAGCCGCCCCGGCTATGGCTATAGCCAACCCGGCCCAGGATAAAAGCGGTGATATTGGGATGTGCCTATCAATCATAATAAACACAAAAAAAGCGATAATATTACTTATGGCTACAAAAATATGCGCAAAAACAAGAAGTGGCCTGAGCACGTGAGCGATTTTAATCCAGCGGGAACTCCCCGTTCGTAAGGACGGGGATGTGAGCAGGA
>JACUUO010000026.1 GCA_014859275.1 Actinomycetota bacterium | reverse complement strand
CTGCCATATATCGGTCTGCCATACCGATATGGCAGCAGAATCATTGCTGCCCAGTGGATACGACCTTACCCTAAGGCAGCATGAAGAACTCGGTGAGTAATCTTTCTTATCCACCGGGGCAGCTTCATCTATATGATAGCCACTTTACTTGATCTTCATCCTCGACCGGTACTCTATGCACTTTCTCTTAATTTTTTTACGTGAACCGCACGGGGGCCCTTATCGCTAGGCTCGACATCTAATTCAACCTCTTCTCCCTCTTCCAAGGACCGAAAGCCAGGTGTCTCGATAGCCGTTTGATGGACAAAAACATCTCTGTCATCTTCGGTGTGGATAAAACCATACCCCTTCTCGCGGTTAAACCACTTAACTGTGCCTTTCATACACTCCCCCAGATATATTGGTCTTATTTATTTCTGTCCAAATCTCCATTGGATTAACCATCGGGACTCCTAAATTTAAAAAATCGTGGGCGATAAAAGAACTGGTCCCGCCTACCTTAGCAAGTGGGGACCAGTTATCAGAAAGCGATAATTATCGCAGTGATCTTGGTATTCTTCCAGCTATCTCAGATGCTCTCTTAGCTATAGCTGAAGTCCCCGCGGCTTGTCTGCTGTTGCTGTTGGTCGTCACGCTCTTTCTTATGCTAAGGATTATACGAAGAAAAAGGGTAAATAAAAGCGTTCATGTTTAAGCCGAGACACTAGCCAAGAGGCATCATGTAATGGTTAAAGATTCAATAAGAACAGGGCTTAGCTTCGGTCTAACATCTGGGATCATCACAACACTTGGATTGGTAGTAGGTTTAAGCTCTGGCACAGGTTCAAAATCTGTGGTTATCGGCGGTATATTAACAATAGCAATTGCCGATTCGCTTTCCGATGCACTGGGTATTCACATCTCTGAAGAATCAGAGGCCAAGCACACCACAAGAGAAATATGGGAATCAACAGTTGCTACATTCTTGGCCAAATTTGTCTTTGCTTCAGTATTTGTTATCCCTGTTTTACTTCTGAGTCTTTCAATAGCAATTATTGTAAGCATAATCTTAGGGTTCTCCTTTTTAAGCATCATCAGTTTTATTATTGCTAGACAGGAAAGGGCGCGGCCTTCAAGGGTGATCACAGAGCACTTGTTTGTTGCGCTAGTAGTTATTATTGCAACCAATTACATTGGTAATTTGATATCTACAACATTCAGTTAGAAAATCTACCCCTTATGAGGAAGTAATAGTACAGCGTCACAGAGGTGACGCTGTACTAAGTATAAAGGGCAAATCTTAATTTAAGTGTGGGGATAATCTTAATTTTTAATTAAGATTAAGCTTATTGCAGTAGTAGTGTTGCATGCGTTTGGCCAGGTTAAGCGTAGTCGATTCTCGATAATTAGCCTACCTGGCGATTTCTGAACCCCCAGTAGACGAAATAAAATACCGCCACCGACAGGACGGTAATGAAAGTAAACAGCACATGAGGGTAGAGAACGGGGTAGCCGAAGATGTTGAAGGCTCGGAAGCTGTCGAACAAATCCTCTACCCGCATTAACTGGGTGTAGCTAAAGTCCGCCAGGCTGAGCACCCAGGGTGTCTCGATTCTGAGAATCTTGGTCAGGAAGATCGGTGCGCCAAAAATGAACCCGCCCACGAAGAACGGCACCAGGGCGCTCCGACTGAATACCGATAGCAGCAGCACCACTAACCCGAAGGCAGCGGCCCCAAAGATATGGGTAGTCAGCTGAACAAGATAGTACTGCCCCAGGCTGAGGTTATATGGAGAGTCGATATATTTATAAAGCTCCTGCAACGCGGCGCCGCTTCCCGCATTCCCAAAATAATAAAAGTTAGCGCACACGTTGACGGCGGTAAACAGTAGCGCTGTGATCGTAATAACAATTATGGAAGCGGCAATTTTGGCGGTAACTACCTTCTTTTTGCCGTACTTGCTGGATAAGATCAGGCCATCCATGTTTGTCGAATATTCCTCGGCAAAAACAGGGGAGGTACCCAGCAGGATCATTGCTCCCATGAAGACAAACCCCATGCTGTAAATGAAATCGATGATCTCGCCCCAGGCCTTGTTGTAATTAACGGCGGGCGGTGCCAGCCCGCTGAGCATATTGTAATGAAGCGCACTTTGGCGGAAATTAAAATCATCCATGCCCTTGCCTCTTGCCTCTTCTATTCCTTGCTCCAGCCCAGTTAGGTTACCGTTATGCTTCTCCAGGCGGTGCCAGGCGAAGAGAACCTTGTCATACAGCCCCAGCAGCTGATACTCCTTTTGATCCGGGCCAACTGCCACCGCTTCGCCTTCGCTGCTTGCCCTCACCGCTGTCTCAAACCTCTCAGCGATTGTGCGCTGTATTTCTTCAAGCCCCTCCTTGGCTTTTTCCGCCTTTTCCTCAGTGACTGGTCCCTCCCATCCCCGGTAGAGGGTATCAGGCGCCGTTATTGGTTGTACTCTTGAATAATACTGGCCGGCCCAAAAGAGATAACCAGCCAGGAAAATAAACAGGGCCAGGTAGATGATCTTCCGGGAGAAAATCTTGTATAGCTCGTACTTTAACAATTCAAATCGATGCTTCTGAGGAATTTACTCGTGCCAGCGAGGAACACCTTGTCGGGATCGCTCATCAGTCCACCGAAGTGAAACCTGAGGTTGACTGACTTCTTGGTCGGCGCAATTCTTCAACAAAAAACGCATGAGATATTAACCAGTATATAATACAGCATTGGTAGCTGTTTCGACATAGCAATAGAGGAAGAAATGTGTCGTCTGCAGTTTACATGACTCACAATAGCCTCAACGGTGATCTACACGAGTGACAATATGAAATAAGCTTAAGTCCGAATCCTTGGAGGGTTCAACATTCTCCCAACTAAAAAATGGCTTGTCAAAGCCATCTTTCGAATAGGGAATATTTGCTGGGGCGGAAGGATTCGAACCTTCGAATGCGGGTTCCAAAGACCCGTGCCTTACCGCTTGGCTACACCCCAATAGTCTTTACAAAAATAAAAGCTGCGTCGCGTTCCACAGCTTTGCTTATTCGCTTCTACGCCAATCCATCAGGATATCGACGCACAAAAAATATACCACGTTGTTCGCGAAATGTCCACTTAAAAAGCCAGGTCTACCTGCGCTCCTTTATATCGAAATCTTCTTTTTCGCCTGGCGGCATAATCGTATAGTAAATAATAAATCTGGCAATAATTAATTTTCTTACTTAACTAGTTGAATTATAGACCTAACATGCTTTAATCTTATAGTCTTGATAGCTTGATTTTAAAGCCACCTTTTACATAAGTTGGAAGGGCCGTGTGTCTACTGAAACGTAAGAATTACCACATAAAATTGGATAGCAAGCCGGAAAACCTTACCATTATCAGGAACTTTTTCAAAGGCATCGCATCAAAGCATAATATTAACGAAAGCGATACGTACAATATCTTGGTTTCTATTGGAGAAGCGACAACAAATGCCATCGAGCACGGGAATGGCGGGCCCATTGAGATTGTATGTAAGGTTATACAAGATACTTTTCACGTAATAATCAAGAGCAAGGGAACCTTTTCGAAAAAAGTGCAATTTACGGAGGAAGATAACTTCAGAGGCAGGGGAATTCTGCTAATGCTTGCACTCATGGACCGCGTGAACATCGATGGTGCCAAAGACGGCATCATCGTGACCATGAGTAAAAAATTCAAACAAGCCTCATGAGTTTTCCTAAAAAGAGCCGGTTGCCCCGGCTCTTTTCATGAACTTATCTATTTAATTCTCTATTTATCTATCGCCCGTCGACTCAAGAGCTAAAACCAACTGAAGTGCCTTGGATGCTATGATAACCTGATCATCGTCCGGCTCTTTCGTCGTCATAAACCTCTGTAATTGCTGCCCGCCGAAAAGTATCATCCGGCTGACGATAAATTTCGGAAACCGTATTAACTGGCGGAACAGCTCAAGCGATATTGCCAGAGCAAAGACCGTATAAAGTAACGGAAACACTGCGCTTAACCCAACCCCCGGATAAGGAAAATACAGTGCCATGATAACGAGGACCAGGAAGACAAGGTTTGTTCCACATCTCTGATGTATCCTTGAACAACTCTGTATAGCTGCAACATCCTCAATATCTTTCCCTTGCTCATATGCATTTACGGCCTTATGCTCGGCTCCATGAAACGTCCATATTCGACCACTCATTCCCCTGCTTATTGTCCAGAGAGCGGTTAAAAAACTTACAAATTGAAAAACAGCATTAACCAGTAGACCTTCACCTAGCCAGAGCCTGAACAGCATCGATAATGGCAGCATAATAGCTATATAAATGCCAATCCAGATTAAAAGACGCCGATTTGCAGCCGGCAGATTCTTGCTATAAGTTCGAAGGCCAAATTTTATCATCTCAATAAAAGTGATTATGGAGCGGATGAAAAATATGTTTAATCGGGGGTGGTGATCAAGCCATGATGTTATAGAACCGAATTCGGTTGAGCCATCTTCCCTAACCAATGCCCAGTATTTCTTTGTCCTCATCAGAACGCCATCGCTAAATGCTTGGCCGCCGACCCTAATATTCGACAATAATATCACCTGCTGATAACTGAAACATGTCATCCCCGAGTATAACTGCAAGTTTTATTATCGACAAGCTATAAGGGATTGCCCTACGATAAAACAGTAATGAACCTAGACATCGCAGCAGATCTGACAATATCTAGCTAAAGACAGGTTTGTCAATGTGCTTTTCGCAGCATAACAATATTAGTTGTAGTAATCTTATCACCCGGGGTTTCAAATGGCTAATAGAAAACCGAGGCCAAAGGCAAATTCAACGGAGACGAATAATGCGATAGAGACAAATATATCGTTTGGGTTTGAGCGCAAAGGGAACACCCTAATTGTTAAGCTTACCGGAGAGGCCGATTTATCAGGCAGCTCTGCACTAAGGCAAGCCTTGGTGCGTAAACTCGATGGAATAGATAATGTGATTTTCGATCTCGGCAAACTTGAATTTGCCGATAGCTACTTCTTGAGACTGCTGATTAAGTTAAGGAAGAGGTTAGGCGGGGTGTCTTCCGTCAAGGTACGAAATGCTAAGCCCAATGTAAGAAGAATTTTCGAGGTTACCAATCTGGATAAACTCTTCATATAGTAGAGAAGCGCTCTTTCAACGGCAGGATTTTACACACGAAATTAGGTTACCTTGCTATTGATTGCAGGTCAATCAATAAAACTCTCCTCAGCTAGGTTTAGGCGAACGATTTTCGGGAAAAATCATCCGCAGTGATGGCATTTTGTTTGA
Organism: Actinomycetota bacterium; assembly: GCA_014859275.1. Taxonomy (GTDB): domain Bacteria; phylum Actinomycetota; class Aquicultoria; order Aquicultorales; family Aquicultoraceae; genus Kmv33. The sequence goes on along the minus strand of JACUUO010000026.1, from coordinate 20,739 downwards.
CTCGATGTAGAAGGGGTTGATCCAGATGAAGGGTTCTATCATTCGCGGTATGTCATTCGGTGATCTAAACGGGAAAACACTCGATGAGGTTCTCTCGGGGCCAAAACGCGTCGAAAGGTTAGCATTTTGCCAGCGCTGTGGGTGCAAACTATCTCAATATAGAGAACCAGAGGACTTACTATGCTGCAGCTGCCAGCGGGCATTAAATCCTTTATTCAGCCGATCGGCATAAGACCGGCATACAATCAAATATCCCTGGACCGGCGACAAATTTAGGTCGCCAGTTTTTATGAGCGCTTGGGAATCTAAGCGCTCCCCAGAACCATAAAATCGACCCTTTCGGCAATTGTCACACAATGATCCGCGATTCGCTCGAGATAGCGCCCGACGAAAGCCGATTTAACTGCACTCCGCAGTTCGTGCCCCCCGGCGCAGTCGAAAAGTCTTTCAAATAATTCTAAGTACATGTCATCAATCTTTTCATCCTGCTCTTTTACAACCTTGGCTATTTGTACATCCCCTTTTGTATAGGCCTGGAGTGCATTTTCAATCATAACAGATGCGGCCCTTCCCATCCTGATCAGTATATCGGAAGCCACCAGGGGTTCCCCACCACTTGCGCCGGGCGAAGCCTTCACTATATTAATGGCAAGATCCCCCATCCTTTCTAAATCGCTTATAACTCTCAGGCTGCTCGCAATCAACCTTAAATCTCTGGCGACCGGCTGCTGTTTTGCAAGTATCATAAAACAATTCGTCTCAACATCCTCATAGATCTGATCGATCTTATCGTCGCCCAGAATAACCTTCTCGACTAAATTGGGATCGGGATCGCCGATTGAAAGAACAGCCTCCTTAACTGCCTCTTCAACCAAGCAACCCATCTTTAAAACCGATCTATGTAGACAATCAAGTTCCTCATGAAAACTCTGCCTCACCGATCAGGCACCCCTTGTTAGCCGAAGCGTCCAGTTATATAGTCCTCGGTCTTCTTTTGTGTAGGCCGCGTAAATATAATCGATGTATCGTCGAATTCGATTAGCCTGCCGGGCGCACCTGTCTCCTCAACAAGGAAAAATGCCGTATAGTCAGATACCCGAGCAGCCTGCTGCATATTATGCGTCACCATAATGATCGTGTAATCTTTTTTTAGATTATCAATTAGGTCTTCGATTTTCTGAGTTGATATCGGATCAAGTGCAGAGCAGGGCTCATCCATCAAAAGTAACTCGGGCTTGATAGTGAGCGCCCGTGCAATACACAGGCGTTGCTGCTGCCCACCGGAAAGCTGCATCGCTGATTTATGAAGGTTATTTTTGACCTCACCCCAGAGGGCGGCCTTCACAAGGCTTTCCTCAACTATTTCGTCAAGATTGCTCTTCTTTTTTACTCCATGGATTTTGGGACCCAGCGCCAGGTTCTCATAGATGCTTTTCGGAAATGGGTTCGGTTTCTGGAACACCATGCCGACACGCTTGCGGAGCAAGACAGGATCAACGCCGTTTTTATAGATATCGACCCCATCAATTAGCACCTCGCCCTCTATGCGAGTGTTCATTAATATCTCATTCGTTCTGTTAATTATGCGTAAAACCGTCGACTTACCACATCCGGAAGGACCGATAAATGCGGTAACTCGATTTTTTTCCAGTTGAAACGATACATCCTCTATAGCCTTAAATGTGCTGTAGTAGAATGAGACATTCTTGAATTCAACCTTTACTTTGCCCGACATGCACCAGGCCTCCCTTTACGCACAAGTCTCACCTTTGATAATACCCAGAACTCATTATCAATTAATTTACCATCATAGACAACCCCTATGTATTTTGCTACTTGTTAATCTTTGTAAAACTGCATACTGTATTATCCAAGAATACCGGTGATTGTAAAATCAATAAAAGTACCTTACTGTATACACAAAGGGGGAAGTAAGGTAATTCATGGTTCAGATTCTTGTAATCGAAGACGACCCATTAATTCGAGAAACCTTGGAGTATAGCCTGAAAGGCGCCGGTTTTAATATATCCACAGCTGAAAATGGGGCTCAGGGATTGGCAAAATTGAAGGAGGGCAGTCCTGATCTCATTTTGCTCGACCTTCTTCTGCCAGAGATGGATGGTTTTGAGGTTTGTAGAGAGATCCGTAAAGTGGATGAAAATTTACCCATCATTATGATTACCGCCCTTGAAGATCAGCGGAGCAAGCTCAAAGGGTTTAGTGTCGGTGCCGATGATTACATAACAAAGCCATTCAGTATAGAAGAACTCATCGCCCGTATACGGGCTAATCTGAAGCGCACCCTCAAGAAGGCTGGCGGATCACCCATCGTAGAAATGGGGGACCTTAGACTTGACCTTACGAAACACACCGCCAAGGTTAATGGAAAAGAGGTTCACCTTCGTTTGAAGGAGTTCCAGCTCCTTACCGTTCTTGCGTCCGAACCGGGTTTTCTGTTTACCCGCCAGGACCTGGCCGAGAGAGTGTGGGGTTCGGAATTTTACTCGTCAAGCCGCACGATAGACGTTCACATACGGCGAATCCGCAACAAGATAGAGGAACACTCTAATTTTTCCTACATCCAAACAGTCCACGGCCTCGGTTATAAGTTCCAGGCTGAGGAGAAAGTCACATGCGAATAGAGAGAAAACTTGTCGTAAGTTATACCCTGCTTGCGATACTCACATTCCTGGTGACGGGCTTAATTCTACGGTCATCTATTGCTTTCTTCTATACCGAAAACCTTACCAAGCAACTTATTGCCCAGGCGCATGCGTTTACGGTAGCCATTGATGAGCTGGGCGAAGACGATCTCGGTGGAGCCCGCACCCACCTGCTCATAAACAAGTTGGCCGATTCGACGGATACCTGGATAACCCTTATAAACACCGATGGAGTGGTACTCTCCGATACTCAAGCGGTAAATCTGGGAATGATGGGCAATCATGCCAACATACCGGAGGTTCGACAGGCCTTATCCGGTGAGATTGGCACAAGCAAGCGTTTCAGCAATACCACCAAGCAAGACATGCTCTACGTCGCCGTACCGTACAAAACCGGTGGAAAGATTCACGGCGTTATACGCATAGCCCTGCCGATATCGGGGATCGATAACGCCCTAAACAAATTCAGCCTGATGATGCTGGCAATAGCGATCGGAGCGACCATGCTGGTAGTTGCCACCAGCTACAAATTATCCCGTTCTCTCACTATCCCCCTCAAGCAGATGATGCAGATGGCCGAGCAGATGGCCAGCGATAACCTTGAACAGAGGCTCCCCGTCGAGAGAAGGGATGAGATAGGAGCGTTATCAAAATCGCTTAACAACCTTGCAGTAAAATTGAAAGATAGGATAGATGAGTTGCGCCTAGAGAAAGCGAAGGTCGAGCTCATCATCGACAACATGGTCGATGGCATACTGTTACTCGACGGGGATGGCAAGATCATGCTCATAAACCCGGCTGCCGAGCAGATTTTTAACGTTAAGGCGGCTGATACCGTTGGGAATCCTGTTATCCATTCCATCCGAAGCTACGAGCTCGACCACGCAGTACATGATTCCGTTAGTTCTAGAAAGGAAGTCATTGATGATATCGAGTCCCAAATGCCCTTCAGGCGGCTAAGAATCCGTGCGTTACCGGTGGCGGACGCCGTCGGCGAGAGACAAACGCTCGTTATAATCAGGGACATAACGAGACAGAAACAGGTTGAGCGTCTGAGAAAAGACTTTATAGCCAATGTTTCCCATGAGCTGAAGACCCCGCTCACCGGCCTAAAGTTGTTGTCCGAGACGCTTTTGAGGAGCATAGACACCGACCCATCATCAAGTAAACTATTCATTAAGCGGCTCGACGGGGAGCTTAGCAAGCTCATCAACCTCGTGCGCAAATTAATCGACCTCTCAAAAATTGAGACACCCCAAAAGGTAACCGAAAAGGCGCCGGTTGACCTAGGTGAGCTTATCAGTGAGGTCGGCTCTAGCTTTTACCAGCTGGCAGCCAACAAAGGTTTGTCCCTTACTTTGGATATCGCAGAGGGTGCGCCTCCGGTTTTCGGAGATAAGGACCAACTCTTAACGCTGGTTCGAAACCTCGTAGACAATGCGATCAGATACACGCCATTCGGGGGCAAGATCAACGTCAAGCTCGAAGGGGTCGGCGATTTTGTCGAGCTGGCCATCTCTGATACTGGCATCGGCCTTGCAAAGCGCGAGATTCCCAGGATCTTCGAGCGATTCTACCGCGTGGATAAGGCAAGAAGCAGGGAGACCGGCAGCACCGGTCTCGGGCTTTCAATCGTTAAGCATATCGCGGAAACCCATGGTGCATCCATTCGCGTCGATAGCTCCCTCGGTATCGGCAGTACGTTCACAGTAAGCTTCCCGGTAAACTCGCCCGCAGCCAGCCAAAAGGTGATAGATATTTGAGATTGTCACGTCGAGTTCCTTCGCCTTCGGCAGTCTCCTCCTAAGAAAACACTTCTTCTACCAGGGTGTTTTCTTTCCTTAACCACCCACCTACAGGTGGGTGAGGGGCTCGCAATGACAGGTTATAAGGCTCGCAATGACAGAGGCTTCTACCCACAACTTCCTACCCTCACTCCGATTCACCGACTCACCGGCCTTCTGCTACTGGATACCCACATCTCTTGCTTCCACTTGGCTATTGGCTACTCCCACACCTCTTTCCCTCATCGACATTGCCACCTTGGCACTGTAGCACTATCGAAGATCGCCCGATAAATCGGGCAACTACGGGCGGACACAGGGTCCGCCCCTACAACACTGGGTAACTATCTACCCACATCTTCTACTCACTCATTGGCCATTGGCTCCTTGGCTAACTACCCACACCTCTTCCCCTACATCGACATTGGCACAGCCAAAGTTAGTAGTTCATAGATATTAGTTCATGGTTAGTAGTTAGTAGTTCATAGAGTAGTACCCACATCTCTTACCCACATTAACTGGTAACTGCAGCACTGCAGCACTGGGTAACTGGATACCCACATCTCTTTCCCTCATCTACATTGGCACATTCGCACCTTGGCACTTTAAGGCAGTACCCACATCTCTTACCCACACTCTGCAGCACTGCAGCACTGCAGCACTGGGTAACTACTCCCACATCTCTTACCCACATCCCTGGTCCCCGGACCCTGTGGTCCCCGGTCACCCATTCACCTATTCACCAGTATCCCTGGACCCTGGCCCCTGATTCACCGATCTTTTATTCCCGCAAAGTAATGTCCATGCCGGTTAACAAATTTTTTACAAAATGGTTACAACTTTTTCACCACAAGAATGCGATTGCGCTCTATCTTTAATCTAGGCGCAATCCGAAGAACGGGCTCAATTCGGAACGTGCCATCTAATCCCTTAAGGAGGCATAAATGGAACTGTTTTCCAGTATATCCAAGAAAAGCAAGCTCTTGATCATCACGGCCTTTTCTATTGTGATTGCTCTTGCAGTAATCGGTTGTAGCTCAGGTACCCAAACTGAGAGCCCAGGAGACAATACGAATTCAACAGAAAAGCTTTCCGGAACCATTAAAATCGATGGTTCAAGTACCGTGTTACCAATCAGTGAAGCTGTAGCCGAAGAGTTCATGAGAGAGAACCAGGGCGTTAATGTTACGGTTGGATCATCGGGTACCGGCGGTGGCTTTAAGAAGTTCGTTTCACCCAATAACCCAATTGACGTCAATGATGCCTCGCGCCCCATTAAAGATACCGAACAAGAAGCCGCACGGCAGAACGGCATCGAGTACATCGAGATACCGGTTGCATACGATGGTATTTCTATAATCGTGAACAAAGAGAACACCTGGGCTAAGTCGATAACGACCGAAGAACTTAAGAAAATTTGGGAACCAGGCAGTAAAATTAAGACATGGAAGGAAGTCCGCCCCGATTGGCCAGATACAAAACTCTCGCTCTTTGGTCCAAGCAGCGCACACGGAACTTTCGACTACTTCACCGAGACAATTAATGGCAAGGAAAAAGCAATCCGTACCGACTATAACGTAAGCGAGGAGTACAACACCGTTGTACAGGGTGTTGCTGCCGACAAAGGTAGTCTCGGATTCCTTGGATATGCATACTACAAGCAGAATGAGGGTAAGCTAAACGTCCTCGGCGTCGATGGTGGCAGTGGTTCTATTGAACCAAGCGAGGAGACGATCAAAGACGGGAGCTACAAGCCATTAGCACGCCCGATATTCATCTATGTAAGCAAAAAGGCACTCGACCGGCTGGAGGTCAAGGAGTTCGTTCGGTTCTATCTTACTGAAGGTCCAAGTCTTATTTCTGATGTAGGTTATATACCGTTAAATGATGCAGACTATGAAGGAAGTCTTAATGCTATTAAGTAACGATTGAATGATTTACTGACTAAAGTTATTATGGTTCAGGGTATAGCACCGCCAGTGCTATGAAAGCTGGTGGTGCTATCACATTGTTTTGCTAGGAGTGGACGAATGAACGGTATTGAGGAAACAAATTCTCTTCCTCCTGAAGCAAATAGCCTGGTTAACAAGGATGTTGCTATTGATTTCGCGTCGGCCGTCTCGGCACCAAAAAGTTTGTTCAACTGGCGCGATGTTAAAGAGCGTCTAATCTACTATACACTCCTTGGCTGTGTGTTGATATCAGTGCTAACGACCATCGGGATAATCGTATTGCTACTTAGCGAGTCCTTTTCCTTTTTCAAGGAAGTGCCCTTGCGCCAGTTTTTAACCGATACTCAGTGGACTCCCCTTTCCGCAGATCAGCACTTTGGTATCATGCCGCTGGTCGCCGGAACGTCCATAATCCTCCTAGGATCGAGTATCGTAGCATTGCCGGTCGGCCTGGCGAGTGCTATTTATTTGAGCATGTACGCCGACCAAAGGGTCAGGAAGGTAGTTAAGCCGTTGCTTGAGGTACTTGCTGGAATACCAACCGTTGTATATGGTTACTTCGCACTTACATTCGTTACCCCGATATTAAAGACCTTTATACCTGACCTGAGTATATTTAACGCATTAAGTGCAAGCATTGTGGTCGGCATCATGATTATCCCAATGGTATCGTCGTTAAGCGAAGATGCGCTCACTTCGGTACCACGGTCCCTTAAAGAAGCTGGCTTTGCGCTGGGTGCAACACACCATGAGGTCGCAACAAAGATCGTGTTGCCGGCAGGATTGTCGGGTGTGATCGCATCATTCATACTGGCAATATCGAGAGCCATTGGTGAGACCATGATCGTGACGCTGGCTGCAGGCTCGACACCAAAATTAACGCTTAATCCACTTGAAAGCATTCAGACGATGACTGCAAGCATTGTGTCGATCAGCATTGGGGATACGCCGCAAGGAACGATAGAATACAAGACGATTTTTGCCGTGGGAATGATGCTATTTATTATTACACTACTCATAAACATGATAGGTCAAGTAATTACTCGTCGGTTCAGAGAGGTGTATGAATGATCACAGAAGACACTGCTTTCAAGCGGCGTATTAAAAGGCGAGCAATGATGAATATTGGTTTTCATGCGACTGTGCTTATAGCATGCCTTATTGGTATCATTGCTCTTGTTGTCCTGCTATTTGATATATTTAACAAGGGATTTTCCTGGCTTAACTGGAACTTTCTGACGAGTTTTCCGTCCAGACTGCCTCAGCGTGCTGGCATCCAGTCTGCGCTCGCAGGAACGCTATGGGTTACTACAATTACAGCGCTTCTAACATTTCCGATTGGGGTAGCAACGGCGATATTTCTAGAAGAATACGCACCTAAAAGTCGATTAATGAGCATCATTGACGTAAATATCGCCAATTTGGCTGGGGTGCCATCAATAGTCTATGGAATCCTGGGGTTGGCCGTGTTTGTACGGGCCATGGCACTCGATCGCAGCATACTGGCCGGTGCACTTACTATGTCACTGCTGGTGCTCCCTGTGATGATCATCGCCTCCAGGGAGGCAATACGGAGCGTGCCGAGTTCTCTTAGGGTTGCATTTCTGGCGATGGGTGCCACCAAGTGGCAGACAATCCGCCATGTGGTTCTTCCTGCAGCGCTCCCGAGCATTTTTACCGGGTCGATACTTACCGTGTCGCGTGCGATCGGCGAGACAGCCCCCCTTATTTTAATAGGAGCGCTTGCTTTTGTCGCCTATACGCCTCGAAGTCCCATGGATGGCTTTACCGTGCTCCCAATTCAAATATTTAGCTGGGTACAAAGGCCACAGGAGGATTTCACACACCTCGCGGCCGCGGCGATCATAGTTCTGCTGGCAATACTGCTTTCCATGAATGCGGTATCCGTATGGCTCAGAAACAAGTACGAGAAGAGAAATCGCCCGTAGTTACATCATATAATCTACGCTGCTTCACGAATCGCCTCCATCTCAGATACTTCAAATACGCTCTTTATCTCACCGGGCTCTCGGTATTCAAACACCCTTTTAAAATCGGCCAACGGATACCTGTGTGAGATTACTTTCTGCATAGTCGGTCCATAATTCTCGCGTAACGACCGTAGGTCATCAAGGGCAAGTATGAAATGCTGCCGGCTTGAATTAACACTTCCCATAACCACCTGATTTTCCCTGACGAGCGTCCTTGCCATGAGATTTCCGTCCAGGCAGACCTCCCTTCTACCTCTAGGAATACCGGTAAGAACGCAGATACCATTTCTCGCCAGCCCCACTGTAAGATTGAGCGCAAGCTCGGATGCTCCGCTTGCCTCTATAATTATATCTAGGTATCCGGTCTCCCGGATAACGTCGTCAGCGCCTCTATCCTTGACGTTTATATAGTGTGCTCTGAGTTCCTTTACTAGTTGTACTTTGGGCGTATCTTCGGGAACTATCTCTGCAACATACGTGTGCACGCCGTTTAACCGTAAGACACCAGTTGATAAAAACCCGAGCGGACCTGCGCCGACAACCAGACCCACCTTACAGTTCCCCCAACCTTCGGATTCCACGCTGTGGTCGGGGTGAGAACAAGACCAGAATGCGGGTGCCCGGATATACTTTACCTCGTCTACCGCTTTCTCAGCAATGCTTAAGGGTTCGGTCAACACCGCAAGAGGCTCAACGCCCTCAGGAACCTTAACGATATACTCCTCATCATCCACGAAGTACTCGGCAAAGTAACCGTGCCTCTTATGTATCCCCCGTTCAGTAAAAAGACCGGTCTGGCACATATCACTTCTGCCATGAAGACATGGTGCGCAAAGCCCACACCCCCTGCGGACGGTAGGAACCACCAGGTCTCCTTCCTTAAGGGTTCCCACTTCCGGCCCAGTTTCTTCAACCACCCCGACGGCTTCATGGCCGAGGGTCATCGTGTCTTCGCCAGGTGGCATATCAAACTCATTTTCCTGGACTATAGAATAGTCCGTGCCATTAATACCCGCCTCGACAACCCGTACAAGCACATCGGTTGGGGATTGAATCTCCGGTTTGGGAAGCTCAAATGATTGTATGCCTTCTTTTCCCCTTATAAGTCCTACAGCTAAGATTATCATCACCCCCTGTCAAAGGGCCGAGATAATTCGACCATTATAGGATTGCATGAAATACCCTGCGGCAATTATGCAGCGAGTAATTGCACCCGCTTTTCATCGAGCGCGCTAAGCAGCTCATTGTACGATGCATCAAAGAGCTCTACCCCCTCCTTCTGGAGGTCTTCATAAATGCCTTCAAGGTCTATGCCAACTTCTTTAATTCTCTTTAGATTGTTTTGTGCCTCCTCAGCTCCCTCTTCAAGGGTCGGTCTTACAACAAGATGGTCTCTCATCGCTACCAGCGTCTTCTTTGGCACGGTTACAACTGTATCCGGACCTATTAATGCCTCAACATATTTTACGTCCGAATATGCCGGATCTTTGGTGCTCATGCTTGCCCAGAGGGGACGCTGAACGCGGGCTCCTTTCTCTTTCAGCCTCTGGAATCGCTCTGCGCCGAATATCTCCTTGAATTTCTGGTAGGTAACTTTTGCTGTTGAGGTCGCTGCCGTGCCCCTCAACATATCCAGCTCACTGCGCTCGGTTTCGCTGGCGGTCTCCCTCATCTTATCGATCTGCTTGTCAACCTTAGTATCGATCCGGCTTAAGAAAAGGCTCGCCACCGATGCCACTTGCCTCAAGTCCCCGCCCTTTTTATCTAACTCCTCAAGTCCCTCGATGTATGCGTTTGCTATCCTTTCATACTGCTCTGAGGAGAACAGGAGGGTAACGTTGATCTTCTTGCCGCTTGCAATAAGGTCCCTGAATGCGTGGACCCCCTCTGGGGTTCCCGGAACCTTCACCATAACGTTATCGCGTGCTGTCTGGGTAGCAACCCGGTTTACCTCTCTGATGGTCACCTCGATATAGTAGGCATAGCTTGCAAGAACCTCGATGCAAGCGTAGCCATCGTCACCGCCAGTTGCATCATAGACCGGGCGCAACACATCGGCGGCCATCTGGATATCTTCCCTTGTCAGGATGTCGTATATTTCGGGGTTCGACCGCCCCTGTTGAAATAAAACGCGGCAGGACCGGTCGTACTCCGTGCCGCCGCTTAAGGCCTCTTTGAAGATGGTCGGGTTCGATGTAAGTCCCGAGAGGCCATCATCTTCGACCATCTGTTTTAGCTCACCCGATGTGAAAAGCCCGCGCTCGATGAAATCCAGCCAGAGACTCTGGCTATATTTCTTTATTTCATATGCTCTGGTCTTTGCCATCTCTATCCCCCAATCAATAAAACCAGTGTGGGTGAGTTAGACTGCCTTTCTTACTCCAAAGCCCTCTGCCTTCCTCTCAATAGCCTTTTTTACAGCACTTACAATATGTTCGACCGTAAGCCCGTATTTTTGCAAGAGTTCCTTAGGCTCACCGGATTCACCAAACGTGTCCATAACGCCAACTATCTCCTGGGGAACGGGGCGGTTCGTCGTTAAAACCTCAGCTACTGCGCCGCCCAAGCCTCCATAAATCTGGTGCTCCTCGGCTGTCACTATCGCACCAGTATCTCTAGCACAGGCAACGATGGTGTCCACATCGATCGGTTTAATGGACGGGTTGTTCACAACCCTTACAGAAAATCCCTCTTTTGAAAGCTCCTCAGAAGCTTGAAGTGCGGGATAGACCATAGTACCACAGGCGATAATAGAAGCGTCTTCACCATTCCGCAGTACAAGCGCCTTTCCTATCTCAAAAGGGGTCTCAGGGGTTGTAAAAACCGGGGTTTTGTCCCTGGCAAAGCGGATATAGACTGGTCCCTGGTGCTTAGCCGCAGCAATAGTGGCCTTTTTGGTCTCGATGGAATCGCAAGGGGCAAGAACCACCATGTTGGGTAAGCACCTGGTCATGGCGATATCTTCAAGTGCCTGGTGGGTGGCGCCATCTCCCCCGGTTATAAGGCCGGTATGTGAGCCTGCTATCTTAACATTTGCCTTGCTATAGCAGATGCTCACCCGTATCTGATCCCAATTCCTGCCTGGAGAAAAGACGGCAAATGAGCTGACAAACGGTATTTTCCCCTCAAAAGCAAGTCCTGCTGCCATACCCGCCATATTTTGTTCAGCAACTCCAGCCTCAACGTAACGCTCAGGAAACTTCTTCGAGAATTTGAGCGTCCTGGTCGACTCCGTTAGGTCACCGCTCAACACCATAACATTTGGATCAGCCTCGCCAAGTTCCATGACCGCTTCGCCGTAGCCATCCCGAGTCGCAGCTTTTTTTATATCCTTGCTAAATAATGATTCCACTAGATGCACATCACGGTTAATAATTGTTAAGCCCCCCTTTCAGCGAGTATTCCATCATGCACGTCTACTTTCTACTCTCTAGCGAAGCTACGCTTTGCTAAGCCCCCCTATCTCCTTCTGTATCCGCTCGCCTTCCGCCTTTAATTGCTCGAGCGCTATATCTCCCTGCTCCTTCGTCGGCGCCTTCCCGTGCCACTCGTAGTTATTCTCCATGTAATCGACGCCCTTGCCCGGGATGGTGTGGCAAATGATCGCGGTCGGCTTCTCATAAATGGCTTTCGCCTCGTCGCATGCCTCTATGATCTGACGTACGTTATGTCCATCAATTTCGATTACATGCCACTTGATCGCATCGTATTTCTCTTTCAGGGGCTCGAGGGGGAATATATCCTCCGTGTGTCCATCAATCTGAATGTTGTTCCTATCCATTAGAGTTGTTAGATTTCTTAATTTGCGGTTGCCCGCAAACATCAGGGCTTCCCAAGTCTGGCCCTCGTTGTGTTCGCCATCACTCATACCACAGAACACGCGATACTTTTTACCATCCAACCGCCCGGCAATACACCTACCAACAGCTTGTGAAAGGCCCTGCCCGAGAGGCCCTCCCGTATTCTCGAGCCCCGGCAGAGAAAGGTTATGCGGGTGACCCTGCAACCTCGAATTTATCTTTCTATAGGTCAGGAGCTCTTCAACGGGGAAGTATCCGGAGCGGGCCATCGCCGCATAACGCACGGCACAGATATGACCGTTCGAAAGGATAAGCCTGTCGCGCTCATCCCAGAAGGGGTTTTTCGGGTCGTGCTTCATGACATGAAAATAAAGTGCTGCGAAGACCTCGGCCATTCCTAATGGCCCTCCGGCATGACCGCTTCCCACTGAGACGAGCATTCGTATAATATCCTGGCGAAGAGTGTTGGCAATTGCTTCAAGTTCCAGAACCTCAAGATCGGATATCGCCAATACGTTCACCTCCTCGATAATAGTGCCTCAGACTGCCGCTTTGCCAGCAGCTTTAATTCGCGCTTGAAACTGTTCAAAAGCATGCTCCGGATCCGATGCATGGAAGATCGCGCTTCCAACGCAAATAAAATCCGGCCCAGCATCAATCACCGCATTAAGGTTCCCAAGCTTGACGCCGCCATCTATACCAGCCTCTATTTCAGGATATGCCCGCCTGAGCCTCTTGAATTTTTCGAGAACAGCTGGCTGAAACGGCGAGCCATAAAAACCAGGATCAACCGTAAGAAAGAGGACTGAATCCAAATCTTCCAACAGTCCTGAAAACTCATCGATTCCTGTACCGGGGTTTACCGCCAACCCAACTTTCATCTGCAAATCTTTTATGCGATTGATTACCTGGAGATGGTTGGAGACCGCCTCAAAGTGAAAGAACGCCTTTATGAACTCAGAACCCCCAAGTGGCATTAAGTACGAGATTGGATCCCGTACCATAAGATGGGCCTCCAGGATGAGACTCGTTCTAATCCCGGCAACCTCGCTGGAAGGAACGCTTACAGAAGGAACAAATAGACCGTCCATGAAGTCCACCTGGGCATAATCGGTAAACGATTCGGTCAAAGCCAATGTATGCCGGTAATCATCAATGCTGCCGGTAAGTATCGCCGGAACCAGCCTCATGCGGCCCCCTTTTTCGCTCCTCCGAACTCCAATTCCTCGCGTGCCTTTATCTTGTTGATCCTTCTTACATGGCGCCCCGCATACGAGAATGGGGTCCTGATAAAGATATCTACCCCCTTAATTGCCTCGCTATGCTCCATGGCCCCGCCGCCGAGGCAGAGGACGTTGGCATCGGTGTCATTCCTTGCTCTCTGGATTACCTCTTCACTATATCCGACTGCCCCTTTTATCCCTCTAACCTTGTTAGCGGCGATACACGTTCCTGTTGCGGTTGTACAGACTAAAACACCAAAATCGCCGAGATTGCCATTGGCCACCCTATCCGAAACGGCAAACGCATAATCTGGATAATCAACCGATTCTGTTGAATACGTTCCTAAATCCTCAAAATCGATACCCTCATCCTTAAGGTGGCGCTTTATTTCCTCTTTTAATTCATACCCGCCGTGATCGGCCCCCAAGTAAATCATCCTGCCCCCCTTATCGTTAAGGACATATATTTTCGAAATTGGCAAAGTTTAAACGGTCGAGTAAATCTTATAGAACTACTGCCTGTTCTATAAGATTATTTTTATCTATTCCCGTTCTTTTTAAGCGCGAAATGGTTATAAAACTAAAGTGAGATAACCCTGGTTATCAAGGATTACCTATAAAGGAGTTCCTATGAAGATCGGTTTTATTGGATTGGGCAGAATGGGTTCAAGCATAGTTCGCAACCTCCTTGAAAAAGGCCACGAGGTAGTAGTTTACGATCAAAAAGCTGAGCAGATCGAGAATCTGACTGCTGTTGGTGCTATCGGCGCTTCTTCGCTGGAAGCGATCGGGAGCCTTCTCGAACCGCCAAGGGTAGTCTGGCTCATGATCCCTGCCGGACCGGCAGTAGACAATGTTATAGACAAAATAGCCCCGAGCTTAGCGAAAGATGGCATTATAATCGATGGCGGAAATTCGTTTTTTAAAGACTCGATTCGCAGGGCTAGCAAACTCTTCAAGCGAACAGGAATTCAATTCTTGGATGTTGGCACAAGCGGTGGTATCGAAGGGGCCAGACATGGTGCTTCATTGACTATCGGAGGAGAAAAAGGGGTGTTTGAGCAAATTATCCCATTATTTGAGGCTTTAGCGGCACCTGGCGGCTTCTCCTATGTCGGCCCAAGCGGAGCGGGCCATTTTACCAAGATGGTTCACAACGGTATAGAATATGCCATGCTTGAAGCCTATGGTGAAGGCTTTGAACTCCTATCTAAAGCTCCTCTTAAGATCGATATTATTCCTGCAATAAAGGCATGGATTAACGGGGGAGTAATTCGCTCATGGATTTTAGAACTCGCCGAGAGGGCGCTTCAGAAAGATCCTAAACTTGAGAGCGTATCAGCCTCAATTGGCGGTGGCGAAACTGGAGAGTGGACTGTTGAGACCTCAATCGGTTATGACGTACCGATTCCAGTAATCTATATGGCACTTGCGATGCGCTACCGCTCGAGGCAGGTGGACTCACTGTCTGCACGGCTTATCTCCGCCTTACGATATGAGTTTGGCAGGCACAGACAATAGTACATTTCTCAATAATCAAATTCAATCGGAAGATTGCCGATTGAAACCATGAACTATTTCAGCTCACTAAATACAAGAGCAGCGGCACCCATAACCCCAGCTTGATTTCCGAGGTCCGCCAGCACTATCCTGGCGACATCCTTATTTATTTCAAAGAGCTTTTAAGTATTTGCACTCATCTGGTTCCTGGACAACTAAATTCATGTCAGGTACTTAAGCTGCCGGCTTCTTACCCCTGGCCTCAACCATCTCGAGAAGTCGCATCGATTGACCTCTTAGCACCGATTGTATTGTAAAAAGCGCAAAGCTTATCGAGGTTAAAAGTGTTGCAATACCGACAAACTTTAACGGCACGTTCCATGCCTCGATGCTTTCGATTGTGCTTAGCTGTGCAAGGAACTGCGAACCAGCCGGGGCTGGATCGAGCGTATTGGCAATCGAGTTATTCCAATAGCTGGCCGCAACCACCGCCTGGTAGATGCTCACCCCGAACGCCACAGCGAGAATAAGCAATCCAAGTATCGCAAGCCAGGGATAAGCACGGGAGATCAGCGGCCTCGGCATCGCCCTTACCTCGGCACCCATCATCTGCTGTATCTGCGCCCCGGAACCTTTAAGGGTGAGTATAATGATAGCAAGCGCAGCAACTATCCCCGCAAAAAGAAGACCCATTCCGAAGAACTTAAAACCGGGTAACCAGGCAAAGGTCGATTCGAAAAAGACCTGCTGATTAACAATCTGGGAGCCCGGTCCAGCCGCCTCCCGCACCGCCTTAGAATTCGAAAAATAATCGGCAACCAGCGTTGAAGTGTAGATGCCGTACCCCAACGAAAACAGCACGATTAATAAGCCTACAACAATAAGGGGAGCCCACGCAGACCGGACAAACCCGTACATTCGCTGATCTGAAGGCTCCAGCATTAATCTTCCGTCTGGCATGTTACGTTCCTCCCTTCCCCATAAACTCCTGAAGAGCCTCACCGGTTATCCTTAGACGTTGGCGCAGCGCACCCAATATAGCCACGCCAAACGATATGGCGATACCGGATATAATCAGCGCAAGGCCAGTAAATTTAAAAGGCTCTAACCAAGCATTCGTGCTCTGAAGAAAACGCAGAGACCCTAGTAAGGCTGACCCGGGCTGGGCTGCATCCCTGACCGCTTTCGGTTGCGCCCAGTACGCTCCAGCTGTAGATGCCCTAAATAGCCCTATGGTAAAGTAGGCAAGGATGACCAGCAGCCCGGCGATAAGAAAAATTATTGCCCAGGTTCGCGCAGCTGAAGGTCGTTGCACCTCGCTGCGCAGAGCTTGCACGTTCATCTTCCACCCCCTCTTAGTCATTGGTTTTCTCGGTACCCTTTGGGGGTGATTATGCCCATAGTGAGGAAAGATTATCAGACAGATTCGATTTCTTGCTGAATTCTCTCTGAGAATCGGCGTTAGATGGCAGATGTTTCAGGGAGTTTGCATATCAGCTATTCATCTTGGCCCATTCATGGGCGTATTTTTCGCTCGATAATCTGTTCGCCCGATTTATCGGGCAACTACATTTCTGTAGCTTTATCCTCCGGGTTTTTTACGCTGCTTCAATATGAAGTCGTATGCACCAAGAGCGATGACAACCGTCGCGATACCTATACCGGCGTTAAATAATTCTGAACCCGGTTCTACTCGCAATACCCGTTCTAAAAAACGGGTTCCGAGAAGCGTGATAATTAGACCAACCAGGTATTCCTTCAATTCATCGATATCTTTAATGCCAAAGGAAATCACCCTATATCGTCTACCTGTAAAAACGGATTTTAAACCAAATGCAAGAACGAGTAGTATTGCTCCAACAAGGACGGCATCAACTATATCTATGAGCATTAAGATTATAGGTCTCCCCGTAAGCCCTAAGGCAGCAAGAAATCTAAGTACGGGGCCCGTTTCAATACTGAACATAAAAAACAAAGTCCCGATTAGCCTAAAAAACGCTAAAACAAAAGCAAGAAACGATGCTGTCGCCACAACAAATATGCCAAGAGAAATTCCGGCCTTATGAATAGCGGTGACATATACTTCTTCTATATCTCTCGTCTTCTCCTGAGACATAAGCGCTCACCCATGGTTTGTTTACCCTTGCAGATTATTTTTATTCTATGGGTTAATCAAGGGCTTCACCCTGCTTACGCTTAAGTTGTTTCTTAGCCCCAAGGATGAAATAGACGGCTTTAAACAGCTCCATGTGCGAGAAGATGAGTGGATAGTTTCCACGGGCCTCGCCGACATCAGGAGCATATTCTTCTGAGAGAAGGCCTAGTGGCCCGGCGTGCTCCCACGTCCAGCGCAGGATCGAGTCTGCAGTGCTGATATCACCTGCTAGAGCGTATGCCTGCGCTAGCCAGAGCGTGCAGGGATGAAACGGGTTGTCTCTTTTCTCAACCGGCATCCATCCCATTGCTGGCAGTCCCTTACTTACATAGTCAGCTTCTTCTGCAAGAAGATGTCGAATCAGCATATCGCCGCGCGAAAGTTGCTCGCGTATACGCCGCATCGTCGAACGACTTCTCGGGTCAGTGGCGGGAAGCATGCCGTAAGTGATGGCGGTTAGAACCGAGGCATCAAGTCGTTTATCCTGGGTGGTATAGGTAAAAGAGTCGATGCTTTTGTCAAAACCATACTCCAAGGTGTACGCCTTGATTTCCTCTGCTCGCTCCCGCCATTTTTTCTCCTTTTCCTCCCATCCCTCACGTTTCTTCGCCATACGAGCAGCCCGGTCTAAAGCAGCCCAAC
The DNA here is from genome assembly GCA_014859275.1 of Actinomycetota bacterium. Classification (GTDB taxonomy): domain Bacteria; phylum Actinomycetota; class Aquicultoria; order Aquicultorales; family Aquicultoraceae; genus Kmv33. Next base: position 3,029 of record JACUUO010000026.1, on the reverse strand, counting down.
AAAGAATCAATGATGAAACGAAATGCTTCCTCTCAATATTCTCCCAGATTCCGTTGTTTGGATCTTGCCAGTGATCGTATACAAAGTCGGCAACCTGCTCAATGAGGTTCCAAAACTCCGGGAGCATCTCTCCTCCCTGCTGCTGGTAAATCCAGACGCAATCTAGGAAAATCCCAAACTCGTCTGGCTGCATCTGCTTCCAAGCATGATTACCGACGCGAACGGGTTTATTATCTCGATACCCACGCAGGTGCCCGATCTCGTGCTGCTCCAACCTGCGGTCACCGTGCACAGTGTAGACAACCTGAAGGGGTGCCTCGACATCAGAGCCAAGTCCGGAGAGCCACAGCATCGCCTGCTTTGCCTCATCAAGGTAACCAAGGATAGAAAACACGGCCAACCCAAGAGACCCATCGCGAACCCAAGCGTAGCGGTAGTCGTAATTACGCCTTCCCCCAATCACTTCAGGGAGTGAAGTCGTCGGTGCGGCCACTGACGCGCCAGTCTCGGCATAGCGTAATAATTGGGTAACTAAGGCAGAACGCACTATAATGTCGCGATGTTCGGAAGGAAAATTGCCGCGGATAACCCACCCCTCCCAGTAGCTTTGCGCCTCCTCCCAGGCCGCTTTCGCTTTATCAATAGTAAAAGTATCCATCCCCATACCTTCATACGGCTCTAGATAAAGCGATACCCAAGCAATATCACCAGCATTCAGGTAAAATCGGGCAGTCACCCGGTCCCCCGCTGATTCCAGCTTCCCCCTTGGTGATAATAACCGCATTACAAGCAAGCGCTTTCCATCTACAGCATGGAACACTGCGCTATCCTCAAGCTGCGTTATCTTGGGGAGCACACGGCCGTAATCAAAACGAGGTGCGCACTCAATCTCCACTTCAACCTCTCCACCAGTGCATTCAACCCGGCGGAGCACCTCTCTATATTCATGCCCTTTAGGGTCACCTTCCGGTCGATCGCCGGGACGCATCATACTATCTCCCAGGCGTAGCGAGCCTTTATCGGTAACAAACTCGGTTATAAGAACGTTAGTATCGCCGGCATAGCGCATCCGGCCCTCGCTCTTTTCAACTGGGCCGATCCTGAAATATCCCCCCTGGTCTGGGTCGAGTATTGCCGCAAAGAGGCTTGGGCTGTCAAAGTGGGGCCAGCAGAGCCAGTCTATTGAACCACCAGGTGATACGAGTGCAGCAGAGCGCCGGTCGCCGATCACGCCGTAATAGTCTATTGGGGTAAACCCTTCAACGTCTCCCATAAACCTTCTTTCCTATCAATCCGCAAGCCCGTTTGTATGGCGCTGCAATTAAACTTCTTAATACCCAAATCAATAAATCAGCTCACACCAAGTTATATATACGCGTTTGTGGGTAGCAAATGCGCAGTATGGTACAACATATAGCTATAAGGAGAAGGCGATTATGGAATTTGGAATCATCGGACTTGGCAAGATGGGCAGCAACCTATCGATGCAGGCAATCGAGAGGGGATTTAGGGTAGTTGGAACTGATAAAAAGCCGAAACCTGAGCTCGAGCAGATCGGAGTTGAGCTAGCCCCCGATATCCCGGGGTTAATCAAACTCCTGCACCACCCGCGAATCATCTTCCTGTACATACCGGCAGGGCCAACGGTGGATGATATTATTGAGGAATTGCTCGAGCAGCTGGAGGCCGGGGACATTATTATAGATGGTGGCAATTCCCATTACGGCGATTCTATCCGGCGCCACCGGCACTCCCAAGAAGCAGGTGTACACTTCGTCGATTGCGGCACGTCAGGAGGTCTGGAGGGCGCCCGCTACGGCGCGTGCTTCATGGTAGGAGGTGAGCCCGAGCCGGTCAAGCTGGCTGAGCCGATTTTAAAGGCGCTTGCCGTGCCGGAAGGCTATATTCATACCGGTCCTCCTGGGTCCGGACACTTTGTCAAACTCATCCATAACGCAATCGAATTCGGGATGCTCCAGGCGATCGGCGAGGGAACCTCGCTGCTAAAGGAAGGCCCATATGATCTCGACCTCACCGCAATTTTTCATAACTGGAGCCACGGATCAGTAATCCGTGGATGGCTCGTTGAGCTAATGGAGCAGCAGCTTAAGGAAAGAGACATCGAAGAGGTGCCATCATACGTCGAGGATACCGGCGAGGTCAACTGGATTATCGAGGAGGCGCTGAGGATCGAGGTGCCGATCCCGGTAACCGCGCTATCCGTTATGGAGCTCTTTACCTCGAGGGATAAGAAACACTACGCCTACCGCGCCATAGCTATGATGCGCCACGCCTTCGGCGGCCACCCGTTTGGCCCAGATGAAGCGATACGAAAAGAGCGAGAGGTCGGCGAGGTAAGCCCGGTGAGACCTGCAGCGTAGACACTTGGTTCTACCTTGCAGGTAATGTCCCAAATTACCAAATCTTTTACTATGGTGCGTTTAACTTTGTACAACGAGGGTAGCTAGATAGCAAGAAACCAGATCATAACTTGCGATAGGTTAATTACCACATGTTTTGTCTTAAGGAGGCGGTTATGAGGAGCAGAAAAGAAATTTTCGACGAGATGGAGTCCTATGAAGATTAACTAATAGGAGGTAGAGAAAATGGCAAAATGTGTTGTCTGTGCTGCGATGGGAATGGATACCACGGTAGATGAAGAGGATGCTAGGCGAAAAGGCTTAACATATGATTATAAGGGCAGAACATACTATCTCGATAGCCAAGAGCACCTGAATATGCTCAAGGAAGACCCCGAACGCTATATCAAGATCGCGCTAGAGAGAGGCTGGGCTGCATAAAAGTATCCTTGAAAATGCCTTGCGGGGATGCCTCTTCATTGCAAGGTGTCCCCCTTTCCCCTTGTTTTTGATAGATTAACGATAAGCCGATATGCCTACTTTTAACGGCAGTCCAATGAAGGCAAACCACACATCCTGAACCCCCACATTGCCAATATCGGCCATAATATCATCGTTTCACACCACTTCTTCTAGGATCATAAAAGTGCTACCGCCATGTCATCCTTA
>JACUUO010000163.1 GCA_014859275.1 Actinomycetota bacterium | reverse complement strand
CACTGGATAACTTCTACCCACGTCTCTTACCCACATCCCCGGTCCCTGGACCCTGTGGTCCCCGGACCCTGGTCCCTAATCACCCATTCACCGGTAACCAGGCAACCTGATCACCTGGTTACCAGGTGATCATCCCAGAACCCAAGTAATCGCCTCGGGTAAAAAATCTATCACGTCTGATGCCACCAGGCAGTACTCGCTTATATCCTCAGCCGCAATATCCGCTGACAGACCATGCAGATAAACTGCGACCGAACTCGCATTATATACATCAAGCCCTTGAGCTACCAATGCGGCTATAAAGCCAGTAAGCACGTCTCCGGTCCCAGCTGTGGCAAGCCCCGGGTTTCCGGTCATATTAATCGTTGATTCACCCGGGCCACTTATGATCGTTCTTGGTCCTTTAAGAACGGTGGTCACCCCGAACTCCTCTCTCGCCCGAATCGCAAAACCCAGCGGATCATCCAGGATATCCCCTGTTGCTACGCTGAAAAGGCGCGCCATCTCACCTGGATGAGGTGTTATTACTGTCTTTCCGCGCCTTTTCCTCAATACTTCAGTTTCTCCGACTATGGCATTAAGCCCATCTGCATCTATTACTAGAGGCTTTTCTATAGCAATTATAAGTTTTCGTACCAGCTCTACCGTTTGATTATTGGTCGTTAGACCCGGCCCGATAGCAACAACATCATACTCCGATGCAAGCTCGATTAAAGATTTATAGGCATCCAACGATAGAGTTCCGGCTTTTGTTTCTGCCTGCGGCCGCACAATCGCCTCAACCAGGGCGCCGTTAAGAACCGGCATAATGTTCTGCGGAGGCGCAAACATAACAAGGCCCGCCCCCATTTTATAGGCTGCCCTCCCAGTGAGAACAGCCGCACCTGGCATTCCCCGCGAGCCCGCAATAACCAGAATCTGGCCGACCGACTTCTTATGTACATCTATTTTTCTTGCGGGGAGCAGTTCATATGCGTCAACCCTCTCGAGGTATCGGGAACTAGCGTACTCCTCAATAAGCTTATCTGGTATGCCAATATCTGCGACTATAAACTCCCCCGTATACTGCGAGCCGGGGTAGAGAAGCATGCCCACCTTAGGCGCAGTAAAGGTAACCGTTACATCAGCCTTGACGCCACGGTCGTAGACCTTACCGGTATCAGCCTCTACGCCAGAAGGTATATCAACCGACAGGATCAGCTTTTGCGATACATTTATCCGGTCGATCACATCCGCGGCAATACCCCTTACCGCCCCCTTAAGGCTAAACCCAAAAATTGCATCTATTATAAGGTCAGATTCTATTATCGCTTGATCAAGAAGGTAAAAATCAAGATCTGTGATTAATTTGACTCCTGGAGGTAATTTATCAAATGCATCCCTTGCTGCAGTTGGAAAAGTATCCCTCTCTGCCAAAGAGAATGCGGTAACCTTATATCCGGAACCAGAGAGAAGCCTTGCAGCGACAAAACCATCGCCGCCATTATTACCTTTACCGCATACTATAAAAACGTTTCCACGATCAAGCAGCATTTTTTCGGCTGCTTCAGCTACAGCTTGACCCGCTCTCTCCATGAGCAATCCGGTGCTTAAGCCAAACAAGGCTTCAGCTTGCTCTTCTATTTTAAGCATCTCACGGCTTGTAACTGCCCGCAAATATCTACTCCGTTCCCACAGCTATTGCTGAAGCTATTGCCGATTCACGGTTAAAGGATAGGCTTATGAATATATCGCAAATACCTCTTTCTCTAGCCATAGCAACAGCGTTACCGCTTAAACAAAGATATGGCCTGCCCCATTTATCTCGACCGATCTCGAAGTCGGTCCATTTTACACCACGCATCCCAGAACCAAGTGCCTTTACTGCGGCCTCTTTTGCAGCAAATCTAACGGCAAAATGCAGGTGCGGGCGCTGCCTACTGAAGCAATAATCCCTCTCAGATTTGGTGAATATTCGCTCGGTAAATCTCTTTCGGCGACTTATTGCCTGTTCAATACGGTTTACTTCAACTATATCGATACCAATTCCTTTAATCATGGTGTTCCTTTGCCGGTTTTATTTGAATTCATTCCTATTCTAACGGATATAAATTGAAGTGTCAGCTTTAAGTTACTTTCATTCCTCTGCCTATGCATTTATGGCTGTAAGACCTCTAAAGAAAAAAGCTATACAACTTTGACAAAACTATAACTTTTCTAGTAATAAATGTTACAATGTAGCTATGGTTAGCTTACCCATGATTACCAGTGCAAACCTGCTGACCTTACAGTTTTTTACTTTTTTTAATAACGATCACCCGGCAAAATGCTTGCACTCTTAAACGCAATTTTGCTATATTAAAGTAACCTCATCCAGAGAAGGCTTCCTCGGTATGTGGCATAAAATCTAAGAAAAGAAGGAGTGGAAAATGGAGAACACCGCAATAGTTATTGCCTTAGGCTCAGGCGCGCTGGCTATAATTTTTGGTTTATATTTAATTGCCTGGACATTAAAGCAGCCACAAGGCAATGAAAGAATGCAAGAGATCGCATTAGCGATCCAAGAGGGCGCTGTCGCCTATCTAAAAAGGCAGTATACAACCGTTTTCGTTGTAGCAATTGTATTATTTGTAATTCTTGCTGTGGCCCTCAACATAACGACAGCAATTGGATTTCTCATTGGGGCCGTTGCTTCAGCAGCAGCAGGCTGCATCGGTATGAGTGTAGCCGTGCGCGCTAATGTTAGAACCGCCGAGGCCGCTAGGGGAGGCCTCAAGAAAGCCCTTGGCCTTGCTTTCAAGGGAGGCGCCGTTACTGGTATCTTGGTTGTAGGACTTGGACTACTAGTTACAACCATTTTCTGGGTGGCAACCCACGATACGCAAGCTCTGATTGGGCTAGGTTTTGGTGGAAGCCTCATCTCGGTCTTCGCTCGAATTGGCGGTGGAATCTTCACAAAAGCTGCCGATGTCGGTGCCGACCTTGTCGGTAAGATTGAGGCAGGAATTCCGGAGGACGATCCGAGGAACCCCGCGGTTATCGCCGACAACGTTGGTGACAACGTCGGTGATGATGCGGGAATGGCAGCCGACCTGTTTGAGACCTATGTTGTAACCGCGATAGCCGCAATTCTATTGGGTAAGCTTTACCTCAAGGGCTTTGACAATGCTCTAGTATACCCGCTTGCACTAGCGGGGGTTTCCATTATCGCATCAATCATCGGTACTTACTTCGTCAGGCTTGGAAGGCGCAATAATATCATGGGCGCCTTATATAAAGGTCTGGCCGCCTCTGCAATACTAGCAATAATCGGTTTTTATCCTATCACCTCGATGTTTATGGAAGGCAACGGGCAATACACGGTTAATGAACTCTTCGGCGCTTCCATAATGGGAATCCTTGTCACTGCAGCATTGGTAATCATTACAGATTACTATACATCGTCAAAGTACTCGCCAGTTAGGATCATCGCTAAAGCGAGTGAAACCGGGCATGCGACAAATATCATCCAGGGCCTTGCTGTTGGAATGCAGGCCACCGCTTTGCCAGTAATTGTTATCGGTATAGGCATATTGGCTTCATACGGCCTCGCTGGAGTATACGGTATCGCTATCGCTGCAATGGCAATGCTGTCAATGACGGGTATTATTGTGGCTATCGATGCTTTTGGTCCGGTTACCGATAACGCCGGTGGCATTGCGGAGATGGCCGACCTCGAGGATAGCATAAGGGACGTTACCGATGCGCTTGACGCTGTTGGTAACACAACTAAAGCTGTTACTAAGGGTTACGCGATCGGTTCAGCTGGTCTTGCCGCTATCGTCCTTTTCTCCGCCTATACCGAGGAGTTGGAAAATCAGGGTTTGGCATTGACATTTGATCTCTCAAATCCATACGTTATCGTCGGTCTATTTATTGGCGGTCTTCTACCTTACCTATTCGCATCGTTCAGCATGGCCGCAGTCGGGCGTGCTGGTGGTGCGGTTGTCGAGGAAGTAAGACGCCAGTTCCGCGAGATAAAGGGCATTATGGAAGGCACGGCTAAGCCGGATTATGCGAAGGCCGTTGATATAGTAACATCAGCCGCCATAAAAGAGATGGTTGCTCCTGCACTAATTCCGGTACTCGCACCAATCATTATAGCTATCATAGGTTTACTGCTCGCTTCTCAAGGAGAAAATATCGGCGCTACAATGCTCGGTGGGGTTCTCGTTGGAAGTATCGTTACCGGTCTCTTTGTGGCCATATCGATGACGACCGGTGGCGGCGCTTGGGATAACGCCAAGAAATATATCGAAGATGGAAACCATGGTGGCAAGAAGTCCTTTGCGCATCAGGCAGCGGTAACCGGCGACACGGTTGGCGATCCCTACAAGGATACCGCTGGTCCGGCCATCAACCCGATGATCAAAGTAATCAACATAGTGGCCCTACTGATAGTCCCATTCCTAACGTAATAATTCGGACGGCACCATGCTGAAAGGATTAAGTAGGTTTTTAAATCAGAACGCCTTGCATGCAAGGCGTTCTTTTTTACTTTGAGGAAAGCCCTAATTTACGGGTATAAATAATAGAGCGCCTCTCAAGAGGCGTTCTATTACACTAATAAATATTTATATA
>JACUUO010000162.1 GCA_014859275.1 Actinomycetota bacterium | reverse complement strand
AAGATTATCTTCTAATCTTAGGGGTTAAACCAGGTGGGGATAGTTTGACGCTTACGTCTCCTCAGCCAGCATCTCAAGCCTCAACTTTGCGTTAGCAAAGTGATTAGAGATAATTGGGTCGTCTATAATCTCCGTCCCATCTGAAACGTAGCCTCTAGTTCTTGGAGGCATAATTACCGACGCACTAACTCGACCTGATACAACCATCTCGGTTAGGTAATCAGAGAGGGCCTCAAGTGCAATTCTTAGGCGTTCAACTTGATCTAAAGTTATTTCGTCGATCTCTGGCTTGGTCAAGCCTACCCCCTTACTTCCGCTACTGCCCTGCTTCCTATCACCGAAAGATCAGCATGGTACAGTGCCACCGCTGCTGCATCGACTATGTGCGAGGGTCTCGGGATCTCACTCAAGCGCAGCTTTACCGCCTTTCTCATTGCCTCTTTGTCAGCCCGCTCGTAAGCCGCTATCGCCCCTTTCACATCTGGAGCGGGGTAGAGAGACACTTCTATCCCAAGATCCCAGCACACCGAGACGATCACCTGGACCACCCTGTTTAGGAGCTCAGCGCTTTTCAGCGGCACCTCTTCCCCGCACCTGGTTTTTCTCTTCTGGAATATGAAGTCCTCTATTGCAACCTGTGGGTCCATCCGCATATAGCCTTGCAATATCGCCTTTGTACTCTGCCGTATCGCAAAAAGGCGCTCTTCTCTTTGGCGAATATTGCAGGTCTTTATCACGCCCGAATCGATTATCTTTTGCTTATCGGTATCGAGAACACACCACCCTGTTGAGGTTAGGCCCGGATCAAACCCTATTACCAGCATTGTTAGCTCCCTTGCCTCGAAATTTATCTGCAAATTTACACGTTGCAAAGTGAGACGCTCTGCCTCTTTTAACCTCGCCATCATCGGTTACTATGGTTAGGTACGGAGCTCTATCAACCGGCATTCTTTTGCCGTTTCCGGTTACGATCCACTCGATATTGGCTCCGCAGCCTTTGCATTTACCGCTCATCTAGGTCCCCTTTTTAACTCACCCTTAGTTGTTGCCATCTTTTACTACCTCAAAGTCGATAACCCATACTTCTTGCATATCATCCCAAAAACCATAAATGCGCCTAAATACCTGCTTATATTCAGCAATACAGCTATAGCCTTCTTTTTCAGCGTCCTCGTTAGTTATCCATCCTAGCAGCTCACGTCGAACGCCGGTTATCTTCAACCTCGCAAACGGTTCAGAATAGTAATTAAGCCTTGCCTGATGGATACTGCCTACTTTCCAGCGCTTCTTGCCTACTCTCCTGGTCTGCGTCTTTTTGCCGGCCAATATCATGTCCTTATGTTCTGGCTTAAATAAGATCACCGCTATGTCCCCTGCCCCGTATGTACCGGGAACACCTTACCAAGCCCAGTGACCCTCAGCACTTTGGCAATATGAGTATCGCGCCCATACATAAGCGCCACGGACCCTTCTAACTTTTGGACTCTTTTCAGAGCTCCGACCAGAACCCCAAGACCGGACGAGTCCATGAAATCGGTCTTTCGCAGGTCGAAAACAAAATGCTTATGGCTCTCATCAATTGAATCAATGATCCTGCTCTTCAGCTTCGGCGCAGTATACACATCCGCATCGCCTGCGATCTCCATAAATAGCTTGCCGTCCTTTTCATACGCGCTTATCTTGCAATCATTCATCGCTTCAGCCTCCTGGCTTCTCGAATAATTTAAATTTCACCGCATTACTCCTCAAAAAGGCTTGGGTTCCTGATTGTCGCCGCTGCTTTCCCATTAAGCCAGAGTACCTCGACTGCCTGCTTTCCTCCGTCAGCGACAGCCCGGGCCGTCCTCGTCATCCAGTGAGATAAGCGATCATTGTAAAGATCACAGGAATACCCGGAGAGAACTACCGGGCCCGGGTGAGCGTCAAGTGCGTCCAATAGCTCGATATGATCCTCATCGGTCATTTCGTGAGCGTACATTGCTCCGCACCGAGTAGATAGTGGATATGGTGGATCCGCATAGATTAAAACCGATTCGGCATTATAGCGCGGTATTAATTCAATCGCCGGCTGCATCTCAATTTGTACTTGCTTTAAGCGATCAGTAATTGATAGTATCCGCTCCGGCAGTTTTCTCCATGTATCGGGCTTAAAGCTGCCTTGCGGTTTTATCGTGTTATTTCGCCAGCCGGATTTGCCGTTTCTATCATAATCTGCAGCCCGGGCCATCCAGCAGCGCACTAGGAATCGTCGTGCGTCCTCAACAGGATCCCCGGTTTTATTAATACTTGCGTTGTATTCTTCTCTCGACCATGGCGTAGCATCAATAAGCCTTGCCAACTCATCGGGCGTTTCTCTTATCACCCGGAATAGATTAATCACATTAGCATCTATGTCGTTAATAGTCTCGATCTTGGAGCGCTCCTTTGAAAAGAATACCGCCCCCGAACCGAAAAACGGCTCGAGATATGTGATATGCTCTGGCAAGTGATCGCAGATCCACTTAGCTAAGGTCCATTTCGCTCCCGGGTATCTAAGTACCGGTTTTATTTTTGTGCCCACCAACTTAGCTCCTACGTTAAACATTACATTCCAGCAATTATCCGCTCGCCGGTAAATTGGTCGATCTCTTTTGTCGCGCTTGCCTCAAAGGTAACTGTCTTTATAAGCAATCCATCCTTCTCGGCATGCTCAACCTTAAGCACCTTGGCTTTGACCATGAAATACTTGGTTTCGTAAAGTCTTGGCGGTTTTGAGTCAGTGCTAACCGCTTCCATTCCTACAGCGGCCGCTTTTAATTTTTGCTCAACCATGTTGATTTTGTGGCCTTCAAAGAGCGTGAGCTGAGCTTGTTCAAGCCGCTTTGTTGCCACCTCAAAATCTTTGAGCGGTATTTCCGGACCGCCGTTGATGCTCAGGGTTGCGTCTGGTGATTCTAAGACCTCTCCCGTTTCTGGATCGAATTTAGGCCGATCTTCCGGTTTTGTGCTCAATTCCCCTCCTCCTCTTTCTTCCACCTGTTGAATCTGTGGATATCCATGCCGGCTATTCTTCTAGCCCTCTCGAAATTGTGTGCTTTTCGCTCCTTTGGATACACCCGCCTCTTTACTTCCTCCACCATACCGGGCTGCTTTGCCTCAACCAGTAAATGTATGCGAATCAAAAGCCGCTGCGCCTCCCTTGATGATATGAGCGGTTGCTCTTTTTAACCCGCCCCGCGCAATCAGAGCAGGACAACGTGCGACCTTCGCACTCCTCGAACAAGCAAAATCCATTTACTTTTCGGTTTTTACTTCTGCCTGGATCGATTGCTATTATCACCGATATACTCCTTTCGCTAAGTTGCGGTACTCCCGCATGAGCGCATCGTAAGCTTTTTGCAGGTGTTCGAACTGTTGTTCGCATACCCTGTCGCGCACCTTGTAAACCTCGAGCTCGCTTTTAAGCACCCGCGCATCGGCGATTGCGAGATCACGCTCTTGTTTCAGTCGGCTGTCGGTGCCTAATATTTTTGCCATGGTTACTTAATCCTCTTCATTCTCTGGCGTGCCTTCTGGCGCCTGAAGCTCTCGCCCTTAACTTCAACAAGCCGGCACATCTCAATAAGGCGATCCATTGCCCTGAATCCTACCGCTTTGTTCATTTCATCAAGGGTAAGGTTTGACGTGATAATCAGCGGCTTTTTGGCGCGATACCGAGAATCGATGATCGAATAGAGCTTTTCCTCAACCCACTCGCTCCATTTCTCAGCGCCGATATCGTCTAGCACAACGAGCTCGGCGACCTCAAGCGCCCTGAGCAATGTCGCTTCACGCTCTTTTGCTCTGTCGCTATACGTTGCCCGCAGCCTGCTAAGCAGCTCCGGTACGCTCTGGAAGATAGCCGATCGCCTCTCAAGAATAAGCGCGTTTACGATGGCTGCTGCTAGATGGCTTTTGCCTGTTCCCACCGGGCCGTAAAATAGCAAACCATCTCCTTTAGCTAGGCGATCATCAAAGCAGGCGATAAAATCCTTGGCCTCTGCGTAAGCAAGCTTTGTTCCCGGTGTCTCCTGCCAATTCTCGAATGTACAATCGGCAAACCGCTCTCCTACTCGCGAGTGATCGAATAGCTTCTTGATGCTCTCGACTTGGCTTTTTCGTAAGCGCTCTGCCTCCTCTTTGATCCATTTTTCTTGAACGCATTTGCAGGTGCCGCGGATTACCTTTGTGCGCCCTAGTATTTCAACCTCATGCGGCTCTACAGTTGCCCCGCACTCGTCACAAGTGTTGGTTTTGCTCTTCTTCTCGGATAACAAACTCGTCAAATTCTCCTCCAGCCGGTCGATCGTTGTTTCTATGACTTCGCCCAGTTTTTCCATTACCTTCACCTGCCTTTTTAGCTGCTGTTTTAAAGAAGTTGCGAAGCCTAAGCAGAGCGTTTTTTGTGGGGTCTTTATTGCCTTTCTCCCAAGCATGCAGGTCACGTAAGACCGTCATTACGTTAACCGATGGGTATTCTTCACATAATTTTTGAAGGTCGTTGTCGCTTATAGTGCAATAGATTGGAAAAGCTTTTTGTAAGCTTTTAAGATCAGGATTATTAGAAGTTACTACTTCTTTTAAGTTATCTTC
>JACUUO010000001.1 GCA_014859275.1 Actinomycetota bacterium | reverse complement strand
GGAGACTCAGGCATTGGCACGGACCCAGATACTAATCCTGGTGCAATTCCTCCATTGCCTAACTATAGCCAAGGACCAAATAGTAAAAGCGTAATGGTTATGACCGACGTTTCAAGCACGCACTTTGCATTTGCCGCTATAAGATCTCTAATCGATAAAGGCATCATCAATGGTCGCCTAAATGGTGAATTCGATCCTGGCACTGCAATCACCCGCGCTGAGTTCACGAAAATGGCCGTCCTGGCAGCCGGTCGCATACCGGTCACGAGCAGAACGGTAAGTTTTAGCGATATCGATGGTCATTGGGCCAAGGGATACATAGAGGCCGCGAAAGCAGCCAACATCGTAGACGGCTATCCAGGTGGAACTTTCCGCCCGAACGCTAAAATCACCCGCGCTGAGATCACTAAGGTCGTTGTTAAGGCTGGAAACCTTGCCATCGACACAAGCGGTTCTGGTTTCCCGGATGTGCTAGCCAACCATTGGGCGCGAGCCTCTATCCTAACCGCTGCTAAAAATAGGATAGTGAGAGGTTTCCCGGACAATACCTTCCGTCCAAATAACAACGCAACCAGGGCTGAATCCGCTCAGGTGGTCTTTAACTGGGTTTACAAGTAATCGCTAGCTATCAGTTGTAGAAAAGAGCGCCACTAGAAAAAGAGCATCTCAACCGGATGCTCTTTTTCATATACGGCGCCGGCCTTAAGTCTTCGAACTTAAAGAAACAATTAAGTATTTATTTAAAATGCCGAAGAATTATATTAGTCATAAAACCATCATTGCGGGGATTACAGTGGCAGAAGCACTAGCATTAGATCTAGATTCAGAGAAACAAAAGGAGAATCACTTAAGCCTGGCTGGACCGGTGATGGAAGTCAAGGAGCGCCGGTCAACTAAGGCGTTCCGTACAAATCAAATCATTATCAATCTCTCGAAAGATCCCTCAGAGACCAGAAGCAGCGTAGTGTTTCTGGCCGCACGCATCTAATTAAAATCTCCAAACGTATTAATATAGCAAAATGTGTTTAAGATATCGATTGGTACGAAGGCGATATAAAAGAATACCAGATGCATGATATCCATATATATATGGCGGTACTTTATATGGTGGTACTTTATAAAAAACAATGCAATAAAGTAAAAATAAGACTAATCAGTTGATATGCGAGCGGAGTTTATCTTAAAATATACAAAACCTTGCTTATTGGGCGAATTAAGTGCTGCTGTATAGCCGGCAAGCATATCGGCAGGAGCCAGAGGGAAGCAATGAAGGGTAGCAGTACCGAGATAATGACCGCAAAACAATTGGCCGAATATCTACAGATGAGCCAGATAACGATATGTAGGTTGGCCAGAGAGAAAAAATTACCTGGTCTTAAAATAGGTAAAGAATGGCGGTTCCCTAAGGAACTCATAGATAGGCTGATCGCATCGGGCAGTAACTTTGAAGAAGCCTTTGAAAGCCTTGAGGCAAACGGGAGTGAGCGGGGTTGACAAGCCAGCTATTTCCAGCGATCTATTCACCGCATTGTAAAAGGATCTTGATATATACCATCTATAGACATGAAGCGCTGCCTCATACAGGTGTCCTCACCGAAATGGTAAAAATACGGGCCGGCAATGCACGCTTGCAGGGTAGATACTATCGCTATTTATGTAGCGGAGATCATGGCCATGAAATCTCTGGAAATCTAGCAAAAAGAGGCTAGAGCAATGGAAGTAGCTCTAATAAAGCTTAATCCTATAAACGCAGAAATAATTGAAACAGTAAAAACTGAAGACCTGCCTAAAAGGCGTCGCTTCGTTCTCTGGTATATTCAATAATGCGCTTGAGAAGCTAAACGATCTACAAAAGGAGCCGAAGCGGACCGAGAGGTTGTTACAGGTGAGCTTGATATCCATGAGGTTATGATATAGGTAGGAAAGGCCAGTTTAGCCCTGCAGCTTACCATTCACCTAGGAATGAGGTAATGGAAGTCTGCCAGTAGGCAATAAGAGTGCAAGTCCAAGGTGAGTGAGGATAGTTAATGGCGTCGCCGGCTGAAGGGACCAACAAAGCCAAAATTGGCTGGCAGAAGCTCAACCTGAACCAAAATATGATTATCATAGTAACGATAATCATGTTTTTGGTTGCCCTCGGCTTGCTTATTTACTGGATTTTACGCCCACCATACGCCGTTTTATTCCAGAACCTAAGCCTTGATGATGCGAGCGCGATCGTGGCAAAGACAGATAAATTATCTGTGGATGCTCAGGAGAACTACACAAAAACTCAGCTAGGTATGAAGGACGTTTATGAAAGTAGCCTTGAGAGATCGATTGAGTCAATGCTTGCTAAGGTATTGGGCAGCGAAAACAATGCCGTTGTCCGGGTCTCCGCCGAGATCGATTTTACCGAGACGGAGATCCAAATAAATAAGGTCGAGCGTGGCGAGGAACCGGTTGTCAAAAGTGAACAGGTTGAGAAAGAGAGTTACCAGGGGCAATGGAGTTCGCCGCGCGGGGCGCCTAGCGGAACTTATCGGGCTCCTGAACCCAGAGCAGATAGCGGCAAGGGTTCAACCGCCTATCCTCAGATTAATGCGGGGAAAGGTAACGTAACGCATGAGTTTACAAAAAAATCAACCGACTATGAATTTACCAGGATTAACGAGCACAAGATAAAACCTCCCGGTACTGTGAAAAAATTATCGGTTGCCGTAGTGGTAAATAATGACGGGAGAAATTCGGCGCTCAACGATACAATTGAGGATCTGGTTGCCGCTGCCGCCGGAATCGATAAATCAAGAGGTGATGTGCTCACCGTAAGCAGCATACCTTTTAATGAGAAATTGATAAAGAAGGAAGAAAAGGCGATCGCCGACGCACAAAAGAGAGAGGCGTATACTAACTACGGCAAGTATGCCGTGATTTCCATTATCTTTATAATCGGCCTTTTCGCCCTGTTTAAGATAGCTTCAAACTTTAAGCCTGCCAGGCAGCCGGAGGAGTTCACCCCGAAGCCGATCTCGGGGCTGGGCCTGAAGGATGAGGGCATCGGGGATGTTGATATAAGCGATCCTGCGCTGGATAGAGGGGGAGGTTTGAGGCTTAGGCATAAAGAGCGCTGGTTGACGAAATTAGAGATCCAGAATTTAGCAAAAGAAAGACCGGGCGATTTCGCCCAGTTGCTAAGGGTTTGGCTGAATACATAGCGATACCGGAGGTAGTTCTCAATTGACAGCAAAGATAAGACAACGCATATTCAGCTCAAGGCAAACTACATCAGACAGGCAAAAGGCCGCCGCATTGCTTTTTGCAATCGGCTCGGAGCTTTCAGCTGGAGTTTTAAAGGAGCTGAACGAAGTCGAGATCGAGATGCTAGCTGCCGAGGTAGGACGTATTGGAAAGCTTTCTCAGGGAGTGACCGACAACGTTCTTAAAGAGTTCCATGACCTCTATGAGGCGCAGGGGTTTATAACCCAAGGTAGCCTTGATCATGCTATTGATATGCTTGAGAGGGCCCTTGGTAAAAACAAGGCCAGGAAGGTTATCGAAAGACTCACCACCTCACCTGAAGTAGCGCCCTTTAACTTTTTGCGCAACACCGACCCTAACGAAATAGTAAGCTTTCTTGAGGACGAACATCCTCAGACGATTGCTCTTGTCCTAGCTCACCTACGACCTGAGCAGGCATCAATAATAGTAAGGCAGCTTGAAGCAAATCTTAGGGCCGAGGTCATAAGGCGGATTGCACTGATGGATAGGATCACTCCGGATATTATCGCAGAGGTAGAAAATATTCTGGAATCGAAGGTATCATCCCTAGCTAGGGCCGATGAGTACACAATGATCTGCGGACTCGAAGCGGTAGCAAAGATATTAAACCGGGTTGACAGGGAAACTACGCGCGAGATCCTTAAAATACTGGAAGGCGAGACCCCGGAGCTTGCCAACGAGATTCGATGGAGCCTATTTACATTCGAAGACATTTTCAGTCTTGATGATTGTGCGATTCAGAGGTTGCTAGGAGAGGTAGACTATGAGAAGCTCGCACTTGCACTTAAGGCGGTGAGCGAAGATCTCAAAGAGAATATATTTGCCAATATGTCGCGGAGGGCTGGAGAGGCACTCAGAGAGCGTATGGAGTTTCTCGGGCCGGTGCGCTTAAGGGATGTTGAGCAGGCGCAGCGGGAAATCATAAACGTAGTTCACTGCTTAGAAGAGGATGGCGAGATCATTATTACCCGTGGCGGAGAGGAAGGGTCTGTTGTCTGACCATTCCTCTATAACAGATAAGCTCAAGTCTGAAATCAAAAAGGCGGTAGATTAGCTCATTAGCTATGGTAAAATTGAGCATGTCCACTTTACAACATTTACGGTGCGGTGACATTTTTTACCATAGATGCAACAGGGGTTAATCATGACAGGAACGCTTACACAAGATGAAATAAATGCGCTCTTGTCTACGACATCCGGCGGTGGATTAACTGGTACTGAAGAGGGGCCCGCAATAACGTCGATGGGCATCAAGCATGTCCGCACCTATAATTTTCGCCACCCAAATAGGTTTTCAAAAAGTCATCTGAGCGCGATGAAGGTGGTTTATGAGGGCTTTTTGTGCCATCTTAAAGCAGCTCTTTTAATCTATATGAGGAAGAGCGTTAGCTTTAGTCTCGTCTCTATCGAGCAAAAATCATTTGAGGAATATATAGAAGCGCTCCCAACCCCGAGTTCTCTTATTACTTTTACTATGAAGGGCCTTCCTGGAAGCGCAATCTTAGAAATAAGCTCTGAGCTCACCTTCCTGATTCTGGACAGGCTGCTTGGTGGAGCGGGCGATCGTCCAACAAAGGCTCGAGATTTAACTGAGATCGAGTGTGGAATTGTCAGAAGGGTGGCCGAGAGAGTCTTAACGGCCTTCAAAGTTGCCTGGTCGGAGATTTATAGTGTTGAGCCCTCTATTGAGGCGCTGGACACAGACTCCGAGCTTCTACGGGGTATTTCGCCGGATGAGATCGTAGCGGTTACGACGCTTGAAGTGAGGCTGGGTAAGGCGATTGGAATCCTGAGGACTTGTCTTCCGTACTTGATGCTAGAGCCTATTATGTCAAAATTAACCAGGCAGACATGGCTTTTTGCTGGGTTTGAGCATCGAGGTAGCGATAAGCCTGAAAGTGGTAAAGTTAAAGAAGCTCTTAATCAAGTAAGGCTCCCGGTATCGATAGAACTTGGAAGGGCCAAGATAAGCATCAACGACCTGCTTCAGCTTAAACCTGGTGACTCAGTACGGCTCGATACGCCCGCTGACTATGACATCAGGGTTTTGGTCAATGGTAGGGTTAAATTTTATGGTCAGCTGGGGGTAATCGGGAGAAGATTGGCAGTTAAAACAACGGGAGTGGCTGATTAGGGAGGGCGCACTATGGAAGGCAAAGAACAGGGTATAGTAGGACTCTCAGATATGGAAAAAAGCGCCATCGGCGAGATCTGCGACCTGATGACGGTATCTCTGACGAGAGCTTTCGGAGAGAAGCTGGACTCGGGTACAGGAGTGAGTCCTACGGTAGAGATAGTGGAGCTTTCAGAGATCGCGAGCGTTACTTCGATTCCTGCTCTACTTGTGCAAATCGACTGTGCACTGGGGCTGGAAGGGCAATTTCTCTTGTTCATCGATGGTGAAGGCGTATCTAAAGTGCTAGAAATTGTGGTTCCTGATGATGACAAGGAAACTGAGGCAGACTATGAGGTGATACTAGGAGACCTCAGGGAGATGGTCGATAATGCGATCTCTGAAGCAATAATAAATTTTGCCGATAGCATGGGTCACAGTGTAGATTGCTCAGTAATTGATACCGTCATTTTACAAGACGAGTCCGGTTTTAAAGATATGGATATCCTATGTCCGGAGGGGAAGCTGCTACACGTATCGGCAGAACTCAGGCTACCGGACGATGTGGTGAAGGTGGGCTACCTTCTGCCGGTTGGTCTGGGCGGCCAGATAATTGAACTTCTTCTAAATGAGCGGTCGGCAATTGAAGGCGATAATCTCGAGGATACAGTGGGCGGGAGCTCAGAAACCGAACAGGGCGATCAGGAGGTGCCTCTTAAGCCGGGCGAAGAAGCGTATGCTTTTGGGATAGAGCAAGCACCAAGGACACGTGATTTGCAGTCAGAGGAGTTCGATCCGCTGGATGAGGGGGGCGATGAGGGTGGTCCCAGCAACATTTCGCTTCTCCTCGATGTCGCCCTTGATGCAGCGGTTGAACTCGGTAGGACCCAGATGACGATTGCGGAGATACTAAAGCTAGGCAGGGGATCGGTAATTGAGCTCGATAAGCTGGCCTCAGAGCCGGTCGAATTTTTGGCCAATGGTACGGTTATTGCCCGAGGCGAGGTTGTTGTAATCGATGATAACTTCGGTATAAGAATAACCGAGATTTTAAGCCCTAAAGAGAGGCTTGAGCATATTTAGAGTGAGACTTAAGATAAGGTTATAAACCTTATCGCACCAATTAAAAAGTATACAGATATATGTGGTAAATGCCGATAATTTTAATGAGGAAGGGCTCAGATTCTCACCTTAAAGGCTCTCCTTCAGGGTTTCCGGTTTGTCCTGCTGCCGAGCTCTTCCTCCCCCTCTATAACTTATGGTTGTTTCCGCTTTCTCATTAGCACATACGCCAGTAGTGATAGGGTTTTGTAATAGGGATTACAAAAAATATCATACTTAGGGCTTACATTATTTTCCATATTATGGTATATTATTGGTAAGCAATTTAGGTGATTATATAATCACCCAGGGGTTGGAGTTATAATGAATGTGTATAAGCTTAGCCAAAAAAGAAAGAGTATCTGCTCGGACCTAAGAAGGTGCCCGGCAAGCCATTATCATAATTGCACGGCTTACAAAGAAGGAATGAACTGCTGGGAAAAAGAGGATGTACCATGCTGTAGAAGAAATGATAAAAGCAGGTGCACATCATGCAGCATTTTCCACGCCAATCTTATTGGAAGCACATCGCAGATATATCCTCGAACGATCAATGATTAAAGCTATCATTTATTAACATGACTAAAAATGCGCAGGTCGAGCAGACTGCGCATTTTTATTGCCAATCTTTAACCGGTTAAGAACAAACCTGGTTTGGTTAAGGTGGAGAATGGGAATAAATTCGCCCGATGGTCTAGGGTGCCTCTATCCGGCTATTTCACTCTATAGTATGGCGGTGAACGATTGATTCGTGGCGGTACTTAAAAAGCTTCCAATAAGAACTCTTGTGTTTTCTACTATATTCCTGCTTATGCTTGCCGGTATAGCTCCACTTTCATATGCTCTGCCCAGAAACAATGATTATGCATCCGCATACAGGCAGATGTGCGTTACTAACGAAAAGCTCAAAATACTCGGCGGGGAAGTTCAGAGGGCGATAGCGGACTTGAGCAGGAAAGAGGAGGAGATTATCGATAATTCAGAAAAGATTGATCGATAACCTCGAACTAACTAAGCAAAATCTGGTGAGGACGCTGGTGGAACAGCGAGACATCCTCGCCGAATTTCCGCAGCGAGACATTTTTGTTGCAGCCTCATCTGGTACAATTGCCGCAACAAGCGGATTCGTTTTTCCGGTCGCGCCTCCGTATACTTATGTGGATAGCTGGGGAGCGCCGAGGATGAGGGGTACTGCATATGAGCACACACATGAGGGAACCGATATAATGGCGTTGCCATGGACTAGTGTGCTGGCAATTGAAGGCGGGATTATCTCAAAAATGGGCGAGAACATCCTAGGCGGGATTTCTTTGTGGTTAAGCGGCGATAGCGGAAATAAGTACTACTATGCCCATCTCTATGGATATGCCGATGGTTTAAAGGTCGGTCAGTATGTTAAGGCCGGGCAGATTATCGGCTATGTCGGCGATACCGGAAATGCCAGGGGCGCACCACACCTTCATCTCCAGATCCACCCGGGCGGCAAAGAGGCGGTTAATCCATATGCATTTCTGCTATCTATAGATCCGATGACTCATTTATCGATGCCTAAGAACTAGTGGGTGGTTAATCCAGCTTGTCACTGATCTTATATTCTCAGGGATTTTGCAATTCACCAATTTGTCATCCTGAAGAGCCGGGGGCTCTGGAGGATCTAAATCGTATTTTCTATATTTTTGCTATGTTTTCCCGGTGAACGCTAAGGTGGGCGGTTTAATCTGTATCGACCAGGGGTATGAAATCCCGCGGTTTATTATCCATAATGCTTGATAACGGATTCGCGCTGACTGTGGAATACTGCTTGGATTATTTTACCACTAATCGAGCTAGGTTACCATGTGAGGGGTTTGTGGTGTCCTGGCAGGCATACAAGGCTTGGCAAATTGGGCTGGAGTGGTTATACTTAAGGAAAGCGAGGGACCCGCAAGGGTCATTTTTTTTCTGGCTAGGTGATATTCTTGGTCGAGACTAGATTTTTCGACCGCGTTCTGAATACGATACTAAAGTATCGAATGCTTAAGGTGGGCGATAAGGTACTGGTTGCAGTCTCTGGCGGACCGGATTCCGTGGCTCTACTTTACCTGCTAAAGCAGGCTGAGCCCATATATCATCTAAATCTCTATGTCTTTCACCTTAATCATCAGCTACGTGGGAAAGAAGCGGATGAGGACGCGAGATTTGTAAAGGAATTTGCAGAGTTGCTGGGTGTCCCGGTGATACTTGAGAGTTTCGATGTTCCAGCGCTTATGAAGAGAGAAAAATTATCGCTTGAAGAGGCGGCACGAGAGGCCAGATATAGGCTGATGGATCGGCTTTCTACCGATATCAAAGCCGACCGGGTTGCTCTCGGTCATCAAGCCGACGATCAGATCGAAACATTTTTGATGCGCCTGATAAGAGGTGCTGGCCTTGAGGGCTTAGGATCGATCCTACCGGTCAGGGACCGCTATATTAGGCCACTTATCGAAGTTACAAAAGAAGAGGTTTTACGATATATCGAGGATAATGAGCTCAAGTACAGACTTGATGCTTCCAATGAAGATCTATCGATCCTCAGAAACAGAATAAGGCATGAGCTCGTACCGCTCCTGATCGATTATAACCCTCAATTTAAGGGAACCCTCCTTAAGACGATAGAATTGGTACAGGATGATCAATCTCACCTTGATGAGGTAACCGATGGAGTATTCGAAGTCCTGGCAGATACCGATGTTGGCATCGTACGAATGCCAATTCAGGGCCTATTAGCCCAATCGGTATCCATACAGCGGCGCCTGGTACGGCGGTGTATAAAATGGGTCAAATCCGACTTGCGGGGCATTGAATTTAAACATGTTGGGGCTGTGCTCGAGGGCTTAGTATCTATTCCGGTACGGGTTGAGTTGGAGTTACCTGGCCAAATAATCGTATTTACCGAATATGACTATTTAATCTTCGGTCAAAGGCAGTTGTTTGAGCCCCCGGTCTTTGAGCAGATCATCCTATCGGTTCCTGGAATTACCACGATCAAGCCTCTTGGTGTGGAGATTGAGGCGGAGTTCGTAGAGCGAAGCAACCTTGAGTTTGAGAAAGGTGGCGATGTGGCCCACATCGATGCGGGTAAAATTCCTGGGGAGCTTATAGTGAGGACGCGCAGACCGGGCGACTCTTTCCGGCCGTTTGGTATGGTTGGAGAAAAGAAATTACAGGATTTTTTCGTCGACGAAAAAATCCCAAGGCGCAAGCGGGATAGGATACCCATAGTAGAATCCGACGGTAAAATTGTGTGGGTGACCGGTTTTCGAATCGACGATATTTTCAGAGTTACGGAGGAAACGGACCGGGTGCTGGTTTTAAGAGTGAGACGACATTAAAAGCCTGGATCGGTTTTATCTGGGCCCATTTGGTGATATAGATATTGGTAACTAAGGGACGATGGGAGATGTAATGAAAGCGAGTTTAATAGAGCAGGTTCTCGGCAACGACATCGAGGAGGTTTTAGTTGCCCCAGAAGACATCCAGGTGAAGGTAAGAGAGCTTGGTCAGCAAATAAGCGCAGACTATATTGATAAGGATCTTCTGCTTGTTGGTATATTAAGAGGCGCCTTTGTCTTCCTCGCCGATTTAATAAGAGAGATGGGCATTCCTGTTGAGACTGATTTTATCGCTATATCCAGCTATGGCTCCTCAACGACTACATCGGGTGTTGTTAGGATACTTAAAGACTTGGATGACGATATAGAAGGTAAGCACGTTCTAATCGTCGAAGATATACTCGATACGGGACTTACTCTAAATTACCTTGTAAAAAATTTAAGCTCCCGACGCCTGGCAAGCCTTGAGGTCTGCTCGTTCATTGTCAAGGAAGGTAAGCAGCGGGTACCGATAAAGCCGAAGTACTTCGGCTTTACAGTCCCCAATAAATTTGTGGTCGGATACGGGCTGGACTACGCGCAAAAATACAGGAACCTGCCTTTTATCGGTACGTTAAGGCGTTCTGCTTACGAGGACAACGGGATGCTCTGATTGTCCGGGCGCGCCAATTATGATAGCATCCTATTTGTGTATGGAAATAATAGGGAGGAACTCCTTTGAGCAAACTATTTAGAAGTGCTGGCTTCTGGTTCATAATTCTCCTGCTTGTAATTCTGTTCGGGGCACAGATGTTTAAGCCCGGAGAAAAACCGGACGAGCTTACCTACACCCAATTCCTGGGGCAAGTTGATAAGGGTCGCGTTGAGAAGGTAGAAATCTTCGACCGGGATAGCCGGATTGAGGGTAACTACAAAGCAGACTATAACAAGGGCGGTAAGTTCACTGTCTATTTTCCAAAGAATGACGAGAAGCTCTCCGAGCGGCTTGAAAGCAAGAACGTCGAGATAAAAGTCGATCCGCAAAACCAGACCGTATGGTGGTCGATAGCCCTGAACTTCTTGCCATTTATATTGATCCTGGGGATCTGGCTGTTTATGCTCCAGCAGATGCAGGGCGGCGGCAATAGGGTGATGTCTTTTGGCAAGAGTCGTGCCAAGCGTCTTACCAAGGACCAGCCCAGGGTTACATTTAAGGATGTTGCCGGGGTCGATGAGGCGGTCGAAGAACTAGAAGAGATAAAAGAGTTCTTGGCCAGCCCATCCAAGTTCCAGTCGCTTGGTGCAAAGATTCCAAAAGGCGTTCTGCTTTATGGCCCACCTGGCTCCGGAAAGACCCTCCTGGCAAGGGCAGTAGCGGGCGAGGCCGGTGTGCCGTTCTTCTCGATAAGCGGATCAGACTTCGTTGAGATGTTCGTTGGTGTCGGCGCATCAAGGGTCCGCGATCTGTTTGAACAAGCAAAGGCGAATTCGCCGTGCATTATATTCATGGACGAGATCGATGCTGTGGGCAGGCACAGGGGGGCCGGTCTTGGTGGAGGTCATGACGAGCGCGAGCAGACCTTGAACCAGCTCCTCGTTGAGATGGACGGATTTGATATTAAGGACAACGTCATACTGGTTGCCGCCACGAACAGGCCGGATATATTGGATCCGGCGCTCCTGCGCCCCGGTCGTTTCGACCGTCAAATCGTTGTCGATAGGCCCGATCTTAATGGCAGGCGAGGAATACTTAAAGTTCATACCAAGGGTAAACCGCTTGCTAAGGATGTCGATCTCGACGTCCTCGCCCGGAGGACGCCCGGTTTTACCGGTGCCGATATCGCAAACCTAGTAAACGAAGCGGCTCTTCTTGCGGCAAGACACAGCAAGAAGGAGATAGACATGTATGAACTCGAGGAGTCTATCGATAGGGTTATGGCGGGCCCGGAGCGGAAGACCCGCCTGATAAGTGAGCACGAGAAGGCGATAATTGCCTACCATGAAGCTGGGCATGCGCTTGTTGCACATTCGCTTCCAAATACCGATCCGGTCCATAAGATATCGATTATTCCGAGGGGTAGGGCACTCGGCTACACCCTGACGCTTCCGACCGAGGATAAATTCCTGGTTTCGAAATCGGAGCTTACCGACGGTCTTGCCGTGTTCCTTGGTGGGCATGCGGCGGAAGAGATGATCTTTGGCGATATTACAACCGGCTCACACGATGATCTGGATAGAGCAACGAAAACCGCCCGCCAGATGGTCTGCGAGTACGGGATGAGTGAGAAATTAGGGCCTCTAACTCTTGGTCAAAAGCAAGACCAGGTGTTCCTTGGCCGCGATTTTGCATCGCAACCCGATTACAGCCCCGAGATCGCCTATGAGATCGATAAGGAGATAAGGCGTATCGTCGATGATGCATTTAAGAAGGCCAAGCATGTATTAACCGAGAAGAGGGAGATTCTCGATAATATCGCAAAGGGACTGATCGATAGAGAAACCCTTGAGAAGGAAGAGCTGCAGGCTATTCTTGAAGGGAAAGAGCTTACGGCAAGAAAAGTAAGTGACAAGGACGATGAAGCTTCCGCCGAGACGAAGACTGCCTCAAAGAGCAAGGATTTAATCGATTTGCCAAGTAACCTTCGGCCAGCTGAAGGTTAAAGTAGATATTGATAAAGAACAGGTATCAGTAAGGTATCAATAGCTTAGATAGAAGGCCACGTAAACAGTGGCCTTCTCTCACGTATTCGGAAATTACCCGAGTTGTGCAATAATATGGTAGATCATGTTATGAGCTCTGAAAGGGGTTTCTCGGTTGGACAGGGAGAGAATTGAGCAAGGGGTCCGGCTTATATTAGAGGGCGTTGGTGAGGATCTAGAGCGCGAGGGGTTACGAGATACCCCGCGCCGTGTCGCCGCGATGTATGAGGAAATACTCGGCGGGATGGAACAGGACCCGGTTGCGGTTTTAAGCGTCACATTCGGCGAGGACCATGATGAGATGATTATGGTTAAGGATATACCTGTCTACTCCATGTGCGAGCATCACTTGATGCCTTTTATCGGTAAGGCACATGTCGCCTATATACCGAGTGAGAATGGTAGGATTACCGGGATCAGCAAGCTTGCCAGGGTAGTTGATGTGCTTACCAGGAGGCTGCAGGTACAAGAGAGGCTGACTACGCAGATCGCCGACGCAATGGTTGAGGCGCTAAATCCTCATGGAGTAATGGTTGTTATAGAGGCGGAACACCTCTGCATGAGTATGCGCGGCGTAAAAAAATCCGGTGCAACCACGGTAACTTCGGCTGTACGGGGTCAATTTAGAAAAAAGGCCGCGCGTGCGGAGGCGCTGTCGCTTATTAAGGGAGGGTAGGAAAAAGAACTACTAACCACTAACCAAAGGGAGCGTGGCGATTGAAGCTGAGAGTAATAAACATAGATACTGTGGAGGCGGCAACGGAAGCGTTCAAGGAATTAAAGGTATCACCACAAGGTATCGATATAATGTCTCCAAAGGCAATTCACCGCCTTATTAAAATAGCTGGCGTTGATAGCCGTGCGGCGAATATTATTAAGCAGGAGATGCTCTCGAGGGGTGGTGATGCTGCGGCGCCATGGGAGCTTTATAAGCTGGACGAAAGAAAGGTGGATATAATATTGATGGGCACGCTCCGCCAGTTTGATGAACTGTGTCAGAAGCTCGCACTACAGCCTTTCGGCCTACCGAGGCTTGCAGAAGGTATTAACAAGGCGCTTTACAATTATGCTAAGAGCTTACCCACTATAGAGGTAGGGCGTTTCAAACTTGATCTCTCGGCCAGGACCCATGTTATGGGCGTGTTAAACATTACCCCCGATTCGTTCTCCGATGGTGGAAGGTATTTCGGCCATACCACGGCAGTTGATCAGGCCAGGCAAATGGTGCTTGATGGGGCCGATATAATTGATATCGGGGGGGAGTCGGCCCGCCCTGGGGCCGAACCCGTGACCTCGGAGGAGGAGATAAATCGGGTCGTTCCGGTCATCAAGGAGCTCGCCGGCGAGCTGGATGTTCCTATTTCTATTGATACATATAAGCCCGAGGTTGCAAGGAGAGCGCTCGATGCGGGAGCCTCGATAATAAATGACATAAGCGGTCTGCGTGACGATAAGATGATCGAGCTCGCGGTTGAAAGGTGCACACCTGTGGTGATCATGCATATGCAGGGCACGCCCAAAGATATGCAGCTAAAGCCCTCCTACGTTGATGTCGTTGCCGAGGTGGCCGACTGGCTTGATGGACAGGCGGAGAAGGCCGCTACAGCCGGTCTGCCCAGAGATAAGATATTAATAGACCCTGGTATCGGTTTTGGAAAAAACCTGGAACACAACCTGGAGCTAATGAGGAGGCTTTCGGAGTTTAGAAGCCTCGGCTACCCAGTGGTTCTCGGCACATCCAGAAAGTCATTTATAGGGACTGTGCTTGATCTACCGGTTGAAGAAAGAATTGAAGGAACCCTTGCAACGATTATCTATGGCGTAACCCAGGGCGTAAGTATTATCCGCGTGCATGATGTTAAAGAGGCCATGAGGGCGTCTCGAATGACCGATGCTATCATGGGTAGAGGTCACCGGTGATGTGGTTATGGTGAGGGCCTATCTGAGCCTGGGTTCGAATCTAGGGGACCGCATGGATCAGCTAAGAGAGGCAGTGCGCATTATTGATGGTAGCAGAGATACGAAAATCGAGAGGGTATCATCGGTCTATGAGACCGAGCCGATCGGCGGCGTACCCCAACAGAATTTCTACAACGTAGTAGTCGAGATCAGCACAGACCTTTCGCCACGGGATCTACTCGTGTTGGCCCGGATGGTTGAGGCGAGGCTTAAACGGAGAAGGAAAGTGCGCTGGGGTCCAAGAACCATTGATGTCGATATCCTCATATACGGAGATACGGTAATTGATGATGAGGACCTCACCATCCCTCATGCTGAGATGCTTAAGAGAGTCTTTGTGCTAGTCCCACTGCTTGAGGTTGCACCGGATTTGAGATTACCTGATGGCAGGATGATACGTTGGCACCTGGAGGAAGTTTCTGGACAGGTAATCGAAAAAATTGGCAGTTTGGCCTGATGGCGTTATAATCTGCAATAACGAGGTGTTTTTCTGGTTTGAACTGCAGCGATAATTTGGTAAACGAAATACGCAGACTTAAGAGAGAGCGAAATGCGGTAATCCTTGCCCATAATTACCAGATAGGTGAGGTTCAGGATATCGCCGATTTTGTGGGCGATTCCCTCCGCTTAAGCCAACAGGCGGCAAGTACGGATGCCGACGTTATTATTTTTTGTGGCGTTCATTTCATGGCTGAGACAGCCGCTATTCTCTCCCCTAAGAAAACCGTCCTCTTGCCGGATATTTATGCAGGATGCCCGATGGCTGATATGGTTACGGCGGAAAAGCTGCGGGAATTTAAGGCAGAACATCCCGGCACACCCGTTGTGTGCTACGTTAATTCAAGTGCCGATGTGAAGGCAGAGAGCGATTACTGCTGCACCTCAGCAAATGCGGTAAAAATAGTGGAATCGATCGGTGCTGACAAGGTCATCTTTGTTCCCGACCAACACCTCGGCCATTACGCTTCCACTAAGACCTCAAAGAGTGTGGTTCTTTGGAATGGGTTCTGTCCGACCCACCGTAGGATAACCGCCAAATCTGTTAAAGAGCAGAAGGCGGCCTATCCAGAAGCCAGGGTAGTCGTTCACCCCGAGTGCACTACGGAAGTTATCGCACTGGCTGATGCGGTGGCAAGCACGGAGGGGATACTACGTTATGCTCACGAATCAAATGACGGAGAATTTATTATCGGTACCGAATTAGGGATACTCCACCGCCTGCAAAAGGAGAACCCGGGCAAGAGGTTCTATGCAGCAGCTGAGCGAGCGATCTGCCCAAACATGAAGAGAACTACTCTGGAAAAAGTCCTGTGGTCGCTTCAAGATATGGAGAACGCCATAACTGTGCCTGAAGACATAGCGGCCAGAGCTAAACGTGCGATAGATAGGATGCTTGAAATAGTTTAGCCCCGGCCTTAAATCGTCTCTAGTGCACCTGAAACCACGGTAGTAGGCGTGAATAAGATGGTTCCCAGGTATTTAGTAAATTTTGATGCAGTTAAAATCGATAAAGTAATCACCGATGTCGTTGTTGTAGGCAGCGGCATAGCGGGGCTTACCGCTGCGCTTGAAATATCAAAGCAATTCGACGTAGCGCTCGTTACTAAAAGCGAATTGAAAGAAACTGCGACCTGGTATGCCCAGGGAGGAGTTGCCACTGCGATAAGCTCGGAGGATTCCCCGAAACTCCATCTTAGGGATACCCTGGAAGCCGGAGCTGGTCTCTGTAACAGAGACGCCGTAGATGTTCTGGTCAGCGATGGCCCGGACCGTATCGGCGAATTAATAAGACTTGGCACCGAGTTTGATTGGCATGGTGATCGCATAGGGCTCTCAAGAGAGGGTGGGCATTCACTTGCAAGAATTCTCCACTCTGGGGATACGACTGGAAGCGAAATAGAGGCAACCCTTATAAGAACCGCTAATGCGTGGCAGAGTGTCCAGGTCTTCGAGCATAGATTCTCGCTGGATATATTGACCGATAATGGGCGGTGTGTAGGCATCCTCTGCCTGGATGAGCCAACAGGTCGCCTGGTGCTACATTTAGCAAAAGCGGTGGTCCTTGCTGCTGGGGGCGCTGGGCAGCTCTTCTCAATAACAACTAATCCCCCGATCTCGACAGGGGATGGCATGGCGATGGCCTACCGGGCAGGCGCAATCCTTGCCGATATGGAGTTCATACAGTTCCATCCGACGGCGCTCGATCAGGATTCGATGCCGAGATTTCTCATAACCGAGGCACTCCGCGGCGACGGGGCTTTCCTTAGGGATTGTAATGGTGAGCGCTTTATGGTCGGCAGGCATCCACTTGCAGAGCTTGCCCCGCGGGATGTTGTAACCAGGGAGATGGTCAATATCATGCAGAGATGTGGTGATGACCCGGTATACCTTGATGCCACCCATATTCCGGAGGCTGTCCTCAAGGAGCGCTTCCCTAATATCTGGAATCATTGTAGTGTGAACGGTATTAATATAGCAAAAGACCTGATACCTGTACGCCCGGCAGCTCATTATACGATAGGCGGAGTAAAAACTGACCTTAATGGCGAGACCATTATACCGGGCCTATACGCAACGGGTGAGGTTGCTTGCACCGGCGTTCATGGTGCAAACAGGCTTGCGAGCAATTCTCTTTTAGAGGGATTGGTCTTCAGCAAGCATATCGCTAATTTAATAATGCATGAGCTGTCCGCCGAAGAGAATGGGCCCGTTTTGGAATTTAAGCTTGAATATCGCATGGAAAGACCCCAAATTGATTTAAATATCGAAAGGGAAAGACGATGGCTTCAAAGATTGATGACCGATTACGTCGGAGTCGTCCGCTCTGAGAAAGGACTTGAGTTTGCCATCTCACAACTGAAGGAGAGAGATAGAATTTTGAGAGCGCAGTTTAAAAGCCTGGCGGGATTTGAATTGCAGAATATGCTTTGTATCGCCGGGCTGGTTGCAAGATCGGCTCTAGCCCGCAGGGAATCCCGGGGGGTTCATTACAGAGAAGATTATCCTGAGCCGAGCGATGATTGGGTTACTCACCTAGAACATCATTTCACGGAGGATGCTGTTGCAGGATAATGCGTTTTTAGACCGGGAAATTAAAATGGCTGTAAAGCGGGCGATCGATGAGGACTTTGGCAAAGCTGGCGATGTAACTTCAAAGGCTGTTATCGATAGTGGAACTGAAATAAGGGCAGAGATAATTACCAAAAGCTCAGGGATAATAGCGGGCCTCCCTGTTGCCGAAAAAACCTTTATGTATCTTAATCCCTCTATTGGGTTTGTGCCACTCGTATCAGATGGCGATCTTGTAGATGCAGGGGTCCGGATAGCGGAGCTATCCGGTGACGCCCATGCTATACTTGGCGGCGAAAGGACGGCCCTTAATTTTTTGCAGCATCTATCCGGTATTGCCACAGAGGCCTCTAAGTATGCTGGGAAGATCGAGGGCTCTGGGATCGATCTTCTGGATACCCGGAAAACTATGCCAGGCCTGCGCTATCTGGAGAAATATGCGGCAAAAATCGGGGGCACGGTAAATCATAGGTCTGGCCTCTATGACCAGATACTAATTAAAGATAACCATATCAAGATTATCAGGGATATTGGTGAGGCCATAAGAAGGGCGCGAAGCGCATACCCGGGCCTTAAGGTGGAAGTTGAGGCAGAAACGATAGCTGATGTTAAGGCGGCGGTTAAGGCAGGCGCCGACATAATACTTCTCGACAATATGGATATCGAACTTTTAAGGGAATCGGTGAGGATAATAGGCGATAAGGCAGTAAAGGAAGCCT
The DNA here is from genome assembly GCA_014859275.1 of Actinomycetota bacterium. Taxonomy (GTDB): domain Bacteria; phylum Actinomycetota; class Aquicultoria; order Aquicultorales; family Aquicultoraceae; genus Kmv33. The sequence continues at coordinate 62,779 of JACUUO010000001.1, read as the reverse complement.
CTGGTGGGGTCACGCTTGTTAACATAGCCTCGATTGCCGCGACCGGAGTTGACCGGATTTCGGTTGGTGCCATCACCCAGGCGGCAAGGCCGCTCGATATATCGCTGGAGGTAATAGATTAGTGTTGCAGTACTATTGGCCACTAGCAATAGCACCTCGATCAACTAGGCGACCGCATTTCAAGGTATTGAGAAATGAGGCATAATAAGTGAGGCATGATAAGTGAGCGAAAGCCAGATACTCGATCTTTTGTTTCGCTATTTCAGTGCGTATGGTTACTACATAGTTTTTCTTCTATTATTACTTGAAAATCTTTTTATAATAGGGCTGGTGGTTCCCGGCGAGACGGTTCTCCTTATCGCAGCATTTGCCGCAGCCCAAGACATGCTTAACATAATCAACGTAGTCGTTACCGCGGCAACCGCTGCTATCATCGGCAATACTGCCGGCTATTTTATAGGGAGAAAAGGCGGTCGCCCCTTAATTGAAAGATATGGTGGGCGCTTTGTCTCTGCCGAGAGAGTAGAGGCGGCTGAGCGATACTTTGATATCCATGGTCCGAAGACGGTCTTTATCGGAAGATTCGTGGCTGGGGTCAGGGTATTCGTACCCCTTCTCGCCGGGGCAGCGAGAATGAATTTTGCGAAATTCATTCTCTATACAATCGTGGCGGTTGTTTTGTGGACGGTCTCTATCAGCGTAATCGGGTATTTTTTCGGACAAAATTGGGCTTTAATTAGCAAATTACTCGGCAGATCCGGTCTCGTTGCTCTTGCCGCGGTTGTTGTTATTCTCATCATTTACTATATCATCAGGAGGAACCGTGAAACGCTATTCGACTGAGATGGCGATCATAAAAGCGCTTAAAGAATGCAAGGATGGCTACATCTCTGGGGAAGATTTAGCCAGGAAATCTTCCGTATCCCGGGCTGCAATATGGAAGCAGGTCAAAAATTTAAGGGATAAAGGATATAGTATAGAGGCGGTGCCAAGGCGAGGATATAGGCTTATATCATCCCCCGATCTGCTCCTTCCCGAGGAAATAGCAACCGTATTGAAGACCGAGTTTATTGGCCGGAGGATTATTCATAGAAATATTACCGGTTCAACTAATGATCTAGCCAAGGAATTGGCCAATGGGGGGGCGGAAGAGGGCACTGTAGTTGTGGCAGAGGAGCAGAGCCATGGGAAGGGCCGCCTTAACCGGAGCTGGGTATCTCCGCCTGGAGGCATCTGGCTTTCGGTAATTTTAAGACCTCAGGTTCCGCCCTCAGAGGCATCTAGGTTCACCCTGCTTGCGGGTGTTGCGGCCGCTAAGGCAATCGAAACGCTTGGAATTAAACCTGAGATAAAGTGGCCTAATGATATCTTAATCGGTGGTAAGAAGGTCTGTGGGATTTTACTCGAACTTAGCGCGCAACCGGATCGCGTCGATTGCTTGATTATGGGTTTCGGCGTTAACGCGAACGTTGATATGAACAAAATCCCGCAGGAAAGTAGGGAGCGTGCGATCACGTTAGCCAGCTTTCTGGGCAAAGAAATAGATAGGCGCCAGCTAGTTGCTGATCTTTTGCTCAAACTTGAGAATGAGTATCGACGGCTTATTGCAGGGGAATGGGACAGCGTCATCGCCGATTGGCTGAGCAGATGCAATACATTGCACGAGAACATTTCCTTAATCACACTACAAGGTGTGATCGAGGGTGAGTTCGTAGGCGTTGACGAATTGGGCGCAATACAGATAAAACTCCCTCGAGGAGACGTAAAGACCTTCTCGGCGGGGGATGTTACCGTTAAGAAGCGCTTGACTTGAGGTAAGGCTTATGTATAGGATACCGCTATTTACGTTTTAGGTAATTTATGGCTTTATAAGGAGGACTCATCTTGCAATTAGAAGGTGAATTAATTAACTTAAGGGGACATCATCTTCTCTGCGTCCGCACCTTCTCGGGCGCAGGGTATGACATCTCATTTATCGACAATATGTATCGGATTGTAGACGCCTGCAAGTCGCCATCTCGGCCTATCAGAATTGTTAGGGGCCTGGATGATATATGTGCATTTTGCCCGCATAGCGATGGGAGTTCGTGTCTTAAAGATGAGAATAGGGCCTTAAGTATGGATAAGGCCGTGCTTGCCGCTCTTGGCATAAGGCCGGGCGGCACTTACACATCCCTTTATTTACAGCGGGAGGTAGAAGGTGGGATACGGCGGCAATTGTTTCACGACATCTGTGCGCAGTGCAACTGGTTTGCCTCCCACTGCCATCGCATCATAGCTTAAAGTAGTTCAACAGCACTAAAGCCCATCGGTGAGATACCGGAGAAGGATAGTCTTAGTTATCAATGCAGGCATCGCTTCACCGTCGCCTATTAACAGCCAGCCGTAGCATTTCACGGTTGTAACTGGCCAGGCGCGCGATGATCTTGTAAAAATCGTCCGTAAATTTCCTGCCTATTTAGCTGATATTCTTGCGCTATACCCAAAAGAAGCTTATTGTATAAGCGAAGAACTAGTAACCGAATTCGCAAGAAATCTCGGAGGAGCGCCGGCCATCATTCTGGTTACGATACCAAAGAAGGCAAATAAGTACGCTCATAAAATCGACCTTGTTGCGACCGCATCGGCGATTCAAAATATGCAGCTTAGAATGATTTGCAGGGAGCAAAGTCTTGCTTTACTATAAACCATACGTTGTCTGTCTGTTATAGTATAATATTTATCTAGGCTGTACTAATTTCGGTCCATAAAGGGGGTTTTGTTTAATTGCTGCATCAAATGCTGCTAGTCATAGATGTTGGAAATACTCAAACGGTCATAGGCATTTTTAAAGGCAGGGAGTTGAGGGCAAGCTGGCGAGCCTCAACTAGGCAAGAAGCAACTGCCGATGAGCTGGCTGTTATGATCTCACATCTATTTAGCTTAGCGGGGTTTACCTTTAACGATATTGAAGCGGTTGCAATAGCATCGGTTGTTCCGTCAAACACGGCATCGCTCCAGGAGATGTCCACCAGTATTTTGAACATCCAGCCATTGGTGGTTGGACCAGATACCGATACTGGTGTCCCCATTCTTTACGACAATCCTCAAGAGGTTGGGGCTGATAGAATTGCAAATGCGGTAGCCGGTTTTGATATCTATGGCGGGCCGCTTATTATCGTTGATTTTGGTACTGCTACGACCTTTGATGCAATAAGCCGGCTTGGTGAGTACTTGGGTGGCGCTATAGCCCCCGGGGTTGAGATATCTTCTGAGGCTCTATTTGGGCGGGCCGCAAAGCTCTCTAAGGTCGATCTCATCTGCCCACCGAGCGCTATCGGAACGAATACCAGGAGAAGCGTCCAATCCGGCTTAATGATTGGTACAGGAGGCCTTGTAGATCGAATTGTCGAACGTTTTGAGGAAGAGATGGGTTCGGTAGACCAAGTAGTTGCAACAGGTGGTCTCGCTGCCCTTATGAGGCCGGAGTGTAAACGAATAACGGCAGTGAATATTTCGCTCACACTCGTCGGCCTGCAGAAGATTCACGAGAGGAATAAAGCGATATCGAGCTAGTACAGCGTCACGGATACATTAAAGGCTTATGTCATAGTTTAGATGAACTACTAAAACTTTAGCCAGCTAGAAAGGAATGGTGTTTATGTGGAGAACGGCTCTAACCAGCTTTATTTCGGCGGTATTAGGGGGCTTACTGGTTTTATCGATGATAGGCGCGGTTATACCGCCTGATTATCGAAAGGATAGTACCAAAGCGGTCGATCGAAGTGCAGACAACAGTAAGCCTAGACAAGGTCTACCTGCAGGTGAGATATATAAGCGCTTTGGGCCAGGCGTTGTCCATATACGGTCGACTTTTACCGAAACCGTCACGGATTTCTTTGGTTTCCCGATGTACAGGGGGACGCAGGAGGTTGACGGATCCGGATTTATCATCGATAAATCAGGTCTTATAGTTACCAATGCCCACGTTGTTCAGGGTTCGAACATTAATGCAACTACGGTTAAGGTATTTTTAGATGATAAAACAGGGGTTGAAGCAAGGCTATTGGGGACCGATATAAATACCGATCTTGCGCTGCTGAGGATCGACCCGGGGAAAAGGAAGCTGACGGTCCTTGAGTTAGGGGATAGCTCAAAGCTTAACGTCGGTGATACCGTGTATACGATAGGCTCGCCCTTCGGGCTTGATGGTACTATGACGCAGGGGATCGTAAGTGCCCTCAACCGGACTATCTATTCACCGAATAGGGTATTTAAAATCAGAAACGTTATCCAGACCGATGCGGCGGTAAATCTTGGCAACAGTGGCGGCCCATTGATCAGCTCTTCCGGAAAGGTCATCGGCGTAAATTCGGCGATAGCGAGCACACCGGGCTCGGTTGATTTTGCTGGCATCGCCTTCGCCATTCCCAGCAACACTGTAAAAGATATCGTGTCACAGATAAGAGGGCGGGGAAAGGCCAGTCATCCGTGGATAGGGATTGCCGGAAGGGGAATAAGCGAAGGGCTGGCCAGCCTTATAAAGCTACCCATTAGCAAAGGAGTTATAATAGAGCGAGTTAGCCCTGGAAGCCCTGCCGAGGAGGCCGGGCTTAAAGGAGGCAACCAGAGCCTTATCAATAATGATACCGGGGAAAGGCTTATAATCGGTGGCGATATTATAGCAAGAATTGGCGATGTGAATGTAGCATCCATGAATGATATTCAAGAATTTATCGACAAGCACAGGGTTGGCGATAGGGTGGAGCTTGAAATATATCGTGGGGATCAGAAGAAGGTAGTTACACTTAAGCTTGCCGAGCGCCCGGAAGAGCTACAAAACCCGCCAATCCCAAAGGTTCCAAAGGTTCCCCAAAGTCCGTAGGACACAAGGCGTTGGGGGACGCGATATATTAATAACGATACCAAAGACCTTACACTTTAGAGTGATGTCAGAGTGACGCAACTGAAGGGTAAGGTCTTTTTTGTTGAACTCTTTCTCCGCTTGGTTTAAAATGTACACAAATTTGTGCACAAGGAGAAGTATGAGGCTACTCAGGATAGGCGATAAAATAATCGATCGCGATCGGCTTGTGAACATAATAAGCGAGATTCTGCACCGCCGCACAATTGGGGCCACCCAGCAGGAAGTGGCTGTGGCGATGGGTCTTGAAAGGGCGTTCGTCTCACATCTTGAAGGTCTTGGCGAGGTAAGGAGGGGCAACCGCATCGCAGTCATCGGTTTCCCGATAGCGAACAAAGAAGAGCTCGAAAGTATCGCGCAAACATTTGCCGTTGATTTCATCTACCTGCTAAGTGAAAAGGAGCGGAAAGAGCATGTGCGCAGAAGGAGCGGGGCTGAAATGTTCAACGAGCTGCTTGAATTATTGGCAAGCCTCAAGGATTATGATGCCGTTGTATTTTTAGCCTCAGATAAGAGAATAGCCACTCTTGAAAAAATACTCGATAAAGAGGTAATAGGAATACCGCTGGGTAATTCGCCAATTAAGAGAGATCGCAAAGTGAAACCTGGCATTTTATACGATGTGTTGGAGAGCGTAACTGAAGGGAAAGAACTGAGCATTGAAGAAAGTGGTAAGCGTAAGTTTAGGTTCTTCAAAAAGAAACCATCAGGTAAAGGTTAAGCTCCTGGGGGAGGAGTTTTCAATAGAGCGTATTGGCACTGATGGAGATATCAACCGGGCCGTGGAGATGCTTAAGGAGCTTGATGGCAAGGTCGATGCGATCGGCCTCGGCGGGATCGACCTTTATTTCTATGCAGATGGGAAGCGTTACGTCGTCAGGGATGCCCAAAGGCTCAAGAATGCGGTTGGGAAAACGCCTGTTGTAGACGGTAGCGGGCTTAAAAACACTCTAGAGCGTGAAACTATCAAGTATCTTGTAGAAGAATCTGATCTTCCGATAGCGGGTAAATCGGTATTAATGGTAAGTGCAGTCGACAGGTTCGGTATGGCAGAAGCACTACATGAGATCGGCTGCGATATGATTTTTGGAGATCTCATATTCGGGTTAAACCTGCCGATCCCGGTCCGCACGATGCGCTCCTTTACGGTACTTGCTAAGATGATTTTGCCGATTGTAACCAAAATGCCATTTAAAATGCTTTATCCGACCGGAAGCAAGCAGGAAAAAGAACCGGATGTTAAGTATACCCGCTTTTATCGAGAATCCGATATCATCGCCGGGGATTACCTGTTTATCCGTAAATACATGCCTAGGGATATGAAAAGCAAATGGATACTTACAAATACGATGACCGAGCAGGATGTCACCGATTTAAAGGAGCGTGGTGTGGAAATATTAATAACTACGACTCCGGTTTTTGATGGTCGATCATTTGGCGCAAATGTTCTCGAGGCTGTTTTATTGGCGCTCTTGGGTAAAAATTGGGAAGAGGTAGAACCACAAGATTATCTCGATCTCTTGAAAAGGCTTGATTATAAACCAAGGATTGAAAGATTAAATTGTGGTTGTGGATAGAATCTAGTACTAGGAGCTGGAATCCGAAGTTCAGAATGCGGGCAACCGCAAGTGGATGAATGGTAATTGACTGCTTTAGGATAGTAAAATAGGAGATATTATGGAGACTTTCGGTTTTTTAATCCACCCAATGGACATGGACGATATAGCTAAGAAGTATAAGATCGCAAAAAAAATCTCTCCGAAGGTTATTGCGAGCGTCATCAAACGCCGCAGGCCGTTTGTGATGTCAGAGATCACCGGGATTAGATCCATAACTGGAAAAGAAGCGATCGGTTGGTTTATCGCAGTGCCGCTTTTACCAAATCAATTCTTTGATTTGGAAGAGAGTTATGTTGTCGAGAAAATTGCGAAAGCGTGTGAGGTGGGAAGGAAAGAAGGGGCGAAAATCGTCGGCCTTGGTGCATTTACCGCAATTCCTGGAGATGGCGGCAGGGAGGTGGCCAAACTTACAAAGGTCCCGGTAACCACCGGCAATACCTACACGATAGCCACTGCGATTGAAGGCATAAAGGAAGCTGCTAGGAAGATGGGAATAGATCTTGCCTCATCGACTCTTGCGATTGTTGGAGCCACGGGATCGATTGGGAGCGCGTGCGCCGATGTCCTTGCTGATCAGGTAAACGAGCTGATACTGATTGGAAGGGATACTACTCGGCTTTCAGGATTGGAAGAGGGGCTTAGCAAAAGAACTAAGCGAACTACAATCTCTACATCCCTTTCAGCTATCCGGACGGCTGATTTAATCATTACGGTGACCGGTGCGGTTGATTCTGTTATTAAGCCCGGAGATATCAAGCCAGGTGCCGTCGTCTGTGACGTTGCAAGGCCGAGGGATGTGTCAGAGCTGGTGATCAGGTATAGAGACGATGTTTTAGTTATCGATGGCGGCATCGTACAGGTTCCTGGACCGGTGGATTTTCACCTAGATTTTGGCCTACCAAAACGGATGGCGCTCGCATGTATGGCCGAGACAATAATGCTTGCGCTTGAGGGACGCTATGAAAATTACACTATAGGCAAGGACATAAGCATCGGAAAGGTAAACGAGATGATGGGATTTGCGAAAAAACACGGGTTTAAACTGGCTGGGTTGAGGAGTTTTGAAAAAAAACTAACCGATGCTTATATAAATAAGGTACGAGAAAATGCCCTTTTTTCAGGAGTAACTAGGTAGCTAGGGACTGATAATCGAAGGCTGTTCTTAGCAATGTTACGGACTGCAGCACAGTTAAACCGCGATATTAATTATCACTAATCCTCCTCAGATGTTCTGCCGATATTATCTCAAAGGATTAAGAGAGACAGCGTATACTTGGCCTGTTATTACATCACCGCAGCAATATTCGAAGAACTCATGTAGACGTTCTTTTGTGGCGTTTCTGCAAATCGCTTACTAAGCGGGTATTCACCTACTGAAAAATGAGCGGAATATTTTGACAAGTTAAGGGCAATTTCCTATAATACGTAGCTAGTTTCGCGTGAGGGTAGCACTGTTGGAGAGTGCTTCTTAAATGTAAAGGAGCGAAAGGTTTTGTCGGAGAAAGAAGTCATTCTTACGAGGGAAGGTTACAATAAGCTGGTTGAAGAATTGCACTATTTAGAGACCAAGCGTCGCAGAGAGGTTGCACAGCGAATCAAAGAATCGATTGAATTCGGTGATTTGAGCGAAAATTCTGAGTATGACGATGCAAAAAACGAACAGGCTTTTGTTGAGGGCAGGATTCTACAGATTAATGATATGCTTTCAATGGCAAGGGTCATCGAGGATAACGGCTATAAATCAAGCAGGGTTGCCATCGGCTCGTATGTTGTTTTACTCGATGTAGAATCGGGAGACGAAGAAGAGTATCAGATTGTCGGCTCATTTGAGGCCGATCCAACCAACCATAGGATATCCAACGAGTCACCGGTTGGCCGGGCGATAATGGGGAAAAAGGCGGGCGAGACCGTACAGGTACGTGTGCCCGAGGGTTCTCTAGAATATAAAATATTAGAGATAAAGAAGAGCAATGTGAAGAAATAATGGAAAAAAGGCCAACGATACGGGCTGAAGACATAAATGAATTAATGAGACAGAGGCGCCAGAAGCTGGAGAAGATTAAAGCTTCTGGCGATAATCCGTTTAAGTCTAGATTTGACCGCACACATCTTCTGGCAGATGTAATCCATAAATACGGTGCTATTGAGCCGGGTGAGCAAACGGGCGAACGGGTTACGGTTGCCGGTCGTATAATGGCCATTCGGAGACATGGAAAGGCCAGTTTTGTAGTGATTAAAGACCGGACCGCCAACCTACAGCTTTTCCTCTCTCTTGGAACGCTCGGAGAGGGTCGCTACAGAACTTTTCTCGAATACGATATTGGCGATATCGTGGGAGTAAGCGGCAAGGTTTTCAAAACCAGACGCGGCGAACTTTCTATTGAAGTCATGGAATTTAGCCTCCTTACAAAATCCCTAAGGCCGCTCCCTGAGAAGTGGCACGGCCTGAAGGATATCGAGACCAGATATCGCCAGCGCTATGCTGACCTTATAATCAACCCACAGGCAAGACAGACCCTGCTTGCCCGGACGAAGATAATAAAATCTCTGCGCGAGTGGCTCGACAATAACGGTTTCGTTGAGGTTGAGACTCCAATGCTTCAGGCCATCGCAGGTGGAGCAGTAGCAAGGCCTTTCATCACACACCACGAAGCGCTCGATATTGACCTTTACTTGAGGGTTGCCCCAGAGCTATATCTTAAGCGCCTCATCGTAGGGGACATGGAGCGTGTTTATGAGCTGAATAGAAGTTTCCGAAACGAAGGTCTCTCAGTACGACATAATCCGGAATTTACGATGCTCGAGGTGTACCAGGCCTACGCTGATTATCGGGAGATGATGGATCTTTGCGAGGCGCTTGTTAAGTATGCTGCTGAACAGGCCATCGGTACATTAAAATTTACTTACCAGGATCAACCCGTTGATCTTTCAGGTGAGTGGTCGCGTTTGACGATGATCGAATCGCTAGAAAAGTACGGGGGAATAAAGGTCTCCTTTGATCAGGATATCAATGAACTTAGAGCTATCGCCAAGAAATACGATACCGAGGTCGAGAGCCACTTTGGTAAGGGTCGGATTATAAACGAGCTTTTTGAGAAATTGGTTGAAGGCAAGCTCTGGCAACCGACTTTTATAACGGATTACCCTACAGAAATCAGTCCGCTTGCAAAGAAGAAGCCGGACAACCCAGAAATTACCGAGCGATTTGAGCTGATCATTATCGGATTAGAGATGGGAACGGCCTTCTCTGAGCTAACCGATCCAATGGATCAGCTTAGAAGGTTTGAAGCGCAGGTTAAGCTTCATGAATACGGCGATGAGGAAGTTCCAAGGCAGGTTGATGAGGATTATGTCAGGGCTTTAGAGTACGGTATGCCTCCGACTGGTGGTCTCGGTCTTGGAATAGATCGCATTGTAATGCTCTTAACGGATAACTACTCAATCCGCGAGGTAATCAGTTTCCCACATATGAGACCGGAGAAGAGCTAGGGTATAAGACAAACCAAGAGCAGGTCTGGTTTTGATTACGGGTCCCCATATCCCTGCCGAGTGTAAAAGAGTTATAATCAATTAGGGCTTTAATGGCTTGGGGCTAAATTGCCGATACATAATGTAAATAAATATTATCGACGGCTAAATATCACCGCAGCTAACCGCCCCGGTTTGGCTGTATAAACAACAGTAAAGTGGACGCCTACCCAGCATAAGAAAACTCGGTTGCTTTCGCCGTCGAGTCCGATAGGTGTTAAAATGAACTTAACTGTTTGTGTCAAAATAAATGTGGGCATATTACAGTTAGTAGCTGCGCAAATATTGCAACAGAAGGTGCGTTAAGGCTAGCTAGAGACGACAGAAGGGAGAATGAGTCGTGTTTGAGCGTTTTACAGAGAGAGCGCGCAGGGTTGTAGTTTTTGCACAAGAAGAAGCGCGCATGCTCAACCAAAACTATATCGGAACAGAGCACCTTCTCCTGGGCTTAATAAGAGAAGAAGAAGGCGTTGCGGCAAGGGCACTCCAGAGCTTGGGTATTAGTCTATATGATGTTCGTGCGCAGGTCGAAGAGATAATTGGCCGGGGCACTTCGGCACCGGTTGGTCATATCCCGTTTACACCGCGAGCAAAGAAAGTTCTCGAACTCTCATTGCGTGAGGCTTTACAGCTCGGCCATAACTATATCGGAACCGAGCATATCCTTTTAGGCCTCATAAGAGAGGGTGAGGGAGTGGCCGCAAGGGTACTCTATAATCTCGGCGCTGACCTTGATCGCGTCAGAAACCAGGTAATCCAACTACTTAGCGGTTACTATGGTAAAACCAGCGAACCAAGCACTTACGGCAGGTCGTATAGCGGACTGCTGCTTGATGAGTTCGGTCGAAACCTTACGAGGCTTGCCCGCGAGAAGAAACTCGACCCGGTCATTGGGCGCGAGAAAGAGATCGAACGGGTCATGCAAATTCTAAGCCGTAGAACTAAGAACAACCCCGTTCTCATCGGCGAGCCGGGTGTCGGTAAGACTGCAGTTGTCGAGGGACTTGCCCAGCGGATAGCCAACAACAATGTGCCGGACATCCTTAAGAACAAGGAGATATACACCCTTGATCTGGGCGCTCTGGTTGCAGGCTCCAAATACCGCGGCGAATTCGAAGAGCGCCTTAAAAAGGTAATGAAGGAGATCCGGGAACGGGGTGATATCATTCTCTTCGTTGATGAGATGCACAACCTCGTAGGTGCCGGTGCTGCTGAAGGTGCGATTGACGCCGCCAGTATTTTAAAGCCCGCGCTTGCCAGGGGCGAGTTGCAGACGATAGGAGCAACGACTCTGGACGAGTACCGCAAGCATGTGGAGAAAGACGCTGCTCTGGAGCGGAGGTTCCAACCGATTGTAGTCGGTGAACCGTCGGTTCAGGAGACCGTGGATATCCTTAAAGGTTTGCGTGAACGCTATGAAGAGCACCATAAGGTGACCATTACCGATGATGCGTTGATTGCTGCGGCGCAGCTATCTAGTCGATATATTGCCGATCGGTTTCTACCAGATAAGGCTATTGATCTCGTAGATGAGGCCTCTTCGAAGGTACGCATGCGGAAGATGAGTATACCTCCTAATGATAGCTTAAGCATCGAAGAGGATTTACGCAATCTTCGGCGTGAGAAGGAGGCTGCGGTCGCGGTTCAGGACTATGAGAAAGCAGCGAAAATCCGAGATAAAGAGCGGAGTCTAGAGGTCGAGTTGACGAGTAGAGATTCAACTTGGGAGGCGCTTGCTCAAATTCCGGTAGCAACGGTTACTGAGGAGCAGATAGCGGACATCGTATCAACCTGGACTGGAATCCCAGTGTTCCGTTTGACGGAGGAAGAAACATCGAAGCTTCTCCGGATGGAAGGAGAGCTTCATAAGAGGATTGTTAGCCAGGAAGAGGCTATTAATGCTGTCTCTAAGGCGATCAGAAGAACGAGGGCCGGTCTTAAAGATCCAAAACGCCCATCGGGTTCATTTATCTTTCTCGGGCCTTCGGGTGTTGGTAAGACCGAGCTGGCTAAGGCGCTCGCCGAATTCCTCTTTGGCGATGAGGGGGCGCTTATTCAGCTTGATATGTCGGAATATATGGAGAAACATACCGTATCGAGGATGGTCGGTTCGCCTCCTGGATATATCGGTTATGACGAGGGTGGTCAGTTAACTGAACAGGTTCGCAGGCGCCCATACTCAGTGATATTGCTCGACGAGATTGAAAAGGCGCACCCTGACGTCTTTAACGTATTGCTTCAAATACTGGAAGATGGTCGTTTAACAGATGCGCAGGGACGTACGGTTGACTTCAAGAACACCGTCCTCATCATGACTTCGAACCTAGGTGCCCGTTACATCCATAAAGGCACTCCTCTTGGCTTCGGCAAGGCCCAAGAGGGCCTATCCTACGAGGACATGAAGGAAAAGGTTATAGGAGAGATCAAGAAGACGTTCCGCCCGGAATTCTTAAATAGGATCGAGGATGTTATCGTCTTCCATGAGCTGAAGAAAGAGGATATTAAAAAGATCGTTGATCTCATGTTTAAGAGAATTGTTGATCAGCTTAAGGAACAAGCTGTTGAAGTAGAGTTGCTCGACGAGGCGAAGGAGTTCCTAGTAAAAGAGGGCTACGAGCCGGCGATGGGTGCAAGACCACTGCGCCGGGCGATACAGCGGTTTATTGAAGACCCGCTATCGGAGGGCTTGCTCTCCGGCTACTTCAGAGCCGGTGATAAAATAGTTATTGATATCAAAGATGGCAAGCTTGATTTTCGCAAGCTTGAACCAGCAACGGTCGGTACGGCTGGCGGGCATAAGGCATGAGCAGAACCAAATATATAGTTAGATGCCAGGTATGCGGGTGCACCGCCCCTAAATGGATGGGGCGGTGCCCCGACTGTGGTGAGTGGAATACCATGGTTGAGGAACCCATTGGGCCTGGCATTTCGGTTTCCAAGGCGAGTTCCAGTCCGGTTGAGGGAGTTCCTCAATCGATAACGAGCATTGCGACCGAGGAAGAAATCAGGACCCCGACGGACCTGTCTGAGTTCGACCGCGTCCTCGGTGGCGGAATTGTTCCGGGCTCCCTCATTTTAATCGGTGGTGAGCCGGGTGTTGGGAAATCAACCCTCCTACTCCAGGTAGCGAACAACCTTGCCAAAAAGATCGGGATAGTTCTTATCGTATCTGGTGAGGAATCGACATGCCAGATAGGCTTAAGGGCAAATCGGCTGGGAGCTCTATCACAGAACCTCCTTCTCCTTTCCGAGATCGATATAACTTTGATTGAGCATCACTTAAGATCGGTTGAGCCGGCGCTTGTTGTTATCGATTCAATCCAGACGATGTTTCACCCGGATGTGCCATCTGCTCCAGGGAGCGTAAGCCAAGTCCGGGAGTGTACACATTATCTAATGAGGATTGCAAAGCAGATCCACCTGCCAACTTTTATAGTTGGACACGTCACCAAGGAAGGCTCAATCGCTGGTCCTCGGGTGCTAGAGCACATGGTCGACACGGTTCTTTATTTTGAGGGCGATAGTTACCAATCTTTTAGGATTGTGCGGGCGGTAAAGAACCGCTACGGACCGACTAATGAGATCGGAGTCTTCGAAATGACCGATTCCGGCTTGACCGAAGTAGAAAACCCTTCCGCGCTTTTCTTAAGCCAGAGACTAGAAGATCCTTCGGGATCGGTCGTTACTGCAGTTATGGAAGGGACAAGGCCGCTTCTGGTTGAATTGCAGGCGCTCGTTACATCCTCACATCTCTCCATGCCGCGACGTATGGCAACGGGGCTCGATTACAACAGGTTATCCCTTATGGTTGCCGTTCTCGACCGGCGCATCGGGCTTCATCTCGGCCAGGAAGATGTATATGTAAACGTTGTTGGCGGTATAAAAGTAAATGAACCGGCTGCAGACTTGGGGATTGCGCTAGCTGTAGCATCTGCCCATAAAGATATCGCAGTGCCAAAGGATACTTTGGTGGTAGGAGAGGTGGGCTTAGCCGGAGAGGTACGGTTTGTCAGCCAATTAGAGCAAAGGCTTAAGGAGGCTGCTAAACTAGGCTTCGAAAAAGCAATCATCCCCGATCAGGAAATTAGAAATGCAAAACACCTCGATATAGAGCTACTGAGGGTTAGAACTGTAAGGCAAGCCCTGGATCTTATCGATTAATGCTGTAGGAGATCGGTGAATCGGTGAATCGGTGAATTAGGGACCAGGGTCCAGGGACCGGGGATGTGGGTAAGAGACGTGGGTAGAAGTTATCCAGTGCTGTAGGGGCGGACCCTGTGTCCGCCCGTAGTTGCCCGATTTATCGGGCGATCTTCGATAGTGCTGCAGGGTGTGGGTAGGAAGTGTGGGTATCCAGTTACCAGTTAATGTGGGTAAGAGATGTAGGCACTGCTCTATAATCTACTAACTATGAACTACTAACTGATAGCTAATGGCTATTTTTGCAGCATAGCTAAACTATTAGGCGGTTTTCACCGATGGATTTAAGAGGAAAAATTGATTATTATAGACTATTAATGGTTGGGATAGTGATTTTAAATCAAGCTAGTTGTTTTTGATCTTCATTATATGAGCGCAGAGCAAGCTAATCTATTTGCTTTTGCGCAGTTTGCAGCGGGTGATTGAATGCAATTAAGCCGTCGGGAAGAAAAAGAATTAGTAAAGGTACTGGGGAAAGTCGCCCCCGGTACGGAGCTTCGGGAAGGGCTGGAGAATATCCTAAGCGCGCGTACCGGTGCGCTCATTGTAATTGGTGATATTCAAGAGGTTGAGCCACTCTGTAATGGCGGTTTTGAGCTCACAATTGAATTTTCTGCTCAGCGGTTGTTCGAGCTAGCCAAGATGGATGGGGCGATACTTTTAGATGGGGATTTAAGCCGTATTCTAAGAGCAAATGTTCACCTCGTGCCGGACCCGACCCTTCCAACCAGCGAGACTGGAATGCGCCACCGCACCGCTGAGAGGGTGGCTAGACAGACCAAAGCTTTGGTGGTCTCGATATCGCAGAAGCGAGATGTCATCTCCCTTTACCTTGATGGCATAAAGTACGCACTTCAAGATATAAGAATTCTTCTTGCAAAGGCAAATCAAGCTCTTCAAACGCTTGAAAAGTATAAGGTCCGCCTTGACGAGGTACTGGCAAACTTGAGTGCGCTTGAATTTGAAGACCTGGTGACCCTGCTTGATGTAGTAACTGTCCTGCAGCGCTCCGAGATGGTTGGCCGCGTATCTCGTGAAATAGAACGGTATATTAGCGAACTTGGGACCGAGGGGCGTCTCATACGGATGCAGCTAGATGAATTGGTCGGAAGTACCGAGGAGCAATCCGTAATGATTATCAAAGACTATATACTTGACTTGAAAAAGGTGGGCGAGGTCAAGGAACAACTTGTAAGTTTGACACCCGAGGAACTCCTTGATCTTACTGAGATCGCCCGAATACTTGGATATAAAGAGACGGTTGATCTTCTTGAGCAACCTGTTCATCCGAGAGGATATCGATTACTCAGTAAAATTCCAAGGCTCCCCATGAGTGTTATCGAGAGGATCATAAATAAATTCCACGATCTACAATCGATAATGAATGCCAGTATCGAAGAACTCGATAAGGTTGATGGGGTTGGTGAGATAAGGGCGAAAGCGATTAAGCACGGTCTACAGAGACTGAAAGAATACAATATCCTGGAAAGGTATATTTAAAGCAAAGATCCTACGTAAGATTAAATACCCCGAGCGTCTCGAGTCGATCGTTCTCCCTGCATATTATCCTATCCATTCTTAATCCGAGGATGTTGCATAATCCAGCAAGGTAGAATAACGTATTGCCGAGTTCGTTTTCTAGGTCTTCGAGACAGTTCGGGCACAGCGATCCTTCGAGGTGGGTTTGCACATAATCAATCATTTCGGGTAGGGTAGCATAGGCCGGGATCGGTTGTTTGGTCGCATCTACCCTCAAGCAGCCACAGGTTGTTATCGATTTTACTATTGCCCTGTTTACATGGGCGCTTGATTCCTGGAGTTTCGACATAACATCGAGGATACTGCGGTGACGAACAAGGCACTCTGATACAGTATTTTGGAATTGCTGGCAATTCTTATCGCTCATGAGCACTCCTTAACCGCTTACGCCTGATTAATTGTACGGACTCTGCCTGCAGTTGTCAAGCTGAAGATGGGCTTTGACGATTAATCATTCAGGCTACCCTGATACTACATTAAACAAACTGAGCTTAGTGATTAAGGTGGCCTATATAGGCTAGGGATAGGTTACTAAGGATGCATGACCTGCCTGTTCAATAATTTTATACAATAATTAGTACATATTTGCTGCGTTCATGGATAATGTTGGGGCAACTATGATATTCTTAAGAATGCTAATCGTGCAGTAGTTGGTTGTAGGGAGGAGGTGCCTATGTAAAAAGCTACTTGCAATATCTAGACTTAGAATAAAGCAATGGGGTGTTAGTAGTGTTACAGTTAATACGAGTTGTATTCATTGTAACTGGCGCCATAGGGGCCTATCAGTTGGCCAATACCATCCCCATGCCGGAACCGTTGTCCAAAATAAGGTATTCTGCACTTATCCTATATATTATCATTGGAATCGGTATCGGTTATGTTCTCGGTGGTGTAATTGGGCGTCGGTTGATAATGACATTGAGTTGGTTGGAGCACAAGGCACAAAAATTACCAACAGCCGATCTTCTCCTTGCGCTCACCGGTTTACTGTCCGGGCTGGTTCTAGCCTGGCTAGTATCGATACCCTTTGGCTATATCGAGATACCCTTCCTTAAATTCTCCGTTGCGATTTTTGCGTTTGTGGTGCTCGGATACCTGGGTGTTCGAATATCTTTAAAGAAAAAAGAGGACCTGCGATTATTCATGCGCGCGGTGCCTTTGCCTGTTGCGAAACCTCACGTTGTTGCGCCGGGTAAGCTTGACCTGGGCACAACAAAACTCTTAGACACTAGCGTGATTATCGACGGGCGCATCGCCGATGTTGCGAAAACTGGATTTATTGAGGGAATGCTTACTATACCGAGATTCGTACTAAGGGAGCTTCAAACAGTAGCTGATTCAGAGGATCCACTCAAGCGTAATAGGGGAAGAAGAGGGCTTGACATATTAAAAAGCCTCCAGAACGAGCCCAGGTTACACCTCGAGATATTGGAGAGAGATTATCCAGATCTAACTGACGTTGATGCTAAGCTTGTGAGGCTCGGTAGCGAGACAAATTCCCCGATACTAACCAACGATTACAACCTGAACAAAATCGCCGAACTTCAGGGAGTTCAGGTTTTGAATCTAAACGAGCTTGCAAATTCGCTTAAGCCGGTAGTCTTGCCTGGAGAAGAGATGTTTGTGGGCCTCATTCGTGAGGGCAAGGAAGCAGGTCAGGGTGTGGGTTATTTGGATGATGGCACCATGGTCGTTGTTGATGGCGGTAGGGTGCATGTCGGTGAAGAGGTCGAGATATTGGTGACAAGTGTGCTTCAGACTCCCGCTGGTCGCATGATTTTTGGTCGGATGAAAAGCTAATGGACGGTGATATAATAGCGTGAACCTGGCGTTGATTGTCGCAGCTGGAAAAGGCAGGCGTATGGAGAGAGAGGAAGGTAAACAATTTCTGCCCTTAGTGGGAAAACCAGTCCTTGCCCATGCGCTCACATCTTTTCAGCAAGCATCGTTGATCGACTCGATAATAGTTGTGACCGCCGCCGAGAATTTTGAAAAGTGCCTTGCCGTTATCGATAGATATAATATTACAAAGTTCGATCGGGTAGTTATTGGCGGAGATGAGAGGCAGGATTCGGTATATAGTGGCCTGCTGGCGGCAACAGAGTTTGAAAAAGCTAACATAGTGGTGGTGCACGATGGTGCAAGACCACTTGTTGAGCCGGGGTTAATAGATAAGGTGACCGGCGCTATAGATGATTGCGACGGTGCTATCGTGGGCACTCCTGCCAAAGATACCATAAAATTGGTTCGCGAAGGCTATGTAGTTGAAACCCTTGATAGGGCGGTAACATGGCAGGTACAGACGCCGCAGGTCTTCCGCTTCGATGATCTCTTGCGCGCTCATGACAGGGCGAGAGCTGAAGGATATTATGGTACGGACGACTCGGTTCTGGTCGAGAGGGCCGGCGGCAAGGTAAAGATTGTCCCGGGCTCCGATGAGAATATAAAGATCACCATGCCGTCCGATCTAGTCGTAGCCGAGGCAATACTGAAAAGAAGAACCGAGCAGGGGGAAATGCGCCCTAGATCTAGTTAGTGCTAGCGGTTTTGTTGACGATAAAAGTTGGTGAAGTTGGAGACAATGAGGATAGGAATCGGTTTTGACGTGCATAAATTTGTTTCTGGGCGCCCGCTTATTTTAGGCGGGGTGGATATCCCGTTTGAAATGGGGCTGGAGGGACACTCGGATGCTGATGTGTTGACACACGCGATTATCGATGCGATGCTTGGCGCGGTTGCTGCGGGCGATTTGGGATATTATTTTCCCGATACTGATGCGAAGTTTAGGGGCATTTCAAGTATCGAGTTGTTAAAAGATGCGGTGGAGATATTGCGCGATAAAGGATATCGGATTTCTAACATCGATGCAATTGCTATACTTGAAGAGCCGAAGTTAGGGCCTTTTAAGCAGCGAATGAGGGAAGAGATATCTGCGGCAACCGGTTTGGATATCTCGAAGATCAGCATTAAAGCGACGACGACCGAAGGGCTTGGCTATATAGGCAGGCGCAAAGGTGTAGCTGCACAGGCGGTTGCATTAGTAGAGGAGATTTAAGGAGAGTCATGAACGAAGTGCGCGTGAGATTTGCACCG
This sequence comes from Actinomycetota bacterium, assembly GCA_014859275.1. GTDB lineage: Bacteria > Actinomycetota > Aquicultoria > Aquicultorales > Aquicultoraceae > Kmv33. The sequence goes on along the minus strand of JACUUO010000001.1, from coordinate 43,897 downwards.
AGCCCTACGGGGCACCTTCACATAGGTACCGCACGCACTGCCCTTTTGAACTGGCTCTATGCCAGGAGGCAGCAGGGTGTCTTCATAGTGAGGATCGAGGATACCGACAGGAGCCGATCGACGGTTATCTTTGAGGAGTCAATCCTCGAGGACCTTGCATGGATGGGTCTCAATTGGGATGAGGGTCCTGATATTGGTGGCAAGTACGGTCCTTATAGGCAGAGCGAAAGGTTCGAACTCTACCAGCAAAAAGCCGATGAGCTAATCCGATTAGGACAGGCATATCGCTGCTATTGCACTCCCAAAGAGCTTGAGGAGCGAAGAAAGGCAATGCTTGCTGCAGGCTTAATGCCTAAATATGAAGGCACATGTCGCTTGCTGACCGAGGAGCAGGAGGCCGAATGTATGGCTCAGGGCAGAAAGCCAGCCATACGCTTCCGGGTGCCGGATGGAAGAATCGTGGTTCATGATATTACAAGGGGCGATATAGAGTTCTCAAGCGATGTTATCGGTGACTTCGTCATATTACGTTCAGATGGTTCCCCATCTTATCATCTCGCCGTCGTTGTCGACGACGGCGAGATGAGGATTACGCATGTTATAAGGGGCGAGGACCATATCACTAACACCGCAAAACACATACCGCTATTCATGGCGCTCGGTTACCCGGTTCCAAAATTTGCGCATAATGCGATGATTCTCGGTCCAGATGGGGGTAAGCTAAGCAAGAGACATGGCGCGACCTCAGTGAGTGAATATAGGGCAAACGGGTATCTCCCCGAGGCAATAAATAATTACCTAGCTCTTTTGAGCTGGGCCCCAGAGGATACCCGTGAGATATTCTCACTTGAAGAACTTGCCTGGGCATTTACCATCGAGCGAATATCAAAAAGTCCGGCGATATTTGATATCAATAAGCTCAACTGGCTAAGTGGGCAACACATAAGGCTGGCTAGTCTAGAAAGAATAACGAATATCTGCATCCCCTACTTGAGAGAGGCGGGGTTGCTTCCAGAGGGAGGGCTCTCAAAAAAGGATTTCGCGCGGTTAATGAAGATAATCGAGGCCGTTCGCGGCAACCTGACCGTGCTATCCGAGATACCCGAGTATGCTAAAATATTCCTAGGTGAGTACGAGATAGAGCCCGAAGCGGATAAGTGGCTCATAAAGCCACATGCGCCGGAGGTTTTAGACGCCCTTCTCGGCCTGATCTACAATCGCGGAGAGCTGGACATTGAAGGCGGCAAGAAGATAATGGGCCTGATACGCCAGGCCTTTAAGCCGCTTGGGATTACTGGGAAAGATCTCTTCATGCCAATTCGGGTTGCGCTTACGGGCAGCATCAAGGGGCCGGAATTGCCGCATGTCTTAAATATATTGGATAGGGCCGAGATAATGAGCCGAATTGATAAAGCGATAAAAAGGGCACAGTACTTGCAGGAAATTCGGGAAGAGTGAAGTTCACCAAGTTCCCTAGCCCATGGCTGGCAGTTAACAAAATAAGCTAAGAACTATGAACTACTAACTACTAACTACTAACTATGAACTACTAACTATGAACTAATTAGGTGGTGTTAGTTGTCGATGTCCATAAAAGTTTATAACACTTTGGATAGAAAAAAAGAGGAATTTATCCCTCGCGATCCGGGGAAGGTTGGTATGTATGTCTGTGGCCCGACCGTATACAACTACATCCACGTGGGAAATGCGCGTACCTACCTCTCTTTCGATATAATCTACCGCTATCTGAAATACAGGGGATACGACGTTACATATGTTCGAAACCTGACCGACATCGACGACAAGATAATTATCAAGGCCAAAGAGGAGAGAACTTCTCCCGAGGAGATCGCCGAGCGCTATACAAGGGAATTCTGGGAAGATGCCAAGAACATGGGACTTGCGGAACCAACGATTCAGCCAAAGGCGACCAATCACATCAAAGAAATGATCGAGATAATTGAGGCGCTTATCGAGAAGGGTCTCGCTTATATTGTCGATGGCGATGTCTACTTTGAGGTCACAAAGTTCGCTGGGTATGGCAAGCTTGCCCACCGCACGCTAGACGAAATGAGGGCTGGGGAACGTGTTGAGATCGATCCGAGGAAGCACCATCCAATGGACTTTGCGCTCTGGAAGTCCGCTAAACCGGGCGAGCCTGCATGGGATAGTCCCTGGGGCAAGGGCAGGCCCGGCTGGCACATAGAATGTACAGCGATGTCGCTTAGGTATCTTGGAATCGATTTTGATATCCACGGGGGCGGGCGCGATCTCCTCTTCCCGCACCACGAAAATGAGATTGCGCAGACTGAAGGTTATACAAGCAAGCGATTTGCCAAGTATTGGTTGCATGGCGGGTTGGTCAATATCGGCGGAGAAAAAATGGCAAAATCGCTCGGCAACATTATACTCGTAAGAGACCTACTAAAAGAGCATAACGCGAATGTCCTGCGCCTGCTTGCGCTTGGGACGCATTACAGAAGTCCGATTGATTTTAGTCAGGAGAAACTGAAGGAAGCCGAAGCGGCCTATGAGAGATTGTTAAATGTGCGCAGGCGGATAGAGCACGTTCTTGAGTCTCCAACGGTTACCAGGTGGCCGGAGAAGGTTGAAGAGATGAATCGACTTAAGAGGGTGATTGAAGAGACGAAGGAGAAATTTATCGAATCAATGGATGATGATTTTAACAGCGCCGCTGGATTAGCCAATCTTTTCGAGCTCGTAAAAGAGATAAATACATTTATCGAGGTCTATGGCGAGCAGGTAACGATGCATGCCAAGGATCTATTGGAGGAAGCTGATGGAGTGCTCCTAGAGCTTTCCGGTGCAGTGGGTCTTAATCTGACGTTACCTAAGGCTGAGGATGTAGCTAAGAAGTTGCCCGAGGATATATATCAACTGGCCTCCGAAGTTCTGGGGATCGCCATCGATGGCAAAAGGAAGGATCAATTGCTCGATGACATTCTTGAGCGCAGGAACAGGGCCAGAAAAGAGAAAGATTGGGGCATGGCAGATAGAATAAGAGATAGGCTATCCGCTATGGGGATCGAAATAGAAGATACACCGCTTGGCTCAAGATGGAAGTTAAAGATTTAGGTGAAGTTAGATTGGAAACTGTTGAAGGCAGGCGAGCCGTTTACGAGTTGCTCAGGAGTTCGAGGCACATCGGCAGAGTACTGATCGCAAGGAACATAAAACCATCCGATATTATTGTGAAGATAGAAGCCCTGGCTAATAAGCGGGGCATTCGTATTGATAGGGTGGAAAGGCAGGAGCTAGATGATATATCGCAATCGAGGGCGCACCAAGGCGTAGTTGCTATCGTCAGACCATACAACTACCTTTCGTTTTCGGAATTTGCACGGGGTTTGGATATCGGCAAAAATCCGGTACTCCTGCTTCTCGACGGGATTACCGATCCCCAGAATTTCGGTGCGCTGGTAAGAACAGCTGATGCGGCTGGCATTGATGGGATTATCGTTACAAAAAGGCGCTCTGCGCCAATAACGGCGGCGGTGCATAAGGCTTCGGCTGGGGCGACAGCTTACATGAAAATAGTTCAGGTCAGCAATCTCTCTTACGCCATCGATGCTTTAAAGGAGATGGGTTTCTGGGTCGTTGGCACGAGCGAGAAAGCCGATAGGGTGTATTTTAAGGTTGATTTTAGGCAGCCGACTGCAATCGTTTTGGGGAGTGAAGGCGCAGGTATATCGCGCCTAGTCGCGGAAAAATGCGATTATTTGGCTGCAATTCCGATGAAGGGTCAGGTATCTTCGCTTAACGTAAGCGTTGCAGGGGCTCTTCTAATGTATGAGGCGCTAAGGCAGAGATGGTAAAACTACTTATTGTCGACGGATACAATTTAATATACTCAACCGATAGATACAAAAAGTGGCGGGAGAACGATCTCGAGCTTGCTCGCATTAAGCTAATTGAAGACCTTGCAACTCTAAAAGCGCTTAATGATTACGATATCGTGCTCGTTTTTGATGCTGCAAAAACGCATCTACGTGGCCGCCACCGTGCCAAAATTCTCGGTATTAACGTCTGGTTTACAAAAGCTGGGGAAACGGCCGATGAGATGATAGAGCGGATGGCGTTTAAGTCCGGCTATGATGGAGATATTATCGTTGCGACCTCCGATTATAGCCAGCAGAAAGTTGTTTTTAGGCCCGGCGTTTTACGAAAAAGCTCCCAGGAGCTAATCGCCGAGCTGGAATCAACCGAAAGAGGCCTAAAAAGTTTGCCCAAGAAAGGCGTAGGATTTCGCTTAGAGGACCGGCTCGATAGTGCTATAAGGCGCGCCCTCGAGCGGATAATCAGCGGTGAAGAATAGCTAAATCATCAGCTTTATCCTACTAACATTCTATGGCTTAGCGGTTATCTTCTTGACGTACGTTGTTATGACGCCTATAATTTCGTTATTGATCATCCACTTGGTCAGCAAAGGCCAGCCCTATATAGCAGGAGGGGCAGATGGGATGAACGTACTTGCATGTCACCAATAATGGGGGAGAGCTAGCATTGCAAGTTCAAACGGAATCATCTCGATGTTATCCAAGCGTTTTTCTTAAAACCTTAACCGATAATCAATTAATCGTTGCCTCCAGAGAGGGAAACGACGCAGCCCTAGAATTTCTCCTAGATAAGTATAAAAACTTTGTGAGGGTAAAAGCGCGTGCCTATTTTCTTGCAGGGGCTGATCGGGATGACCTCATCCAGGAGGGAATGATTGGCCTTTATAAAGCCATCAGAGATTATCGAGATAATAGGCAATCATCCTTCAGGGTCTTTGCTGAACTTTGCATAACAAGACAGATGATAACGGCCATTAAAATGGCGACACGACAAAAGCACCTGCCGCTTAATTCATACATCTCACTTAACCAGCCAATTTATTTTAATGAATCGGATCGTATATTGGCTGATCTGTTATCCAGTACCGAGATCGCCGACCCGGTGGATCTGGTTATCAACGGTGAAGAAATGCAGAGTATGAGAATGAGCTTCGGTAAACTCTTAAGCAATTTGGAAGCCCAAGTATTAACACTCTATATTGATGGTAGATCATATCAAGAGATAGCGGATGATTTAAGCCGGCACGTGAAATCGATCGATAATGCTCTACAGAGAGTAAAGCGAAAGATCGAGCTATACTTTAAAAGAAAACAACCAAGAGTTTAACAAAAACCCGCTAAGAGCGGATATTTATATCATCTATTACTACCTTTTTGATCTTATGCTGTTTGTTTTATAAGATAAAAGGGCAAAATTCAAGCACAGGAAAGGAAAGGATAGGGCATGGAGGAAAGAAGCGACCGTGGCGAGAAAGGCAACGATCCGATACCCGGGCCTTCACCATCGGAGGCTGAAGAACATATAAGGCCCGTTGATGCTGGAGAAGTGGATAAAGTTGTAGCTGAGATAAGGCATAACCGAAGGAGTAATATTCTACTGATTGCTGTCGCTTTCTTCAGCGCTATTTTAGGCGGGCTTATCGCAACATTTGCCATTCCTTATATGTATGGCAGTACGCCTGAGGCTGTCTTTAGTGGACGACAGAACCTGCCAGCCAGTGATTCTAATAATGTTATTAATGTTGAAAAAGGTGCGGTAAGCCCGGTCACTGCAGTTGCAAAAAAACTCCAGCCATCGATAGTAAATATTGGGATAAAACAGCCGATGCAGGACATGTTCCACTCCAATATAGTAAGCGGTGTTGGCTCAGGCGTGATATTCCGGCAGGATGGCTACATCCTAACTAATAACCACGTTATATCGGGGGCAAAGGAGATATCTATCACTATAGGAACTGATAAAGTTACAGGTAAACTGGTTGCAGCGGATAAGGAAACGGACCTGGCTGTAATTAAGGTTGATAGGACCGGCCTACCGGTCGCTGAATTCGGCTCTACGAAGGAACTTCAGGTTGGTGAGCTTGCCGTTGCAATAGGTAGCCCATTTGGATTCGAGCATACGGTGACCTCTGGTATTATAAGTGCGTTGAATCGGACAATCAGTGTTCCCGGCGAGGGGAACAGTGAAGCTACCACATATACCACATATACCAATCTTATCCAGACAGATGCGCCGATAAACCCCGGGAATAGCGGCGGTGCTCTGAGTGATGCTAAAGGCAGGGTTATCGGCATAAATACCCTAATTATATCGAGCAGTGGTGTTACTGAGGGTCTAGGCTTTGCGATTCCGGTAGAGACTGCAAAAGACGTTGCTGAACAGCTGATTGAGAAGGGAAAGGCAAGTCATCCATACATGGGTATCTGGGGAAACAATGTTAGTGATATCGTAACGGATAACATCACGCTTGGTGTCAAGCATGGTGCGGTAATCAGTAGAGTCGAAAAGGGAAGTCCGGCAGACAAAGCCGGTTTGAAGGAGCGAGATATAATTGTTGCCGCCAATGGTAAGCCAATAGAGAGCATGGATAAGCTTATTGCGGAGATCAGGCAGAGAGAGGTCGGCGATAACATAGAGATAACATACTTTAGAGGCATGAAGAAGAATACGACCAAACTCACCCTCGTTGAGAAGCCGAGGCGGTAGGCAGGAAAGTGTTTAAGGATATAATAAGCCAAATCTATTTCTTTGCCAGCTCTTTCTTCTTCTTCTGAATTGCCTGTTTTATCCGTTTGATTTCGCCCTCATCTATCTCGCTTTTATTTAGCAGAAACGAGAGCACAGGAGCTATGCTTCCGCCTAATACTTTATCGATCACCTGGTTGATCATAGAATTAGCCATCTCTTCCTGGCTAACGTTTGGCGTGTATACGTAGGCGGTGCCAGTTCTATCCTGTTTTAGAACATTCTTATTAGCTAGACGGCTCATAACGGTCATAATCGTCGTATAAGCTAACCTCTTATCAGGATAAAGCTCCTCAAAGACATCTTTAACCGATGCGCTTCCAAGCCTCCAAACAACGCTCATTATATCAGCTTCAAGCTCGCCTAAGCCTGAGCCAACGCCCACCCGATTTTTTCTAACCCTAACTGTTTTTTTTGCCATTTAATACCTCCTAAATCCTAGCCATATCTTCTTTGTTAGATTAGTGTCTTCCACGTTATTTTATTAATGCAGCACAGCTTACGAGCCTACTACTCATTATCAGTAAATACTGAGCAATAAGCAACCCCAAATTTATCCTTACTCACTAATAATGCTTTTGTCAACTAAACCTATTACATCCTCTCTGGAGCGGATACGCCAAGGATAGCAAGAACGCTTCTCAAAACCGTCCTGGTTGCCTCAGACAGTGACATCCGTGCGGCAGATAGCTCTTTATTTTCGCTAACAACGCGGCATTTCGTGTAGAAATAGTGGAAGGCCGAAGCTAACTCTTGTGCGTAGGCCGTTAACGGATGAGGCGCCCTCTGTCGAGTGGCCCTCTCGAGCACCTCGGGCCACTCGCCGAGTTTTCTTATGAGGTCCAGCTCGGGCTCTGTTTCGAGCTGGCGGTAATCTACCCTTCCGGAAAGATCGACCCCTTCAGCTTCGGCGAACCTTATAATGCTGGATATCCTTGCATGCGCATACTGCACATAGTAGACCGGATTTTCATTTGACTCTTGTTTGGCAAGCTCAATATCAAAATCGAGTGGGCTGTCGGTGCTTCGCATGAGGAAGAAGAAGCGTACTGCATCGCGCCCGACTTCCGCAAGGAGCTCATCAAGCGTGACCATCTCTCCGGTTCTTTTGGACATTCTAACCGGCTCACCCCCTCTGAGCAGGTTGACGAGCTGGCCGATTATGATCTCCATCCTATCGGCAGGATACCTAAGGGCCTGTGTGGCCGCCCTCATCCTGCCGATATAACCGTGATGATCGGCACCCCATATATTTATTATTTCATTGAATCCCCGCTCGAGCTTATTCTTATGATACGCGATATCGGCGGCAAAGTAGGTCGGCTCACCATTTGCTCGGATAAGAACCCTATCTTTCTCTTCGCCAAAAGCAGTTGCCTTAAACCAGACCGCCCCTTCGGAATCGTAGACGAATCCGCGCTCTCTAAGTTCCTCAATGGCCTTGTCTACAGCAGATGATTCGTGAAGTGCCCGTTCGCTAAACCAGGTATCAAATATCACGCCCATTTTTTCGAGCGTTCTCTTAAGATGCTCAAGTACTTGAAGGTAGGCCCTCTCCTTGAAGATTAACTCTCGCTGTTCCTTAGAGATATCTAAATACTTATCGCCTTCTTTGGCGATGATTTCGCGCGCAATATCTTTTATGTACTCGCCCTGGTAACCATCCTCTGGGAATAGCACATCCAACCCGAGCAATTGAGCATATCTTATGGCAACCGATTTCGCAAAGATATTCATCTGATTGCCAAAATCGTTTATGTAGAATTCCCGCTCAACATTGTAACCGCTTGCAGTTAGTACGTTGGCAAGGGTGTCGCCGACAGCCGCCCACCTACCATGGCCGATATGCATCGGCCCGACCGGGTTAGCACTGACAAATTCGATCAATACCCGTTTGCCCCTACCGGCCTGGGAGTGGCCAAATTTCTCACCTTCCTGCCTTATAACTTCCAGCACTTCGTATAGCCATTCGTTGCTTAAATAAAAATTGATAAAGCCGGGGCCAGCTATCTCGATCTTACTAAGGTACTTTCGTACATCACCGAGCGACATGACGATAATCTGCGCGACCGCGCGTGGTGGCATCTTTACCTCCCCGGCAAGGATCATCGCTATGTTAGTTGCCCAATCGCCGTGGGCTTTTTCCCTGGGGTGCTCCATTGCTATCTCAGGGATCTCTTCTATTGGTAGCTCTCCCTTGAGCTGCGCTTTTTCTAAGGCTTCTTTAACAAGCAGTGATAACTTTTCTTTAATCATCTTGTACCTTCGATCGCTCTTGATTTTGCTCACAAATATAGCTCACAATGTGTAGATTATACCAGTTTTTGAATCCAGGGATTATTATAGTTAGTGGTTCATAGAGTAGTACCCACACCCCTTACTCACGTCAACTGGTAATTGGTAACTGCAGCACTATCGAAGATCGCCCGATAAATCGGGCAACTACGTGTTATGCAGTGTGAGAGATCGCCCGATGAATCGGGCAACAGGGCGGACACAGGGTCCGCCCCTACGGCACTGCAGCACTGAGTAACTGGATACCCACATCTTACCTATGTGCTACTCCTTAGGGTGGACACAGGGTCCGCCCCTACATTCCCGGTTACCTAATCACCGATCACCTGGTAACCCGGTCATCCGGTCACCGATCTTGTGCAGTACCTAGTGTTAGCTTTGACTTTGTCTTCTTTTATATGTTACACTTACTCAGGTTGGCAGCTCTTAGCTTGCCAACTACTCTTCGCAACTAAATCCAGATTCTCAGGAGGTTCTGCTTGGTTTTACCAATTACGGCCAAGATAAATTCACAGGGCCACTTAGAGGTTGGCGGCTGCGATACAGTTGAGCTTGCAGAAGAATACGGTACGCCGCTTTTTTTAATGGATGAAGATACCATTAGAGACCAGTGTCGCAGGTATATGAAGGCTTTCAGTGAAAAAAATAGGGATTTTGAGGTCATTTACGCGAGTAAGGCCTTTACATCCATAGCCATGTGCCAGATTGTAAACCAAGAGGGCTTGTCGTTGGATGTATCTTCGGGCGGTGAACTTTATACTGCAATTAAGGCTGGATTTCCGATGGAGAAGATATATCTCCACGGCAACAACAAGACTCCCGCGGAGTTAGAGCTTGCGCTTGATAACAATGTCGGTAGGGTTATCGTCGATAGCTTTCAGGAGCTTGAGCTATTAAGCAGGATCGCTGCTGAGAAAAATAGAGATCAGGATATTCTTTTAAGGATAACGCCCGGGATAAAACCACGGGTGCATAGCTATATCCAGACAGGCCAGTTGGATAGCAAATTCGGCTTTGGCTTACAGGACGGGATTGCCTTACATGCGGTAAAAAAAGCTCTCGAGCTTAAAAATATCAGCCTAAAGGGGATACATGCGCATATCGGCTCGCAGATATTTGCGCTTCACTCGTATGCAAAGGCGATCGAGCTTACTATGAAGTTTGTGAGGCAGGTAAAAGATGGGACGGGCTTTATAGTCGATGAGCTAAATAACGGCGGCGGTCTCGGGATTAAGTATAGGGCCGTTGATGAGCCATCCACTGTTGAGGAATACGCTGGTGTTATTATAGATGGCGTTGTCAGAGAAGCTGCTCGATTTAATCTACTGATTCCAAAGATAATGGTAGAGCCAGGTCGCTCTATAGTCGCCAACTCGGGGATTACCCTTTATACGATTGGCACAATTAAGGATATTCCAGATATTCGCACATATGTTTCCGTAGATGGCGGCATGTCGGATAATCTAAGACCAATGCTTTATGGCGCGGTTTACGAGGCCATCCTTGCAAATAGGGCTGGAGAGAATCCTGATACCGTGGTTACTGTTTCTGGAAAGCATTGCGAGTCGGGCGATATATTAGTAAAGGACGTCATACTTCCTCACCCGAAGGTTGGTGATATACTATGCACTCCCACAACTGGTGCTTACGGGTATGTTATGGCAAACAACTATAATCGCCAGCCAAGGCCCGCTGTTATTCTAGTTAAAGATGGGCGAGCAAGAATAATAATCAAGCGTGAAACACTTGACGACCTCATAAGGTTAGACGTGGGCCTGGGTTAGTTGCTAATAGAAGGATTGGTAAAGACATGAAAGAACAGATCGGTATTGGAATTATCGGTTTTGGAACGGTAGGATCGGGTGTCTACCATATCCTAACCACAAAAGCTAGTAAGCTTTCGCAGCGTGCAAGAACTGATATCAAGGTTATATTAGTGGCAGAGAAATATCCTGAGCTTCTTAAGGATAGGATTCCGGTCGAACTTGTAACTACCGATGCTTATGAGGTTATTAACCACCCCGATATCGATATAGTTGTTGAAGTTATCGGTGGCATTGAACCCGCCTACTCGTTTATCAAAAAGGCCCTGGAAAACGGTAAGCATGTAGTAACCGCAAATAAAGCCCTGATGGCAAGCCGAGGTGGTTCCCTGCTTGAATTGGCGGAAAGCAAAGGCGTCGATCTATTTTTTGAAGCAAGTGTTGGTGGTGGAATACCGATTATAAGGCCGCTTAAGTACTGTCTCGCGGGAAATGCGATCCAGCGCGTCATGGGTATAGTAAATGGCACAACTAATTATGTACTTACTAAGATGGCTGAAGAGGGTATGCCCCTTGATAAAGCTCTTAAGGAGGCACAATCTCAAGGGTTTGCCGAGGCTGACCCGACCGCCGATATCGAGGGCCATGATGCGGCCGCTAAGATCGCAATACTTGCTTCTATTGCTTTTAACAGCAGGGTTACTGCGGAGCAGGTTTATGCCGAGGGCATCATGGATATTGCGCCTGAAGATATCGCTTATGCTCTTGAAATGGGCTATGCGATTAAGCTTATTGCCCTGGCAAAGGAAGATGAGTGCGGGGTAGATGTAAGGGTTCACCCAGCAATGATTCCGGCCAGTCACCCATTAGCCTCGGTTTCCGGGGTTATGAACGCCATCTTTGTCGAGGGCGATGCGGTCGGTGAAGTTATGTTCTACGGACCCGGCGCTGGCAGCTTACCTGCAGCAAGCGCCATCGTTGGAGACATTTTCGAAGTGGTATTAAATATAAAACTTAAGAAGATGGGCAGTACGGGCTGCAGCTGCTTTGAACATAAAGAGGTAAAGGCGATTGACGAGATTGACTCGCGCTATTATATGAGGCTTGATGCAGTAGATAGACCCGGGGTTCTTGCCAAAATTGCACAAGTCTTTGGTGAAGATAACGTAAGTATCGAGAGCGTTATTCAGAAGAATACGTATGGGGGTTGCGCCGAGCTTGTATTTGTCTTTTACGCGGTAAAGGAGCGAAACCTGCGTGAATCTCTTAAAAAAATTGGACAGCTCGATGTTGTAAATAAAATATGTAATGTTATAAGAGTGGAAGGTTAAAGATGGCTTGGTATGGATTGCTTGCGGAATATTCTGATTTTCTGCCTTTAACTGATGAAACACCGATTTGTACGCTTCTTGAGGGTAATACACCCCTTATTCGTTCAGTTAAATTAAGCGAGCAGGTTGATTGCAATGTCTACTTTAAATATGAAGGATTGAATCCCACCGGCTCCTTTAAAGATAGGGGTATGACGGTTGCGATAAGCAAGGCCTTAGAGGAAGGATCGAGGGCCGTAATATGTGCTTCGACAGGCAATACGAGTGCCTCGGCAGCGGCTTATGCCGCTAGGGCCGGGGTAAAATGCATAGTACTTATACCAGAGGGAAAGATTGCCATGGGCAAGCTTTCCCAGGCCCTCATGCATGGAGCGGTCGTAGTTACGATAAGGAGTAATTTCGATGCAGCCTTGAAAATTGTAAGAGAGCTCGCCGAAGAACACCCGATGACCCTGGTAAACTCGCTCAATCCCTACCGGATTGAGGGCCAGAAGACGGCGGCTTTTGAAATCTGTGACGTTCTTGGCGACCCCCCGGATTACCTTTCTATCCCGGTGGGTAACGCCGGAAACATCACCGCCTACTGGAGAGGCTTTAAGGATTATGCCGCGGCCGGTAAGATCGATAGGTTGCCAAAGATGATCGGATTTCAGGCGGCTGGCGCGGCCCCGATCGTCCTCGGCCACCCGGTTGACCATCCCGAGACAATTGCGACCGCTATAAGAATCGGTAACCCGGCCAGGTGGCAGGAGGCGGTATCTGCCTCCCAGGATTCAGGCGGCTTCATTGATATGGTAACCGATGAGGAGATACTTGAAGCATATAAGCTTATCGCCTCTACTGAAGGAGTATTTGCAGAGCCGGCATCAGCAGCATCTGTAGCCGGTTTAATAAAGATGGTGAACGAGGGCAGGGTTGCTAGAGGATCAATGGTTGTCTGCGTTCTTACCGGGCATGGCCTGAAGGACCCAGATACCGCGATAAAAACAGGCGGAAAGCTGGTTGAGGCTGAAGCGACCTTACCCGCCGTAGAGAGAGTAATCGCTTTATTTCATGATCGATAAGATCAGGCTTAAAGCGTTGGCGCCAAAATCCGATTAATAACTAGGCAATCGGTAATTTGGCATGCAATATTGAGCAAAATGGACTGGCAGAAGAGGTAAAGATTGGTTGAGGTAGTAGTCCCTGCAACAGTGGCAAACTTAGGTCCCGGTTTCGATGTTTTAGGAATAGCTATAAATCTCTACAACCGGTTTAAAGTGTCTGAGATTGATAACGGCCTGGAGATTGAATTAATGCATGGCGGTGGCTTAAACCTTCCCACGGATGATAAGAACCTGGTTTTTATATCTGCAAAACGTCTTTTCGATGAGGTTGGCTATAGGTTTAAGGGGCTTAGTATAGGTATTGAGAACGGTGTTCCTATTGGTCGCGGCCTTGGTAGCAGCTCAACGGCAATTGTTGGTGGTATATCGGCGGCAAATGAGATCTCGGGCGCAAAGCTATCAAAAGATGAAGTATTCGATTTGGCCACGAAGATTGAAGGGCACCCAGATAATGTCGGGCCGGCTATTTTTGGTGGTTTTACCATCTGCTATCAGGCTGGTTCCAGCTATAACGCTGTCTCCTATAGGCCGTCAGACAACCTGAGACCAGTCCTTCTAATTCCAAACGCCATGCTTGAAACCGAAAAAGCGAGGGCTGTATTACCAAGTAGCATATCAATATCAAATGCCGTGTTTAACATTGGCCGATCCAGCCTGTTGGTCTCCGCTTTGCTGACCGGCAGGTCCGACCTACTTAGGGAGGCTATGGAGGATAAGCTTCACCAGCCTTATCGAGCTCCACTTATACCGGGGCTAGTGGATATGATACGGGGCGTTAGCTGTCTGGGTGGCGTTGGTATTGCGCTCAGTGGTGCCGGCCCAAGCCTGATATGCATCGTCGAAAAAGCCGGTGAGGGAGAATTCTATGAGCAAATTCGGGGGTTGCTTAAAGACCGAAATCAAGGTTATACGATTCAGCCGGTGGAATTCGACCTTAGAGGTGCGCGGGTCGTCGGCATGCAAGCGGACATCGATAAAGTTATCTAGGATAAGGATATTTCTATACGGGAGGATTTGTTGCGGAAGATTGTAAGTCCTGAGGGTGAAGAGTTTTATGTCGAAGTTGAGGCGACAAATCGAATATTAAACGAAGGAATCCCTTTTATCATTGTAGATATAAGAGAACGCCGTTTAGCAATAAAAGAGGGCGATTACTTTCTCTTTACCAATAGCGAGGGAAATATTCCTTCAAATAACACCAGTGGATTAGGGCTCTACCATAAGGATACGCGTTTCTTAAGCAATTTCGAGTTTATGGTCAATGGGCGAACCCCGATATTGCTCTCCTCAACTGCAGAGCGAGATTACCTTGCCCACATTGAGCTTACCAATGCGGATTTTCGTGATGGCAAAAGGCTTATAATCCCCCAGGAGACCTTAAATGTAAGGCGCCTCAGAGTCATATCTGGAGGTCTTCATGAGCGAATCAGGATAAAGAATTACAACCCGTTTCCAGTAGATCTCGAACTTGCCTTCGCGTTTGATGCCGATTTTGCCGATATCTTCGAGGTTAGAGGGATGAGAAGGCAAAAGCGGGGAAAGCTACTTTACCCGAAACTTATCGAAAACGAATTGATCTTTGCCTATCTTGGAGAGGATGACATATTCAGGCAGACGAAGATAAACCTTCCCTTCAAGCCCGATTCAATCGAAACGGTTTTAAACAGAACCATAATACGGCATCGTATCACTATTGAGCCGGGTGGACGGCAAGTCTTTAACTATAATGTACTGCCGATAATCGGCTCCAGTGAGGCGAAAACGGTTGTCTTTAACGCGGCAGTCGCGGATCTGAGATCTTCGTATGCCGCCTGGGAGGACCAAATAACCGGCATTTTCACGGATAATGAGCTTTTCAATAGCGTAATGAATAGGGGCATAAGTGATATACGGGCGCTTGTTGCAAACCACCCAGAAGGGAGGATATTTCATGCCGGGTTGCCATGGTACGTGGCGCCGTTTGGCAGGGATAGCCTTACCACCGCTATTCAGGTACTCTCACTTACTACCAAACCCGCAAAAGAAACCCTCAGATTTCTCGCCAAATTCCAGGGCAAGGAGGTAAACTACTGGAAGGATGAAGAGCCAGGTAAAATCCTTCACGAAATTAGGGAGGGTGAGCTCGCAACCTTAAAGGAGATACCGCATACGCCGTACTACGGCACCGTAGATGCAACACCGCTCTTTCTAATTCTTGCTGCAGAGTATTATAAGTGGACTAATGATCTGGAGTTTATGAGAGAGATAAGACCCAACATCGAGCTCTGCTTGTATTGGATTGATAATTATGGCGATGTTGACGGTGACCTCTTTATTGAATATAAACGCCACTCCAAAAGAGGTCTTATAAACCAGGGATGGAAGGATTCCTGGAACGCAGTAGCCCATGCGGATGGTCAGCTAGCAGAGCCACCGATTGCCCTATGTGAGGTTCAGGGGTATCTGTACCGGGCAAAAATGGACATCGCACGGTACTACAGGGATATTGGGGAGGATGAGCGCGCGCAAGAGCTAGAATGCCAAGCTAGCGAGCTAAAAGATAAATTTAACGAGACGTTCTGGCTATCAGAGGAGGGGTTTTTCGCGATGGCTCTCGATGGCAATAAAAAGCAAGTTGCTACAGTGACATCAAATGTTGGTCAGTGCTTGTTTAGCGGGATAATAGATGAGAGTAAGGCCGGGCAGGTAGTAAATCGGCTAATGCAACCGGATATGTTCTCGGGTTGGGGCATAAGGACGGTTAGCAAGGCCGCTAAAATCTATAATCCGATGAGTTATCATAACGGCAGTGTCTGGCCACATGATAATTCGATGATAATATATGGGGTGAAGGCATACGGTTTCAATGAAGAGGCGACTATACTCGCGAGCGCGCTATTCGACGCGGCAATTCACCATACCTACTACAGGCTTCCCGAACTCTTCTGCGGCTTCACTCGCAGGGGTGCAAATTGGCCGGTAAGCTATCCGGTCTCCTGTAGCCCACAGGCATGGGCGGCGGGCAGTGTGTTTTTAATGCTTCAGGCGATGCTCGGAATTTTCCCGGACGCTTCAAAAAATATCGTATATGCCAAGAACCCGGTTCTTCCCAGGTGGTTGAATAGGGTTGAGCTTGATAACTTACAGGTAGGCGATAGCAAGGTCTCTATCCTACTCAGGCGCGAAGGCGCATTTACTGAAGTTTCCAAACTTTCAAGTACAGGGAATATTAAAGTCGTTTCAGAGTAGTAGTTCCTTCTAGAGAATAAGTAACTAAAGTTATATCTTAAAACTACCAAGAGCAGTTGACCTAGTAGCTGATTCGAGTAAAATAGAGGACAAACCGGAGTTAGTAGAATGTGGAGAGCCATCATTCTTGGGCTTACTTGGCGGTTCTTCCGAACCGGGAAGCTCAACCTAACCGATCTGCTTATTCCAGCTAATCTGAGACATCGATTTATCGGTAGATAGTTCCCTGAGAAAAAAGCTACTCCTAGATTCAGTCGTAATTATTACGGTGGCATCGCAATGTGGATTACGGTATATTATGGTGTGCCGCGTGTAAATTCGAATTTTAAGGGGACATAGAAACAAAGAGTTATGCAAGCGACACTGCCGTATTTCGATGAGCCCACGCGTAAATGTACTGGGTTCTTGATATTGGTAGAGAGTTTCCGTGACGCCGTGCCAGTAGTAAAGATAATCGTTATTTCTGCCGATATTAAGATGGTAAAATACTTAGGGACTAAAATTGAATTTGACGAGGATTATTGTGCTCTATACTAGTAGTTGTATCTACTGCAATAATCCGGTGGCTTGTGGAGAGGCTAGTAGAGGCAAGAAGGGATTTCTAAATCGCTTTTCTTGTGATTTATCCTCATAAGGTCGTTACCTTCACCAGGAATCCGCTACTTCACCTGTGGGTGATACAATTATTGAAAGGAATGGAAGGCTCTATGGCCGGCGAAGTCCCGATAACCATTGCGCATATCTCCGATCTTCATATTGGCTCGCAATACTTTATTCCAAATCTGATGAGTAGAACTATTGAAGAGCTAAATGAGCTAAAACCGGATATTGTGATCTGTACCGGGGATTTAACCGATGCTGGCTTCAGACAGGAATACACCACGGCGCAAGCTTTTCTATCGATGCTGGAATGCGAGAGGCGCCTTTTTGTTCCGGGCAATCACGATTCTAGGAATGTCGGGTACGTACACTTCGAGGAGCTTTTTGGACAGAGGGATAGAGTGCTGGCTTTTGATCGTATTATGGTTGTCGGTACTGATTCAAGTGAACCTGATTTAGATAATGGTAGGATAGGTAGAGAGCGGTACGGGTGGTTAGAAGAAGCTTTTAGGGGCGATGGTTCCTTTAAAATACTCGCGCTCCATCATCACCTGTTGCCAGT
The DNA here is from genome assembly GCA_014859275.1 of Actinomycetota bacterium. GTDB lineage: Bacteria > Actinomycetota > Aquicultoria > Aquicultorales > Aquicultoraceae > Kmv33. The sequence goes on along the minus strand of JACUUO010000001.1, from coordinate 26,409 downwards.
ACCCGGTACTGGGCGGGAGCGCAGCATGATTTACGATGCCGGAGATCTCCTAGAAGTGCTGATTCAATGTGGGGTCGATCTTGTTCTCTGCGGGCATAAGCACGTACCTTATGTTTGGCATTTGGAAAATCTAGTTGTTATAAATGCCGGTACGGCATCTAGCCTTAGGTTGAGGGGAAGAACAAAACCTTGCTACAATATCATACAGATCGACGAGAACGATAGCGTGCAGATTTTCAGGAAGTATCCGTATAGCACGCAAGAACTCATAGCCGATTTTTCATGCGCTGAGCGAAAGTACTGTAAATGGGAGAGAATTGAGGCAGGATCGGTAACTGGAGGTGGCCTTATATAACCCGGGTTATCGTTTTAATCGATGGTGAACATTATCCCCCGGTCATTAAATCTGCGCTTGAGATTCTGGATAAGCAGTACAACTACAATGTAGTTGGGGCGGTATTTGTTGGGGGCCTTGAAAAGATATCTGAAAAAGGGGACTTTGATGACCTTGGCTGCCCAATTATTAAGGAATCTGATGCATTGCTTGGAATAATGGTAGCCATCGATAGGTTTAAGCCGGAAATGGTGGTGGATTTAAGCGATGAACCAGTCATCGGATATGCGGAGAGATTTTTCTATGCGAGCCATGTCTTAACTAAGGGGATACCGTATATCGGTGCGGATTTCTGGTTCTATCCGCCTGCCTTCCAGGATGTTCTCGAAAAACCTTCGCTTGGCGTGATTGGAACCGGCAAGAGAGTCGGCAAAACTGCACTTGCGGGGTTTATTTGCCGTCGTTTAGATGAGGAGGGCTTTAGACCAGGCGTCATCGCTATGGGACGTGGTGGACCGCAAGCTCCGGAAGTGATTGCTGGTGACAAGATTGAATTAAGCCCCGAATACCTTTTACGCCTGGCTCGAGAGGGCAAGCACGCTGCATCGGATTATTTGGAAGATGCTTTAACGAGCCGTATTACGGCAATAGGTTGTAGGCGCTGTGGCGGCGGCCTCGCAGGGCAACCATTCGTATCGAATGTTGCCGCTGGCGCCAGACTTGCAAATGAGCTTGACATGGATTTTGTTGTTCTTGAGGGGTCTGGATCGGCGCTTCCCCCGGTATCAGCTGATGCCTACGTATTAACGGTCGGGGCCGATCAACCCATAGACTATGTTGCAGGCTATTTTGGAACGTATAGGGTGTTGCTATCGGATTTGGTCATACTTTCAATGTGCGAGCCTCCTTTAGCGGATAGGGATAAGATTGAGCGGATTGATAGAGCAGTTAGGAAGATTAAGCCGGAAACTAAAATCGTTCACACGATCTTCAGACCGAAGCCATTACATCCGATTGCCAATAAGAGGGTTTTCTTGACCACCACCTCTCCTGCCTCTATGAAGGGCAAAATTATCGGCCATCTGGAAAAGATGTATGGCGCCAAGGTAGTTGGGGTAAGCAATAATCTTTCGAACAGAAAGGTTTTAAGAAGGGAGATCGAGTCTGCAAAAGGTAATTTTACAACGCTTTTAACCGAGTTAAAAGCGGCTGCAGTAGATGTAGTGACAAGTATAGGTTTAGATCTCGGTCTGGAAGTTATATATTTAGATAATTTGCCGGTGACAATCGGGGGAGACGGAGAGCTTGAAGAACTTGTTAACTGGGTTGGCGATAGGGCCAGAACTAATTTTATGAGGCGGAAGAAAGTTGATAAAAGGTAGCGATAATCGCCGTCAGATAATTATAAGCGATGATAAGCATGGCTTGCCTTACTCTAAGGGATTGATGTCCTCATCTTTAATGGCGACCGGGCTTCCACCAAGCCGTTCCTACAAGATTGCCAGGTTGATAGAGCAGCATTTGATGGATAGCGGCAGGTTCTCTATAAAGGTGGATGAATTAAAGGAAGTAGTCTACCAGCTACTCCTCTTACATGAAGGTAAGGGGTACGCGGATACATACGTGCGCTGGCAGGCACTTTTAAATCTAGACCGTCCGATGGTGGTATTAATCGGCGGAACGACCGGCGTTGGTAAATCGACAATTGCAACAGAGGTGGCTCATCGCCTGGGAATTACACACATAGTAGCCACCGATTCACTTAGAGAGGTGATGCGGGCCATCTTTTCCAAAGACCTGATGCCGGCGCTTCACGAGTCCACGTTTTTGGCCTGGAAGGCGGTTAACCAATCACTTGAGGAGGACCCATTAATTGCTGGATTTTGTGAGCAGGTCAAGGTTGTTGCCGTTGGAATAAGGGCTGTTATCGATAGAGCTATCAGGGAAGGGCTTAATGTCATCATTGAGGGCGCCCATGTAGTTCCCGGTTTTATAAATAGTTCCCTGTGCGAAAAAGCCTTTATAGTACCGATGATTATCACAGTCGATGATGAAGATCTGCATCGAAGCCACTTCTATATCAGGGAGTTACGGACCGAAGGATTAAGGCCGTTTGAGCGTTACCGCGAGAACTTTGAATTGATAAGAAAGATAGGAAAATATATCGAGGAATTAGCAGAAGAATATTGCATACCGGTGCTCTCCAGCCATAACCTCGATACAACGATAACCGCAGTTCTAGAGGAGGTTTTAGATCACGTGCTAGGTCCGCCCGAAGGTAAGGGCGTGAATGCCCTATCCGTTATTAAGCAGGAAGACCTAGCACCCGCTTCTCCAAAACACCAGGTGGATGAATTTTAACTTTCTCAGGAGGCATATATGAGACTCTTTATCGACACTGCTAATATTGACCACATAAAAGAGGTGTATTCTCTTGGTATTATTAGCGGTGTGACAACCAATCCTTCGCTCTATAGCAAAGAAGGAGGAGATTTTAAATCCTCGATAGCCGAGATTGCATCGATTGTGGATGGTCCAATAAGCGCTGAAGCTGTAAGCTTGACGAGGGATGGAATAGTCCAAGAAGGACGAGAACTCGCTGCGATCGCTCCAAATATCGTTATAAAAATTCCGATGATGGAAGAGGGGCTTGCAGCAACTAAAATCCTGAATTCGGAGGGGATTAAAGTAAATATGACCCTCATCTTCTCCGCTAATCAGGCGCTGTTGGCGGCCCAGGTCGGTGCAGCGTATGTTAGCCCGTTTATCGGTCGTCTAGATGATATAGGGCATGATGGTGTTGAAATACTTGACAGCATCGTTTCAATCTATGATATTTATGGTATCAATACGGAAATCATATCAGCCAGTATTAGGCATCCTCTCCACGTAATCCAATCCGCGTTAGCGGGCGCAGATATAGCAACAGTTCCGTATAGTATATTAAAAGCAATGGTAAAGCATCCGCTTACAGATACTGGAATCAAGAAATTCCTCGAGGATTGGAAGACACTTCAGGAGACCGCATCATCAATGAAATAAAGGACGCCCAACATCAGAATTAATACGAAGATCATTTTTAGGTTAGTAAAGAAGGTGAAAAAGTGGATAGAGTACGACTAAAATCAAAGACTTTGATGGAGTTAAGGCCAATTGCATCTAAGTTGGGCATCAGCGGTGTTTCTACCCTGAGAAAGAACGAACTAATCGATGCGATTATCGAGGCGCAGCGAGGGCACGGCGGAAATTCAGATTCCGGCAGAGGAGCTACCGCTTCAAACCCAAACAGAGGAGCGGAATCTACTACCGCTATTGTAGAGCCTAAGATTGCTAAATCAAGGGTCGAGGAAAGGTTTGAGCCCAGGACCCAAGTAACGGAAGAGCTGCAAGAAGAGAAGCTTCTCGTGAAGAAAGGGATCCTAGATATATTAGGCGAGGGCTATGGCTTCTTAAGGGCCCAGGGGTATTTACCAAGTGAGGGCGATATCTACGTTTCCTTGTCGCAGATCAGACGCTTCAGCTTAAGGCGCGGCGATGAGGTCGAGGGCCAGGTGAGACCGCCAAAAGATACCGAGAAGTATAATGCGCTGCTTAGGATTGAAGCAGTGAATGGGGTAGAACCAGAGCTGGCACGCTCGCGTGCGCAATTTGAGTCATTAACTCCGATATATCCTAACGAGAGGTTTCGCCTCGAAACCCGACCGCAGGATGTAACGACTAGAATTATCGATCTTACTGCCCCGATTGGAAAAGGGCAGAGGGGTCTGATAGTATCGCCACCTAAGGCTGGAAAGACCACCATATTAAAACAGATTGCAAATGCAATAACCACAAATAATCCCGAAGTACATATGATGGCGCTTCTTGTTGATGAGAGGCCGGAAGAAGTAACCGATATGGAGCGCTCCATCAAGGGTGAAGTGGTAAGCTCGACTTTCGACCAACCGGCCGATAACCACGTTGCGGTTGCCGAGCTCGTGCTCGAGAGGGCAAAGAGATTGGTCGAGCACAAGCGCGATGTTGTTATCATGCTCGATAGTATCACGAGGCTAGCAAGGGCCTATAATTTAACTACTCCGGCCAGCGGAAGAATTCTCTCAGGCGGCGTTGATTCAACGGCGCTATTCCCGCCAAAGAGGTTCTTTGGTGCCGCGCGAAATATCGAGCACGGCGGCAGCATGACGATTCTCGCTACTGCGCTTGTTGAAACCGGCAGCCGAATGGATGAGGTCATCTTTGAGGAGTTTAAGGGTACTGGCAATATGGAACTTCATCTTGATAGACGACTTGCTGATAAGAGAGTATTCCCGGCTATTGATATTGAGAAGTCCGGTACGAGGAAGGAAGAACTTATACTGCCGTCTGATGAGGCACAGCTTATATGGAAGCTTAGGAGGGTTCTGCACGCACTTGATCCCGGGGCAGCGATTGAGCTTCTTATCGATAAAATGAAGGAGACCAAATCAAACCAGGAATTCCTGATGCAGATTGCAAAGTCAAGGTAAAAGACCGGTGATCAGGTGACCGGGTTACCAGGGATGTGGGTCGAGAGTGTGGGGATAGTTACCCAGTGCTGCAGTGTTGCAGTGCTGCAGAGTGTGGGTAAGAGATGTGGGCCACCGGGTTACCGGCTTTTTATTGTCAATTCTGGTTTGTTGTGCTAACATTAGTACAGTTTAGCCGAGGTTAAGAGTTCACGGCAGCAGTGTTCCGATGTGCTGTGAACTATTTTTTTGGAGGTGTAACGCTTGAAGAAGGGCATTCATCCTGATTATATCGAATCAAAGGTAACCTGTTCTTGTGGTGAAACCTTTATAACCCGCTCGACCAGGTCAGAGCTGAAGATAGAACTTTGCTCAAAGTGCCACCCGTTCTACACCGGAAAGCAAAAGCTTGTCGATAGCGGTGGCAGGGTACAGCGTTTTCAGAAGAAGTACGGTCTTGAGGTAACCGAATCGGAGACAGAAAAAGCAGAAGTTAATGAAGAGGCAACAAGGTAAGGAGGAGAGCCTGGTAGCTTTATCACGTGTTGATGCTTAAGTCTTGATAGTAGCGACCGATGAATAAATTATGGCCAAAACACTTTTCGGAGGCCAGGCGGTTATTGAGGGCGTTATGATGAAAGGCCCAAAGTATTGGAGCCTGGCCGTAAGAACATCCGATGGTAACATAACCGACACCGGTGAGCGCTTTAAGTCCATCAGCGAGCGCTGGTCAATTTTTAAAAAGCCCCTTTTCAGGGGTATTGTCGTTCTGATAGAGACCTTTATTCTCGGAATAAAAACAATATCTCTTTCGGCTAACCTTGCGCTTGGTGAGACAGAGGAAGAGATCACCCCGAAACAGATGGTGGGGACATTAATGCTGGCGTTTGCCTTCGTAGTCGGCCTCTTCATGATCCTTCCCTTTTACTTAACTAAAGCAGCCAGCACATTAATTGATAACCGTTTTCTGTTCGCTTTTATCGAGGGCCTGTTTAGAATAACCATATTTATCCTTTATATCTTGGTGATATCCAGGGTGAGCGATATCAGGCGCGTCTTTGAGTATCACGGGGCAGAGCATATGATTATTCATACCTATGAGGCCGGCGAAGGGTTGACGCCACAGAATGCGGCAAGATATAGCACACTTCACGTGCGATGCGGTACGAGCTTCATGCTAATCGTCATGGTCGTAGCTATATTCAGCTTCTCATTTCTGCCGACTACGGATGTTTTGACAAGGGTTGCCGGGAAGCTGACCTTGATCCCATTGGTTGCCGGGATATCATATGAGGTGACCCGGGTCGCAGCTAGGTATAGCAATTCGAGGTTCATGAAGGCCGTAATGGCGCCGGGGCTTATGCTCCAGAAATTGACGACCAAAAAACCCGATGAGTCCCAGCTTGAGGTTGCAATCCATGCCCTAAACAAAGTCCTGGAGGCGGAAGGGATTAAGGCTGCCGTGCAGGAGGAAGAGGAGAAAGTGGGTGAATCGGTGAATAGGTTCACCGATTCACCGGTACATTCATGTTTACTGGTTTTTGCTCTTCAATTATAATTGATAAGGTTACAGACGTAACAGGTGAGATATCATGCTTAAGAAATTGCAAGAATACTTAAATAAGTACAACGAAATAACGGAGAAATTAAGCGACCCGGCGGTCTTAAGCGATCAGAGTAAGTATCGCGAGTATGCAAAGGTCCACGCCGGGATGACACCCCTTGTTAATCTTATCAAGCGATTGGAAGAGCTTGAAGCGGGGATTGCTGATGCTGGCGATATGATTAAGGAAGAGAAGGACCTCGAGATGCAGGAATTTCTCCGCACCGAACTTCGCACGATGAGTGAGGAAAGAGAGAAGGTTGAAGAAGAGATAAAATTCTTGCTCGTTGCAGAGGATCCCAATGACGAGAAGGACATCATTGTTGAGATCAGGGCGGGCGCTGGTGGCGATGAGGCAAGTCTTTTTGCCGGGGAGCTTTATCGAATGTACAGCCGCTATGCAGAATCGCACGGTTGGAGGACGCAGCTTTTAAGCTCGAGCCCATCGGATATGGGTGGCTTCAAGGAGGTAATTTTTGAAGTTAAGGGCGATGGAGCATATAGCAGGCTAAAGTATGAATCTGGAGTGCACCGGGTTCAGAGGATCCCCGTGACCGAATCGGGCGGAAGGATTCACACCTCAACTGTAACCGTTGCCGTACTTCCAGAAGCAGAAGAGATCGAAGTTGAGACCAATCCAAATGATATTAAGGTAGATGTCTTTAGGTCCAGCGGGCCGGGTGGTCAGTCTGTAAACACCACCGATTCCGCGGTCCGTGTAACCCACCTGCCTACGGGTATGGTTGTGTCGTGCCAGGATGAGAAGAGCCAGATACAGAACAGGGAACGCGCCATGACCATTCTAAGGGCAAGGCTCTATGAAAAGCTTATGGAGGAGCAGCAGGCGGAGCTTGCCGCAACGAGGCGCCTGCAGGTCGGTACGGGTGATCGTAGCGAGCGAATCAGGACGTATAATTTCCCGCAGGGAAGAGTTACCGATCACCGCATCTCCTTTACAATCCATAACCTGCCAGTGGTTCTTGAAGGCGAGATCGATGAGATCATAGATGCGCTAGCGGCAGCTGATAGAGCGGAGAAGCTAAAGCAGGTGGTTTAATGGCTGCTGTGAAAACCCTTACCATCGGAGAGGCAATTGGTTGGGCCGCCCTTCAGTTGGAGGGTGGCTCTTTATTCAATGCTCGGGTTGAGGCCGAAAGGATTATCGGCGATGCAACCGGGCTGGCGAGGACAGAGCTTTATCTAAGTAGGGAGCGTAGCCTAAGCGCGCCCGAACATGAATTTATTGAGTCGGCTATCGCTAAGAGGTTGAGTGGGATACCACTTCAATATATTCTCGAACACCAGCAGTTCAGGCACATTGATCTGGTATGTAGGGAGAACGTGCTAATTCCCAGACCAGAGACCGAGCTTTTAGTAGAAGAAGCGTTGACAGAGCTTAGATCACTTGGTGGTCCAAGGCTTGTTCTAGACGTTGGCTGCGGCACCGGTGCCATTGCCTTAAGCATCGCTCAAGAATATGGCGGTGCGTCTGTCTTTGCAACCGACATATCGCCAGCAGCGATTGAACTGACAAGGGAAAACTCTCACCAGAACCGGCTCTCCACCCGGGTTCAGGTAATCCAATCCGATTTATTCAGCAGCCTTGAAAGCCTTAGAGGCCGACTCGATATGGTGGTCTCAAATCCGCCGTATGTTCCAAGCGGCGAGCTAAGTTCCCTTCAAAGGGAGGTCCAGTTTGAGCCTGAACTGGCGCTGGATGGCGGGGAGGATGGCCTTGATTTTTATCGCGCCATTATTGGGCAATCCCCCGGTTTTTTAACGCCAGGCGGGGTGCTCCTAATGGAAATTGGGTTTGGCCAGGCAGCCGAGGTCGTTGCCTTATGTAACGGTACTGGTCATTTTACTCACGTTGGTGTGAGGGATGATTATCAAGGAATCGAACGGATAGTTAAGGCGAGAAGGGTGTAAGTGTGTTCGCTTTGAAACCGCAGCAAACGAGAATTGTTACGGTAGACCCGGAGAGCCCGAGAGAAGAGGACCTTATTCCGGTCGCTGCTATGGCAAGGGAAGGAAAACTGGTCGTTTTTCCAACGGATACTGTCTATGGCGTAGGGGCAAGCCCTCTAGTCCCAGGGGCGGTACGGGAGATTTTCCGGGTAAAGGAGCGCCCGGCAGATAAACCTCTGGTACTTCTTGTGGCGGACCCTAAAGATGCCTACGAGTATGCATCCCATATTAGCAGGTTGGCAGAGCGCTTGGTGAATGAGTACTGGCCAGGACCTCTGACCTTGATTTTTAAGAAATCACCCAGGGTGCCAGCCGAGGTTACCGCTGGTGGCGATACTGTCGGTATAAGGTGCCCGGATAATCCGGTTGCAAGGATGTTGATAAGGTTGGTTGGGGTAGCACTGGCAACCACAAGCGCCAATATCGGAGGGCGGCCTAGCCCAAGAAACGCCGTTGAAGCCAAGGAAAGTCTGTGGGGTCGCGTCTCATACATAGTAGATGGTGGAGAAGCTAAGCTGGGCGTTGAATCAACCGTACTTGATCTCTCTTCGAGTGAGCCAAAGCTCGTACGAGAGGGATTTATATCCTGGGATGAATTAAAGGCGAAGCTGAATCGCAGAAGATCGGTGAATCGGTGAATGGGTGATTAGGGACCGGGGTCCAGGGATGTGGGTAAGAGATGTGGGTACTGTCTGAGGTACCAAGGTGCTAATGTGCCAATGTTGATGAGGGTAAGAGATATAGGAATAGTTACCCAGTGCTGCAGTGCTGCAGTGCTGCAGAGTGTGGGTAGTTAGCCAAGGAGCCAATGGCCACTGGCCAATGAGTGGGTAGAAGGTGTAGAAAGAGTTACCCAGTGCTGTAGGGGTGGACCTTGTGTCCACCCAGTAGTTGCCCCATTTATGGGGCGTATCAATGTGGGTAAGAGATGTGGGCACTACTCTATGAACTACTAACTTCCTATTTCTTACAGCTAAGGAGCGTGTGGATAAGTACCACTCTATGAACTACTAACTACTAGCTAATAGCCTTTCTGTCATTCTGAGGGAGCGGTAGCGACCGAAGAATCTCAGACCCACACTTCTTTACAAGGCTGTGACCGGCAGAGTATCCTTCAAAAGAAGGCTTTTTTAATAGTGAGCTAAGGAAGGGCGGTAAGTTTAGTTGAAGGTCATAATAGGTGCTGATCATGCCGGGTATGCCTTAAAGGAAGAACTGAAGGAGGTTCTCCGGCAGGAAGGCATCGAGTTTTTAGATATCGGTACTATAAACGGCGAGGATTCAGTGGATTATCCCGACTTTGCCGAGCGGGTTGCCCGAAAGGTCGCCGCCGGCGGGTTTGACCGGGGTGTGATCGTATGCGGCACCGGGATTGGCGTGGCTATTGCCGCCAATAAGGTAAGGGGCATACGGGCTGCAAATTGCAGCGACCCCATATCAGCCAGATTCAGTCGCGAACACAATGATGCCAACGTGCTGACGGTTGGAGAACGCATTATTGGCCCGGCTGTTGCCAAGGAAATATTGAGGATTTGGCTGAATACCGACTTTATGGGCGGAAGGCACGCTATAAGGGTCAATAAAATAAGTGCTATTGAGGAACGATCAGGAGTGGGTGAATGAATTTAAGGGCAAGCGATCCAGAAATATGGCAGATAATTCGAGACGAGTTGGCCCGGCAGCAGAACACGCTCGACCTCATCGCGTCGGAAAACTATGCAAGCAAGGCGGTGCTTGAAGCGCAGGCATCAGTATTGACCAATAAATATGCTGAAGGCTACCCAGGAAAGCGCTATTATGGAGGGTGTGAGTTTGTCGATACGGCCGAGGATATTGCTTGTAAGAGGGCAATGGAGCTCTTTGGGGCCGAATATGCCAATGTTCAGCCGCATTCCGGGGCGCAAGCCAACACTGCTATCTACCTTGCACTGCTTAAGCCGGGTGATACGGTGATGGGGCTCATGCTTCCGCATGGCGGTCACTTGACGCATGGAAGCCCGGCTAATATTTCCGGCCAGATATATAATTTCATCGCCTACGGCGTTGATCCGAAGACGGAAAGGTTTGATTATGAGGAGATTCGCAGGCTTGCTTTACGGCATAAGCCCCGCATGATAGTAACTGGCGCAAGCGCCTACCCAAGGATTATCGATTTTGAAGCTTTCAGATCGATAGCCGACGAGGTTGAGGCGTATCTTATGGTCGATATGGCCCATTTCGCGGGCCTGGTTGCCGCCGGGGTTCACCCGAGCCCGGTGTCGTACAGCGATGTCGTCGCCAGCACGACCCATAAAACACTGCGTGGCCCACGTGGGGGGTTAATCCTAGCACGCGAGAAGTACGGTAAGGCCCTGGATAAAGCGGTATTTCCGGGAACGCAGGGCGGTCCCTTGATGCATACCATCGCCGCCAAGGCGGTCTGCTTTAAAGAGGCGATGACTAAAGAGTTTAAGGTCTACTCAGAGCAGATTGTGAAAAACGCCAGGACGATGGCTGCCGCTCTAATGGAGCGGGGGTTTAGAATATGCTCGGGCGGTACCGATACTCATCTCTTGCTCGTGGATCTAACAAATAAAGGGATAACCGGACTTGATGCCGAGCGGGTGCTCGGTTCGGTCGGAATAGTCGCCAATAAAAATACAATCCCGTTCGAAACCCGGAGCGCTGCAGTAACGAGTGGCGTTCGCCTGGGCACGCCCGCGATAACGACGCGCGGCCTAAAAGAGGAAGAAACGCGTCACCTCGCACACCTCATTGCCGATACCCTCGAAGGCATGGGAAATAAAGTTACCCTGAGGAAGGTCAGGGACGAGGTCAAGCGGATGTGCGCTATGCATTCGATCTATGCCGATGTTAATAAAGCTTAAACGCTAAAGAATGAACCTCCCCGTCCAAAGGACGGGGTACTCTGCTAGTCTCTTATAGAGAAGTTATTTTTCCGTCCAAGAATTTGTATTATTTGAGCAACGTCCCTCCTTATACAGTGGCTTTGTCTAGTTTCAAACTTTCCATCAGGTGAAGTATTAGGGGTAGACTGGCAAACCTTATCAATGTAGAATGCATAAAAGGAGCTACGTCCTTTACGTGATTAATTATTCTTTTGCCAGGTTTAATCTAAATCAGAGAGATGGGTAGCTTACTATTTGTTATCAAAAAGCGAGCTGCAATCCCTGAGACTATAGGCCAACGAGGAAATAAGATGAGCATAAAGCCAGATGTTGAGGGGAAGGACTTACATCAAGGACAACGGCTTTCCAACGATGCGAGGCCATCCTGGGATGAGTACTTTCTTAATATCACCAAGCAAGTTGCCGAGCGATCGACTTGTTTAAGGCGGAAAACCGGGTCGCTGCTGGTGAGGGATAAGAGGATATTGGCAACCGGATATAATGGTGCACCATCCGGCGTTAAGCATTGCTATGAGGTTGGCTGTCTTCGCGAAGCCCAGGGCGTGGCCTCGGGCGAAAGGCATGAACTCTGCCGCGGTCTTCATGCAGAGCAGAATGCTCTTATTCAGGCTGCTCTGCATGGTATCGCCGTCGGGGGAGCATCGATCTATTGCACTCACCAATCTTGTTCCCTCTGTGCTAAGATGCTCATAAATTCGGGTATAAAGGAGATAATTTATGAGCAAGGTTATCCCGATGCGCTTTCGCAGGCCTTGTTGGCTGAAGCGGGTGTAAGGCTCTTACAGGTTACCTTCGACCATGAGAGATAGGCTATCTTGATTACTATTTAACAAAGTGGGTAGAAATTAGCAATCAAGCTATTGCAGATAGGTGCAATTTAATCTATAGTATATGCGAGGACCGGTGTTTGTATTAAATGTTACAATCAGATGATCGCTGGCCGCTTTGGGACCAAGAGTTTGAAGCTGATGACGAAGTTAATGAGGGCAAAGCGGATGAAAAGAAACCGACCGGGTACAAGGAAACTGACAAAAAAATACCGACAAGCAAGGAGAGGCAGCCCCAGGCCATAAAATCGTCTCCCCAAAATGCATGGAAATTTCTCTCTTTAGGAACGGATTTTCTCGCCGGTGTTCTTATCGGGACGTTTTTAGGTTGGGTTGTTAGCCGGTTTATCGGTGGCGGCCCATGGGCTATTGTAGTAGGTGTAATCATAGGCGCTGCGGCCGGGTTTTTGGGTGTGTATCGCACTATCGTTGAAGAAGATCAAAAAGAGGAGCAAAAGCGGCGTGGCTCCTCTGGGTAGGCAAAAGCAAAGCACGCGCAGCAGGCCACCGTTTGACCTTAAGTATATTATACTTCACGGGATCCCGTTTTGGATTGGAGCGATACTTGCGGGATGGTATTTCGGAGGCTACCTGGGTTTAAGAAGCGTCATTATCGGGCTCATCCTACTCGGTATCTACGTAGGTAGCTCTGTCGTTTTTGCCGGACTTGCCGAGCGGTTCCGGGAGAAATCAGCCACCAATGAGGTAGCTATTAAGAAATCGGTTGTAAAGGCCGTGGTTATCGTCGTAGGCGGTTTCTTAATAAGGCTAACGGGATTGTGGTTGATAGTTTACATACTCTCTCTAGCTATTGAGCTAAATCTACCGATTTTGGCATTTACAATAGTTATCGGCTTTACAGTCATATTAGCTATAAGTATTAGGAATTGGGTATAAGGTTGTTATGAGTGCGGTTGTTGCTAGATGATGGAAAGGGGTTATTAAATGGAAAGTGCAGGAACCTCGCATGGTCATGGTAATATTATTAGTGAAATGCTCGAAGAGTTCAACTTGCAAAGTACTTATGGTCAGCACTTCTTCGGAATAGATCTATCTCCTCTTTCGAATTTACACCTTTTTGGCCTCGATCTTTCGGTGAATAAAGCGGTTGTCTGTCTCTGGTTATCGACATTAATCACCTTCGGCATAATCTATTACGCTGGTCATGGTAGAGGGCTAGTCGCTACGGGTTTTAGGAATATGATAGAGGCGATCTTTACCTTTATAAAACTTAACGTTGTAGAGGAAGCGCTGGGCCATGAAGGAAAAAAATGGCTTCCATTTATCGGGGGACTCTTCTTCTTTATCCTCATAAACAACCTGATCGGCCTTATCCCCGGATCCTTTGCCCCTACGTCAAACATCAATGTAACTGCAGCGCTTGCTATATTGGTTTTTATCATTTTTTTAATCGCGGGGATGATCAAACAAGGGCCCTTCAAGTATTGGGCACACCTGGCACCTGGCGGCCTACCGAAGTGGATGTATGTCGTTTTATATCCGATAGAGATTATAACCTTGTTTATGAAACCGCTGTCGTTAGCAATTCGACTTTTTGCCAATATGCTTGCCGGTCACATAGTTATCTTTTCGCTCCTCGCATTAATAATACTTTTTAAGATGAGCCTGCTAATGGCGCCTCTTCCATTCCTTGCTTCTGTAATAATGTATGCTTTTGAGATATTTGTAGCCCTTATTCAGGCGTATATCTTCACGATTTTATCGGCGATTTATATAGGTTCTGCAATGCACCCTGAACACTAGGGAAGGCATGGATTTTGGAAATCAGGGATTTTTAGGAGTAAAGAGAGGGGGTTTTTAGATGGAAGGAAATCTTGCACATCTCGGATCAGGCCTTGCTATAGGTTTAGCTACTATCGGTCCTGGCGTTGGCATAGGTACCATAGTTGGCAAGACAATCGAAGGCATGGCCCGTCAGCCGGAATCCGCTGGGGCTTTAAGAACGACGATGTTTATCGGTATCGCGTTTGCCGAAGCGTTGGCTCTTTACGGCTTCGTTTTTGCAATCCTGCTGTTTGCTAAGTAGGGACGAGCGGAACTTTAAGAGACAGGTGGGTCGTAGATGATCAAGTTAGAGTTAAACCTCATGATCTGGACGATTCTTTCGTTTGGCCTCCTGGTGTTGTTGCTCGGTAAGTTCGGGTTCGGACCGCTCGTGAAAATGCTAGAAGCGCGTGAGCGGAAGATACGCGAGTCGATTGAGCAGGCAGAACATGCGAGGCTTGAAGCGGAACGGTTACTCAGGGAGTATGAGGAGAAATTGGCCGAGGCTAAAGCTGAGGCTCAAAGGTTGATCGCTGAAGGTAAACAACTTGGCGATAACCTGAGAAGTGAAATAGTGCAGAAAGCCAATGAAGAAGCTAAGCGCATGATCGCTAAGGCAGAAGGGCAGATCAATCTCGATGTCGAGCAAGCAATCAAGGAGCTAAGGGCAGAAGTAGCTGATCTTAGCATATCGTTGGCTTCAAGGGTCATTGAGCAAGAGATTGACGAAAGTGCACATGAGCAACTCATCGAGAAATATCTAAGTGAAGTGGGTCGCTTATAATGAGGGACGAACAGGTAATAAGAGAGTATGCACAAGCATTATTTGAGGCAGCTCTAGGTAAGAACATGCTGGATAAAATAGTCCAGGAAGTTGACTTTGTCGGGGAGTTACTAACCGACCCCGAATTCGAAGGGTTCTTCCAGTCTGTAAAAGTAGGCAGCGAAGAGAAGAAAAGCGTCTTTAATAAGGTATTTCTTCATGAAGTGTCGGTCATTACGCGCAACTTCTTCTGGGTTTTGTTCGATAACAGCAGGGAGAACTTGTTTCATGAGATTCGTAATGAGTTCGAGCGGTTAGTAGACGAGCATAGTAGAAGGATAATGGCGAGGGTGATAACCGCGGTGCCTCTATCCGATGAGTTAAGGGCCAAGGTGCAGAACAAGCTTTCACAATCTACTAATAAGGAAGTGATTATTGAAACTGTCGTTGACCCGAGTATTTATGGTGGAATGTTGATCTATGCAAGCGATCAAGTCATTGATGCTAGCATAAAGTCACGTTTGAGCGACCTGCGTGAAAAACTAGTTCAGGCACGGTAAGAGGAGAAGGTTTATGAGAATCAAGTCGCGAGAGATTGCCTCACTGTTGAGGCAAGAAATTGAAAAATACGAGCCTCAAGTAGAGGTCGAAGAAGTAGGAACGGTTCTCGAAGCTAAAGATGGTATCGCTATCGTCCACGGTGTGCGCAGCGTCATGGCCAGCGAAATGCTGGAGTTTCCTAATGGGATATACGGATTAGCCCTCAACCTCGAAGAGGACAACGTGGGCGTTGTCATCATGGGTGAATACACAAAGATTGAAGAAGGGGATATCGTCAAGCGCACCGGGAGGATTGCTGAGGTACCGGTCGGTGGTGGGATATTGGGTCGCGTCGTTAACGCGCTGGGCCAACCCATTGATGGTAAAGGGCCGATTACACCCGAAGGCTACAGGCCGATAGAGTGGCTGGCGCCGGGTGTTGTCCAGAGACGACCGGTTAAGGAGCCATTGCAAACAGGCCTAAAGGCTATAGATTCTATGATTCCGATAGGCCGTGGACAGCGCGAGCTCATCATTGGCGACCGTAGAACCGGGAAAACCGCTATTGCAATTGATACCATTATCAACCAAAGAGATACCGATGTTATTTGCATTTATGTAGCAATTGGCACTAAAGCGTCAACTGTTGCAGAGGTTGTTGAAACGCTTGAGAGATACGGTGCAATGGATTATACGGTAGTCGTTTCGGCTACAGCCAGCGAGCCCGCGCCGCTGCAGTACATAGCGCCGTATGCCGGGTGCGCGATGGCTGAGCATTACCTGTATAATGGCAAACATACTCTGGTTATCTACGATGACCTGAGTAAGCATGCGCATGCATATCGCCAGATGTCGTTGTTGCTTAGGCGCCCGCCTGGTCGTGAAGCTTACCCGGGTGATGTTTTCTATCTTCATTCAAGGCTGCTTGAAAGGGCATGCAAACTCAATGATGAGCTAGGCGGCGGTTCCCTAACCGCCCTGCCGATTATTGAAACGCTGGCAGGCGATGTTTCGGCATATATTCCAACCAATGTAATTTCAATTACCGATGGCCAGATATTCTTAGAAACAGACCTGTTCTATTCTGGAGTAAGGCCGGCTATTAACGTGGGTATCTCGGTATCCCGGGTCGGCGGTTCAGCGCAGATCAAGGCGATGAAACAGGTCGCGGGGAGGCTAAGACTTGATCTTGCCCAGTTCCGCGAGCTAGAAGCCTTCGCCCAGTTTGGTTCCGAGTTGGATAAAGCGACGCAGGCTCAGCTGGCAAGAGGGGAGCGCATGGTAGAGATTCTAAAGCAGACACAATACCAGCCAATGCCCATTGAAAATCAGATCATTGCAATCTTTGCGGGTGTGCGCGGTTTCTTAGATGATCTTGAGGTAGCGAAAATCAAGGACTTTGAGAAAGGTTTATTTGATCATATCCATGCCGACCATGCAGATGTTGCAAAGCAGATTGTTGAACAGAAAGAGATCTCTGAGGAGAACGAGAAGAAATTGGGCGAGATTATCACTCAGTTTAAGCAGCTGTTTATCAGTAAGTCCTTATAGTTTAAGGTGATGAGCAATGTCAAAAGCTAGAAAAGTACTGAGCAGAATAAAGAGCGTTCAGAGCACGCGCCAGATAACCAAAACCATGGAAATGGTTGCAGCTGCAAAAATTAAGAGGGCACAGACTCGTATCGAGTCGGCTCGTCCATATGCTCTTAAGATGATCGATGTCCTGCACAACGTATCTCAATATGTTGGTTCAGGGAGCCATCCGCTTCTCGAGGTGCACGAGAATATAGAGAATGTTGTAATTGTGCCGATTACGTCCAACCGGGGCCTATGCGGTGCTTTTAATATGAACATACTAAGGCAATCTGAAGCTCTCTTTAGGAAAGAGAGAGAACAGGGGAGGAACGTATCGTTTGTAGGTGTTGGTCGTAAGGGCGTCAGTTACCTAAGGTTTGCGGGGTATTCTTTATTGGCATCGTATATAGAATTTACCGATAATCCAACGTTTACCGATGCAAAGCTAGTTACTGATAGGCTAATAGAGATGTACCAAGAGGGAACCATCGATAAGGTCTATATCGTTTTTAACCATTTTAAATCGGTTATGGAGCAGAAGCCAACCATCCATCAATTACTGCCCATAAGGCGGGAGGAGATAGAGGGAGAGGCCGATAATGAGGCGAACAAGATCCTTAAGGCGAAGTACGAATTTGAACCCGAAGCGGAACTTGTTCTCTTTGAACTCCTTCCAAGGTACGTGGAAACGGTTGTACTTAGGGCTCTTATGGAATCGGTTGCAAGCGAGTATGCAGCTCGCAGGGCAGCGATGAAGGCTGCAACCGATAATGCGGGTGAGATGATAGAAAATCTCACCAGGTGGTATAACAGGGCAAGGCAAGCGCAGATTACGCAGGAGATTGCAGAGATCGTCGGTGGTGCCAATGCGCTACAAGAGGCATAGAGACTATATGGCTGTTTATCGGCAGTCAAAAGGGGTGATAAATGTAAATGGGCGTAGGGAGAATAGTTCAAATAATTAGCGTGGTTGTCGATGCGGAGTTTGAGCCTAATGAGATCCCTCCGATCTACAACGCGCTTAAAGTTTCGGCTGATACGCCACGAGGCAAAGTTGAAGTCATAGCTGAGGTGCAGCAGCACCTGGAGGGGAATAAAGTTAGAGCAGTTGCTATGTCATCAACCGATGGTTTGGTAAGGGGTATGGAGATCGTTGATACCGGCGGTCCAGTCACCGTTCCGGTAGGGCCAGGAACTTTAGGTAGACTTATAAACGTTCTTGGGCAGGCGATAGATGATGACCGGCCAATTAATGCGGCTGAATACTACCCGATACATCGCAAGGCACCGAGCTTTGAAAACCTAGTGCCGACCGCTGAAATTTTTGAGACCGGGCTTAAGGTCGTTGACCTCCTAGCTCCGTATGTAAAGGGCGGCAAGGTCGGCCTCTTCGGTGGAGCCGGTGTCGGTAAAACCGTTCTAATCATGGAGTTAATCCAGAACATTGCAACAAAGCATGGTGGATTCTCGGTGTTCTCCGGTGTAGGCGAGCGTACCCGTGAAGGTAACGATCTGTGGCTTGAGATGAAAGAGTCGGGCGTTCTCGATAAAACAACGCTTGTCTTCGGTCAGATGAATGAGCCACCCGGTGCGCGCTTACGTGTAGGTCTAACCGGTCTTACAATGGCTGAGTATTTCCGCGATCAGGGAAACGATGTTCTTCTCTTCATTGATAATATCTTCCGGTTTGTGCAGGCGGGTTCCGAGGTATCGGCACTCCTTGGGCGTATGCCTTCAGCCGTAGGTTACCAGCCTACATTAGGAACTGAGATGGGTGATCTGCAAGAAAGAATTACATCAACCCGTAAGGGCTCGGTTACGTCTGTGCAGGCAATCTATGTCCCGGCGGATGACCTAACCGATCCGGCGCCGGCAACAACGTTCACGCACCTGGATGCAACGACGGTTCTTTCAAGGCAGATGGTAGAGATCGGTATTTACCCAGCCGTCGATCCGCTTGATTCAACTTCAAGAATCCTTGAGCCCACGGCCGTTGGTGAGGAGCACTATACTGTTGCTCGTAGCGTTCAGCAGATATTGCAGAAGTATAAAGACCTTCAGGATATTATCGCGATCCTTGGTATGGATGAGCTCTCCGAGGAAGACAAATTGACGGTACAAAGGGCCAGGAGAATCCAGAGGTTCTTGAGCCAGCCTTTCCATGTTGCCGAGGAGTTCACCGGAATGCCCGGTAAGTATGTGACGCTGGCGGAAACCATCCGCGGCTTCAGGGAGATTGTTGAAGGTAAACATGATAGTTTACCTGAACAGGCCTTCTATATGGTCGGAACGATTGATGAGGCCGTAAGTAAAGCTGAGGAAATGGCAGCCACGATGGCTTCCTAGGCAGGCGCTTGAGCCTGGACATTAACATGAATTGCTGACTAAATAATGGCAACCCGAGAACCTTAGAGGTTTTACTCAGGCGCGCTTATGAAGTTAGTAACGTGAACAGCCTATTTATACAGACATAATGATTATTTGCGGGCAGATCACTGGAGGTTTAAATGGCTAATCGCAAGCTTTTTTGCGAGGTGGTAAGCCCAGAGCGGATCGTCTATAGTGGCGAGGCCGATATGGTTGTTGCCCATGGCATAGAGGGCGAACTGGGCATTATGCCGCAACATATCCCGATAGTTACGCCGCTAGAGATCGGTGAGCTAAGGGTGAAAAACGATGATGGGCAGGTATATATTGCCGCATGCGGCGGTTATCTTGAGTTCAGAGATGATAAGTTAACTGTGCTGGCGGATGCTGCAGAAGTCTCGTCTCAAATTGATGTAGCTAGAGCTGAAGCAAAGAGGTTAGAGCGCGAGAAAGAGGTCGCCGAGGCAAAGGCATCAGGTGAGAAGTTGCTTGAGGCTGAAATTAGCTTGAGAAAAGCGCTGCTTAGACTTAGAGTCGCACAGAGAGATTAGTATTGAGCTTTCAGTTCTCAGCTGTCAGCCATTAGCATGGGATCGATAGAAGAGGTTTCAATGAATCGAAAGTTTGGTAGAAAAATCGTCATTTGATCGATTTGCTGAGATATGCAAGTGACCCCAACTGAAAGCTGACCGCTGATGGCTGAAAGCTGCACAGCAATAAAATATTTTGTAATTTGATTGACCGCTGTTTTATTCTCCTCTATTCTCTTCCATTAGGGTGAGCTTATTGGCATGCCTTGCTTTTTGTATTGTAGCCGTAGAGAAGTGGAAGTAGCTTATGAGTAGTAAATTCATAGTTAGGGGTGGAAACAGGCTAGGCGGCAAGGTCAAGGTAGGCGGGGCTAAGAATTCTGCGTTAAAGCTCATGGCTGCTGCGCTGCTAACTGAGGAGACCACCGTTTTAACAAACGCACCCCTTATCACCGATGTAAGAACGATGGCTGCGGTTCTTGAACGATTGGGAGCTTCGGTCAGGTATTCCGAGCCGGATGTTGTAGAGATAAAACCGAGTTACCCACTATACGCTGAGGCTCCCTACGAGCTTGTAAGTCAGATGCGGGCATCAATCATTGTACTCGGTCCGTTGCTTGCGAGATTAGGTAGGGCAAGGGTTGCAATGCCGGGTGGTTGCAACATCGGGTCGCGTAAAATTGATATGCACATTCGTGGACTGGAAGTGTTAGGTGCCAGAATTGAGGTTGGCCACGGTTTTATCGAGGCGTATTCGGAGAAGCTCGTGGCGAATAAAATAGTTCTTGATTACCCAAGTGTAGGTGCCACCGAGAATTTGCTAATGGCGGCCACCCTAGCTGAAGGTGTGACGGTCATAGAAAATGCTGCTAGGGAGCCGGAGGTTGCCGACCTGGCCAAATTCCTTAATAAAATGGGGGCAAAGATAGAGGGTGCAGGTAGTTCGACCATTCAAATTGAAGGGGTCAATAAGCTTCATGGGGTTGAATATATGGTAATGCCTGATAGGATTGAGGCGGGCACTTTCCTTGTCGCTGGCGCTATTACAGGAGGAGATGTTATCATTGAAGATACTATTCCTGGGCACCTCGAATTGGTAATAAATAAGCTTAGAAGCATTGGATCGATCGTAGAGGTCTACAAGACCGAAATAAGGATTATAGGTTCTGATAGTATACATGCGGTAGATATTGCGACGCTGCCCTATCCCGGATTCCCGACAGACCTCCAGACGCAATTTATGGCCCTTCTAGCTATTGCCGGCGGGACGAGTATAATAACGGAGAATATTTTCGAGAACCGTTTTATGTTCGTCGGTGAGCTTAATAGAATGGGTAGCGATGTAAGGACGGAAGGACGCCATGCGGTAATAAGAGGTGTTCCCAGCTTAAGTGGTGCCCCAGTCAAGGCGCCTGATCTCAGGGGTGGCGCTGCGCTTGCTGTGGCCGGCCTCGCCGCAGAAGGCGTCACCGAGGTATCGGATATTCACCACATCGATCGTGGATATCAGAATTTTGAGCACAAGCTTCGGATGCTTGGGGCAGATATTGAGCGCGTAGGTGAATAGGTGAGTTACCGAAACGTTACTTGCATCCTCGCTTGATCAACCAGCTCGATCCAGGTTTGGCCCCGATTAAACTCGATCTCATTGCCCCCTGTATCGTAGAAACGGGTTAGGTCGGTGGGCATCAAGCGCTGCCAGGTGGCCTGAATAACCTTCCCATCTTGGAAGACGATAGCCTTACCCGTCCCTATCAGGTTAACCGCCACCCTTCCTTTGGGGTCCTTTGCGATATTAGAGATCGGCACATATTGAATAACAATGTTTTTCGGTTTAATTTGTCGATTGAAAACGCCGTCAATATGCGGCTTTCCCGCCATAAAGCGGTTATAGCTGTTGGTCTGTCGGTTATACTCGTAATGGACGCTAAACGCTGGTTTTGAAAAGTTGATATCGACAGTTGCAGTATCTGGGCGCATCTCAATCGGCTCGTCATCTTTAAAATTAGGTCTCTGATAAAAGACATCCGTCTTATACTTGCGCTTAGATGCCTTCTGCCAGAGATTATCGGTCGAGGTATATAGGTTATGTGGGGCCTTACGACCCCGAATGCGCCAGTAGGCATCGCTGTTGGCGAATTCGTCAAGATCTGCAACGGCCAGGTTATTAATAACCTTACGAATGGTGGCCGGGCCACCGCAATGTGAGTAGATAGCATCATATTGTTTAGCCAGATCGACAAAATATTCTCGTGCGCTTCTAACCGGGCCGATAGTATCTACGTCGTTATGCAGGTATATAGCCATAAATCTGGTTACACCGCCTTCAACTACTGTTTCATAAACGATACATGCTTTGATTAGGCTCGACTGTGGTCGTGAGTCGACATGGTTCTCGATCATTATTGCAAGCGGTCGCCGCAGGCCTTTTTGCTCTGTTGTAGCTTCGCCATCGAGCGGGCAGCGGAATCTCACCGTTGCCGAGCCCGGTGTGGTTATAATCATTGTTTCTACGATCCCTGGTGCAGGCCCAGGTTTATCTCTGGATAATACTAGCGGCCGGTAGACAACTGCAGCCGCAGTCGAAGCTAACATTAGGAATAAAGCTATTAAAGCGATTCTATGAATTTTTTTCATCGTCTTAAGGCAGCCCTCAAACAGTACTTTATCTGAGCCCCGTTTTGGGCACTTTAGTAGCATAAACTGGTTAGGGCATATTAGTCAAGCTTTGCAAATTCCAATCAGCAGCTGAGTTTGATTAATGTTGGGAGAAACGCTAATATCGTTAGAAGATTGCTATATGGAGGAAGTGCTCGTGCTCGGAATTGAAGAGATCCAAGGAATCATTCCTCACCGCTACCCGTTCCTTCTAATCGATAGAATAATCGAGTATGAACCGGGGAAAAAGGCAAAGGGCGTTAAGAACACAACGGTAAATGAGCCGTTTTTTGACGGGCACTTTCCTAATAATCCAGTCATGCCGGGCGTCCTCATCGTTGAGGCCTTGGCCCAGGTTGGAGCGGTTTCAATTTTAAGCCTTGGGGAAAATAAGGGCAAGACCGCCCTCTTTGCTGGCATAAATGGGTTTCGTTTCAGAAAACTGGTTGTACCTGGCGATCAATTGGTGCTTGAAGTTGAAATAACAAAGTTAAGAGGTCCGATTGGTAAGGGCAAAGCAGTTGCCTCAGTTGACGGTGAGATTGTTGCTGAGGGAGAATTAACGTTTGCAATAAAGTAAGCGGGGTTGATTATAGATGCAGCTGGCCGAAAAAATTACTTCAAAAAGCGCTGAAGTTGGCATAATCGGCATGGGTTACGTTGGCCTCCCACTTGCGGTCGCAGTTGCTGGGGCTGGGCTTAAGGTTATAGGTATCGATATAGACAGAGAAAAAGCGGCGAAAATAAACCGGGGCGAGAGTTATATTCCCGATGTTGACCGATTATTGCTGGAAAATGCGGTTAAGGACGGTCTGTTTAGCGCAACAACCGATTTTTCTGTCCTCGGCAGGGTAGATATCATCAGTATCTGCGTTCCAACCCCTCTAAGCGATATGCGTGAACCCGATATAAGCTACGTGCGCTCGGCTGCAAATGAGATCGCAAAGTATTTACGAGCTGGCCAGCTTGTTATCCTTGAAAGCACGACCTATCCTGGAACAACCGAGGAGGTAATACTCCCGATCCTTGAGGAGAGTGGATTAACGGTCGGTAAAGATTTTTATCTAGCCTTCTCGCCAGAGAGGGTTGACCCCGGAAATAAAAATTTTAGCATACACAACACACCCAAGGTCGTTGGGGGCGTGACCGAAACTTGCACTGAACTTACTACGTTATTTTATTCACAATTTGTGCAGATGGTAGTACCGGTATCCTCAACACAGGCGGCTGAGATGACCAAACTTCTCGAGAACATATTTCGCTGCGTTAACATCGCGCTCGTAAACGAGCTGATGCTTCTTTGTGACAGGATGGGCATAAACATTTGGGAAGTTGTCGATGCCGCTTCATCAAAACCATTCGGCTACATGCCTTTCTTTCCTGGTCCTGGCTTAGGTGGTCACTGTATTCCTATCGACCCATTCTATCTCTCCTGGAAGGCGCGCCAGTACGATTTTCACACCGAGTTTATAGAGCTCGCTGGAAAGACGAACGAGAATATCCCGTACTACGTGGTAACAAAGGTTGGTGAGGCGCTTAACTCGCATGAGAAGAGCGTTAAAGGATCGAATGTTCTCATCCTCGGTCTTGCGTATAAGAGGGATATAGGTGACACCAGGGAATCCCCTGCGCTTAAGATTATAAGCCTTCTCGAAAAGCTCGGTGCGCACATCGGGTATCACGACCCCCATGTCGATGAGGAGATCATCGATACAAAAACCTACAGATCGGTTGACCTCGCACCCGAAATCGTTTCCGATAGCGATTGTGTGCTTGTGGTAACCGACCATTCTTCGGTAGACTATAGGATGGTTGCCGAAAACGCGAACCTCATTGTCGATACCAGGAACAGGCTAAAGAATTTTGTTGGAAATCATATCGTTCGAATATAGCGGGGGAAACAATTGGTTAACATAGGAGTTATTGGTTATGGTTACTGGGGACCGAATCTGGTCCGCAATTTTGAGCAGATGCCCGGAAGTAACCTGGTGGCATGCTGTGATTTAAATCCGGACAACCTCAAAAAGGTAAAGGCATTGTATCCAAAGGTGGAGGTTACAAAGGAAGTTGAGGATGTTTTAACTAACCCATCGATCGATGCGGTGGTTATAGCAACCTCTGCCGTAACCCACTACGATCTGGCAAAAAAGGCGCTTCAAGCCGGAAAGCATGTGATGGTTGAAAAGCCATTGACCTTAGATAGCGATACATCTCGGGATTTAATAGAGATAGCTGATAAGGCAGGTTGTATTCTTATGGTCGGCCACCTGCTTGAGTACCATCCGGCTGTCGATTACGTAAAAAGTCTGATTGATTTGGGTAGTTTAGGGGATATCCAATATCTATATACGCAACGGCTAAACCTTGGCCAGGTGAGGAAAGACGAAAATGCGCTATGGAGCCTGGCGCCTCATGATATCTCCATTATGTTTTATCTCCTAGGGGGTAAAGAACCGGTTGAAGTCTCCGCCCGGGGTGAATCGTATATCACAGAGGGCATCGAAGATGTTGTATTCTGCTCCGTAGCCTTCAACGACAAGGTAATGGCCCATATCCACGTGAGCTGGCTCGACCCCCATAAAATAAGGAAGATCACCGTCGTCGGCAATAAAAAGATGGCCGTCTTTGATGACATGGAGAGCTCCGAAAAGGTACGTATCTACGATAAAGGCGTAGGTATCAACCCTGATTACCGTGCCTACGGGGAGGATTTAACCTTACGGTTTGGCGACATTACAATCCCGGGCATCAAGATGAAGGAGCCCCTTAGGGCCGAATGTGAGCACTTTATTGAATCCATACAGAATGGTCAACGACCCAGAAGTGATGGGCATGGTGGCTTGAGGGTTGTAAAGGTGCTCGAAGCTGCACAAGTGTCTCTTAAAAGCGGCGGAAAACCAGTTAAGATAGCGGAGGGATAGCTTGAGCACGTTCATTCACGATACCTCCAGTATCCCCCGAGACGCGAAGATTGGAAAGAATGCCGTTATACTTGCGGGCGTTGAGATAGCAGAGGGCGTTGAAATCGGCCACAACGTTGTCATACACGATGGGACGAAGCTGGGCAGGGGAACTGTTGTAGGCGATGGCGCGATCATAGGTAAACAACCGAAGCCGGCAAGGACCAGCAGTCTGTCCTATAGCGATCCCTTTGAGCCCCTTAAGGTTGGGGAGAAATGCACCATCGGTGCCGGGGCCGTTATTTACGCTGGCTCCACTATCGGCGACAATACGATGATCGCCGATCTTGCCTCAGTAAGGGAGAGCTGCAAGATAGGTAGCTTCTCATTGATCGGCCGGGGAGTCTGCGTTGAAAATGGCGTCACCATCGGCGATTATACCAAGGTGCAGTCGAATGCATATATAACCGCATATACCATCTTAGAGGATAGAGTATTTATAGCGCCGTGCGTTACTACAACAAATGATAATTTTATGGGAAGAACTGAGAAGCGATTCAAATTGATAAAAGGCGCCCACGTAAAGACGGGCGCTCGGGTTGGCGGCAACTCAATACTGCTTCCCGGCGTTATTATAGGCGAGGAGGCTTTTGTTGCGGCGGGTTCAGTTGTTACAAGAGACGTTCCCCCTAAAAAGCTCGTCATGGGGGTTCCCGCTCGGGTAGTGAGGGACGTCCCGGAAGAGGAATTATTGCAGGAATAGGGTCCAGGGATGTGGGTAAGAGGTGTGGGAATAGTTACTCAGTGCTGCGGTGCTGCAGTTAGCCAGTTAACGAGGGTAAGAGATGTGGGCACCACTCTATGAACTACTAACTATGAACTACTAACTATAATAGCCAATGTAGCTCAGGGCTTTAGCCCTGATACTGGAAAGAAGAAAGAAGATAGAATCCAGAAGAGAAAAAAGAATCGTAGCTCAGGGCTTTAGCCCTGATAAAAAAGCAGTAAAAAGCTATAAATTATTTAATCAGACATTGACAATACATATGACAATAAGGTGTTGGTTGATACAAAGGCATTCTAATACTTAAAAATATAGAAAATACGATTGAGATCCTTCAGAGCCTTACGGCTCTTCAGGATGACAAGTTGGGGAATTGCAAAAT
>JACUUO010000161.1 GCA_014859275.1 Actinomycetota bacterium | reverse complement strand
AGCCCGCCCCATAAATGGGGCAACTACGTGTTATGTAGGATGAGAGATCGCCCCATAAATGGGGCAACTACATTGGCACGGTAGCACATTGGAATGTTGGCACATCAAGACTGGTAACTACAGCACGTTGGCACTGTAAAGCCATTGCTTTACAGACCAAGACGGCAAATATCGATAAAGTTATCAATCAATAACCTATTTGGGCCAGTTTCAAAGGCCGATTCATCACTCCACTCTTCAACCAGCTGTGAAAAGCGGTCATTTATCCCGAAGCCAATCTCGGGATGAAACTGAACGGTCCATATGGGAAGCTCGCTGTGGCGCATCGCCTGAACTGCACAGTAGCCCGCTGTGGCAATGAGCCTGAAGCCTTCCGGTACCGATTCCACCTGATCCCGGTGGTAGACCGACGACCTCCAGCGGGAAGGCAAGCCGGAGAATATGGGATCGTCCTCGACTTTTTCGATGTCAGCGAACCCCGCTCTGAGTTCACGCCTGACGACCTCCGTACCGAACACCTTAGCGATGAGCTGGTGTCCAAAGCATATACCGAGAATCGGAATCCTCGAGACTATGGCCCGCTGTACAAGCTCGATCTCATCGCTGATCCAACGCTTTGGATCATTTACAGATGGAAGGCCACCGCCAACAACAAGCCCAGCCACGCTATCGGGTAGTTCTCTGGGAAAGCCACCAATTGGCTCGAATACAACGCTATCGATTTTTTCAGCGACGAGTTCACAGGTAACCTGCGCCAGGTTCTGCTCTTCGGCGACGTCATCATTCTCCAGTATCACCAGGACCTTCACCAATATATACACCTCCCTGGTCGTTGGATGAATTATAGTGCTCACAGGATCGGACTGGCAAGAGCATTGCGGCAGCGTAAAGCCCCGCAAGTTCCTCGCTCAAAGTTTCCTGAGGAGCGAAAATGGGTATGAAATAGCTAGGCTACCTGCCTATTAAGAGAGAGGAGGATTGCTTGCAAAGCTTGGAGTGGGGTGCAAACCAGCCTACAACGCTAAGTAGAGCCGCCGAACAATTCAGAGATCAGATATGGGTGATGGTCGAGAACTGGATGCAATGCTTAATATCGGAAGAAGGCGAAAATATCTGGGAGCGAATCTCGGAGATACAACTGGTTGATAATCTACCTACCCTGCTAGGAGGTATTGCAAAGGTTATCGAGAACCCGAAGCGAACCAGCGATTTTGAACCGGATGGCATAATTTATCAGGCAGCGACCGAGTTGGGGAGAAACCGGCAAAAGCGGGAGTATAAACCATCAGAGGTACTGCATGAACAGAAAGTGTTACGCGGGGTTATCTGGCAATTTTGTAGAGAGAACTTTACCTCGCTCGATTTCTACGAGCTTGAACAAAGAATAAACCGACCGCTAGATATGATGGTTTCGACGATCACCGAAAATTATATCAGCAGCCACACCAGCGAGCTAAAACAGCGCGCCCGTAGGGATAAACTGACAGGCCTTCTGAACTATGAATCATTTAAGGAGATGCTGGGTGATGAGCTTAAGCGATCGAGCCGGTATCGACGTGCATTCTCGCTCATCATGGTAGATATCGATGAATTTAAGGATTATAATGAGGACTTTGGCCAACCTGCTGGTGACATCCTAATCCAAGAAGTGGCAAGAATAATAGCGCACTCGGTAAGAGGAGTCGACATGCTGGCAAAGTACGGTGAGGATGAGTTTGCGATAATACTCCCCGAGACGGGTAAGAAGCAAGCTCACCGGGTAGCCGAGCGCATAAGAAGGGCAATAAAGCTTGAGACCAGGCATTCTGCGCAAGTGAAAGGTGATATGAAGTTGCCGGTGACCGTTAGCATAGGAATTTCGACCTATCCAAAAGATGCCGAAGCAGCCGATGATATAATAAGCCTCGCAGATGAGGCCCTCTACGAGGCCAAAAGGGCTGGGAAGGATATAGTAACGGAGGCAACCAGCAATAAAAAGCGCTAATAGATAGTACAGCGTCATAAGTGACGCTTGTACCAGAGAGTAGAAAATAGACATCCATGCCACTAGAAGTGGCACCATCAGAGGATGAAAATAGCGAATTTTCAGGGTAGAGAGTAGAAAGTAAATTGAATTGATCCCTCACACCTTGCCCACATGCTAACAGCTGATTGCTGACCGCTGACAGCTTCTCATATTAGCTGCTAAGGGAATGCAATAATAAGCGCTTAGGACTTAATGATGATATCTTTGGCGCGCTTGGTCAAATCATTCTCAAGGGAGAGCATCCTCTGCACGAGGCCTGATTTCCTGCCCGGATGGCTAATAATTAGTCGATAGTTATGTGACTCAAGGGCAAGCCACTTCTGCTTATAGGGTTCCTGCCCCCTCAGAAAGTCAAATCTACTTAAGCCTTCTGCGATTGAATCCTCTATCGATCTACCAATTAAAACCGTGGAGACGCTCATCGCGCCCCAATCCGGCTCAAAGCCGCCCAGGTAGTAGTAGAACGAATCGCTGAATTGAAAACCATAAAGGGCCGCTACGGCCTGACCATGTATCTCAAGAAAATAAAGTCGGAGCCAGCCACTTTCACATAAATCCACTGCAAGGCTGGCATGAAACTTCCTGAACTTCGGGTTAAGGTAAGCTCCGGGCTTCTTCTTATTTAGAAACCGCTTCTGGTGGAGCCTAAAAAACAGCTCGATATCTTCCTTAACGCTGTTATTATTACTCAACCTAAAGGCAATTTCATAATCTCTTTTAAGACGTCTGGTATAGTACTGTAAATTCCAGCGAAATTTCTTGCTTAAACCGGCAATATATTCTTCCCAGCTACTAGGGAGTGCAAGGCTATAGCATGCATCTTGGTCCATACGGTCGTATACCAACCCTGCTGCAACGGCTTTTAACTGCATAAGCTCGGCCATCATCCCATTGCCCGGCAATTGGTGAAGATCGATTGCATCCCATCCGGTAAGGTCAAATAGGTAGTCGACGAGCACAACTGCCGAATCCCGCTTACCACGGTGGGCTATAAAATCCAAGCTATCGGTTCCACCGGTGCCCAAGAAAGAGATAACCCTGATCGGGAGGCCGAGATAAGAGGTCGAGATGTAAAGCGGCGCTACCGCCAGCAATCTTGAGCCATCCCGCACTGCTACTATAAGCAGACTCTTACCCCTGCTGTTAGCCCTCCACCAGTTCCACGACCATTCCCAAGTCTGAAACATAGATGCATCTGCCTCATAAACTAGTGCGTTCCAATCTTCCCTAAGGGCTCTAAAGGCTGCTAGATCCGTTATTACCTCTATTGTAGGCAAGCCCCAACCTCCGTATTTAACTCCGTTCTTAGCTCTTGATCCTCTACCTCGGTTAACCGCCTCACGAATATATTTACTTTATCACTTATTACATTTAATCTGCGCCTGTAATATCCTGTCCCTGAGTTCTTCCTCATCTTTTACACCGTTTACATCAACTTCTAGATCCATCATTGCCATAACACAGGCCCTTACGATTGCCGTATTGGCGAGCTTTCTGCCTCCTGAAACCTTGGACTTAACGCTTACCGTTTCAAGGTAGGTAAACATCTCTTCGGGCATGGTAATTGGCACGCGAAGATAATCTTCTTTACCCATTCTGTCTCCCTTCAGGTAAATAATGCCTTTATTAGAGTTTGGCCATAAGCCTACCTGTTGTGAATATTATAAGCGCTTTGGCGCAGATATGACAATTAATTAGCAGCAGCGATTAGCCGTAGAAGCTTTCGTAAAGTCCCACGCAGTAGATTTCACGCAGTAGATTTAATTGTAATCATTTTTATTCTCATGCTCTTCTTATCTTTAATTGGTGTGGGCTAAGCCCGGAAGTGAAGTTAAGCTTGAAAGTAAGGGTAAGGTTACGCCATCTAAACAAGATAAAGGTACCCTAACTTTTGTATACATAGCCATGAGTCCGGGATATCCTCAGGCTCTTGCAAATCAGAAACACAGTATTCTTTCCGATCAATTGAAAAAACCGGGGAACTTACCTTAATCTGAATGCCGGATACACACCTTATAGAAGATCGGCTTTGCTTAAGCCGCCGGTCTTCTAGTTTCCTCTTCAATGTGAAGCCGTCTCACTATAGCCCTATTTACATCCGTTTCGGTCAATATGCCCACCAGTCGATCATCCTCCATGACGAGCATCCGCCCTTCTGCCTTGACACTTAGCTTAGGCAGAATGTTGAAGACCTCCACATCAGGCCGAGTTACGATATCGGGGGATAACGGGCGCATTACATCGCTGACGCGTCTGCTCCTCCAACTACTTCTCGGCAAATTCTCTAAGCTCTTAATGGTGATTATTCCCCTCGTCTCTCCATCCTTAACCACTGGATAGGCAACCCAGTTATGCTTCATGAAGTGCTCTTCAACCATCTCCTCGACGTTGATGCCAGGATCAACAGTTTCCGGATTCTCCGTCATGATCTGGCCTACCTTTACGCCCTCAAGGGCCTCGTGGTAGATGACTTGTTGATATGAAAATTCTGCTGCTCGAAGCAGATACCACCCCAGAAGAATGAACCATGCAAAGCCAATGTTGCCCACAACGATTCCAAAAATCCCCAGCAATATAAGGGTATATGCAAGTCCCTTGCCGA
>JACUUO010000160.1 GCA_014859275.1 Actinomycetota bacterium | reverse complement strand
GCGCCAGCGGTATATGGCGAAGTGATGCTCGCTAAGTGGTAGCTCGGAGTTGTTAACGGCAAATGTAACGTAGACTGGATCATCGAGCTCCAGGAAGCGGGCTGCCTGTCGCACCAGTGGATGCAGAACGGACAGATGCACTGCTTTTGGGTTCTCTGCAGCAGCTTCCTGATCAAAGGTAACAGACAATGTGGGCTGCGCGCCCTTAAGCCACTTCTCCCAGTCCCGCGCGGTCGGCTCGATTGATCGAGGTAGGCGCTTATAGTCGTCGAGCAGTTTGTTTCTCGCCCCCTGACTCAGCCGCAATGTTTTGAGCGGTTTGTCACCCAGCAGATGCTCACTCTCGCTTCCAAGCCGGGTAGCGAGGTAGGTAATCACAGTCCTTTGAAGCGCGGGGGGTGACAGCCAGAAAGTTTCCGCTGCATCGATCTCGTCTCGCCAGGACGGGGTGGGAACATTCAAACCGAAAAGCTCGGCTTGCTTCGATTCCAACTCCTGTTCCTCACGGATATTTCGGATTCCATTATCTGCGAGTTGTTTGAGGCGTTGAACACGCTCTTCGTTAGTCAATTTAAAGCTCTCGGAGATATCGTGCAGTTCTTGCGTGATTTCCCCCAAAATTTCCTCACTACCACCCACTGCATTATGAAATACTCCGATACGCCAGAGGCAACGTTCATAGATGTCAGCATCAACAGTGCCAGGGGTAACGAAGTTGACGATGGCAACAGTTTCGCTTTTCTGTCCATACCGATCGATACGGCCGATACGCTGTTCGATCCGCATCGGATTCCAGGGCAGATCGTAGTTGATAAGGAGGTTACAAAACTGGAAGTCAAGCCCCTCACAACCTACCTCGGATGATAACATCACATCAAGTGCATTTTCGTCTTCCTTTGGCAGCGCAAAGCGACGACGTATATCGGACCGTTCTTCATCCGGCACATCGCCGTGAATCAGTCCATAACGCAGGCTCGTGTTTTGTGTGTGTGCAGCCAAGTATGCCAGTGTATGACGAAATGTGCTGAAAACGAGCACCTTGTTGTTGTCCAGTTTATTCTTGCCTAGCAATACTTTAACAAAAGCCTCAATTTTAGGATCATAGGGGTCAAGATTACGTGCCTGTTTAAGCAGCTGCTCAATATCGGATCGGACATCATCGATAAAACTCAGATCGGCATCTACGTTACCATCACTTGCTTCCATAAACTCAATAAGGTCGAGCTTGCCAACAAGAATGCCATTCAGAAGCGGTGCCAGTCCGTACAAACAGCTTGCAGCTTGCCGACGAATTGTCGTCATCATAAACTTCACGTTCTGCTGGTTGTGGCAAAAGCTCAGAATCCGCGCAATCACATCTAACACTCCATCGTGAAGTTGTTTCTGCCCATCCGTAAACTCCACATTTATGGTTTCAGGTTTGCGAGTTGTGAACTCGCCTATATCTCGACGTCGAGTTCGATTAATCAGTGAACTGAAGGTATAGAGCTCTTCGATGACATGCGTGAGTCCAATCCGATCTATATCGCTCAGATCATTATCTTTTAATTTGTCATAGATGTGCTGGAATTCTGGTGACTCTCGCAGGAATAATCTACCCCATTCGGTCTGCGCCACTTCATCAAGACTAGCACGGGCTTCGTGCTGCCAGCCGTCTTCGGCCGTCCGGCAATGCTGAACTGCTGTATTAATATATTGATTCGGTTCAGCCATCTGCTCAAAGCTAGCGTGGTCAATCACCAAATCGGGACGCAGTACGTTGAGTAGAGTATAGAGGTCCTCACTCCCGAGCTGGACTGGAGTTGCGGTAAGGTGCAACACCGCCTGGGCATTGTCACAGAAGTAACGTACTCCTTGATGCAGAAAAGTTTTTGAATTACGAATATGGTGGGCCTCGTCCACGATGACTAAATCAAACTTTGGCGCCGGGTCAAGACTCAACAGTCCCTGACCTTTCTTGTTGCCACGTCCGCTCTTCCCATGTATAAGATCAGAATCAAATAGTGAGAATGGTAGGATGGCCTTAGAATATTGCTCAGGCCACTCCCCATCGAGATGGGTTTCCTTCAAGCAATGCCGTAGCAGCGAACCATCCAGTGCAGTGAAATGTTCATCGAAACGCTTCATTTCCAAAAACCACTTGCGTTCGGCCACCAGCGCCTTGGGGCAGATAATCAGCACGGAGGAAATATCCATCCGCGCCCTCAATTCTTTGATGATTAACCCAGCCTCGATGGTCTTGCCTACACCCACTTCATCGGCAATAAGCAGACGAGGACGATCCGCCCTGATGAGCTTTAGCACCGGACGATACTGATAGGGCACGAACTGCACCCGACCTGAGCGCAGCGAGAATAGATTTGCTGTGGAAGGTGAAAGAAGTTGTAGGCTCGTTAAGTACGCATGCAGTTCACGGACAGATAACATTTTGCGTTCCACTGCTGCCGTTGGTGGTGCATGAAGTTGACTTTCGTAGTAAATGGCTTTGACGTTATTTTGAAACACTCTGTAACGACACTCGGCACCACTGGATACTACTTCAATAACGGGCATTAATGTGGCTGGGTTCGAGCGTAATGCAACAAGGTCTCCCACTTTGAATAACGATGTAGGAGTTGTAGGTACATTCTTCGTTGGGCCCAGGATCACCTCTACCACATCTTGATCTATATCAGATGGTTGCGATGTTTCCACCAAAGAGGAATTACTTGCCATTGCAGCAACAGCATCGGCTTTAGCAAGCTCGATGGCTTCAATCGAAGCTTGTTCAGCTCCGAGCATACTCAAAAGGCGTCCTAAAGTGTCAGCATCCCGATAAATTTCACTTGCAGGCATTGCTTCTGCTGAGAGATGCGCCCACTTGTTTCGGACCGTCTGCATCTCTTTGATCCACGACCTGCCTTCACGCGGCATGCCCAGTGTGTTGGATAACTCATACCAGTTCTGATCGAGCACCCGTAATAATGCTGCAAAATCGAGTTGTTGAAGTGACTTGAACCCTCGTTCCTCTACCATTCGCTGCTGCTGAAAGCTCAAGCGTTCTTCGACGTGTTTATTCCACCAGTCTTCCGACAAGGCAGGCAATTTGTCAGAAAGAAATTGGTTGAGTTCCCCTGTTGCTAACTGGATGAGATTATTCATTGCGCACTCTCCGAAGTGACATCCTAGCCTCCTGTGTCAATCTTGCGACGACTAGCAGCGCGATAATGCTCGGGCATATCAGCTACTAATTCAATTTCGTATCGACGCCGATCGAGTATTTCAAGAAATCCCATTACCTGTGTTTCCTCCAGTAAGAGCATTCCATTGGTTTCTGTCAACTCAACTCCGTTGTCCGCACACAATTTTTGCAGGCGTCCACTATCAATGTTCACTGCTTCATTTTTAGAGCGAATCGAGGCTAGATAGCGGGCAGCACGCGGATGCATACTAGCATAGTTTTCGATGATATCGAAATCTAAGAAAGTAATATCCTCTTTAAGCAATGTCACGTTTGTTGACACGGCTGCCATGATCGCTTCCTGAAGTTGTCCTACGAACTCAAAACCGCTTGGACGGAGAATATGAACATTCTCCGAATCAATAAGTAGATCGAAGTCGTGGTCCAGTTTGAATACGCGATCTTCGATAAGCTTCAAGGCGTCTGTAAGCAAGCGAATAAGTCGGCTTTTCAACACCCCTTTGAATTGTGTAGCCCGGCGCACGGCGGTTAGCTTCCGATTTTGTGAGTCGGTGAAACGTGCAAAGTAGCAGAAAACCTTTTCAGGGTCTGCCAAGGCAGTCGAATCCAGCGGCAGATTGTTCGCTTCGTGCAAGTTTCGCATCGTTTCAGCCATATTGTTATTCAGCGGCAAGTGTCTGTATTCGATGCTCGCATGCTTCTCCGATGGCTCGTAGCTGGGCGGGTTATTGGTCTGTTCCCGCATGGCTGCCCACGTATCTCCTGCCATTTCCTGTAAAACGTTTTGCACATTCCCATCTACCGTAACGCGGTCGAAATACTGACCATTGCCATCATCCCGACCAACGCCAAATTCCGTGACCCTAACGTTGCTAATATCAAAATTCAGATTCATTCATCTACCTCCATGCTGACCGTGTCGCTCAGACCGTAAACAACCAGGCGCTCACCTGGTAAAACGAGAGTGCGACGTGTAATAAGTACTTGGCTAAATTTACCTGTGAGTGGATTGTTATCTGCTGGCGGGTTAACCGTGAAAACGCGGTAGCCGAATACCGCAAAGAGCAGGTTCATATAATGCAGATTAAGATGCCAGAACAAAAACACGATGAAGCCGAGGGCGGCGAGCGCTGCAGCAAGATCACGGTACGTTCCGAGGTCGGCAGCGTAAAATGGCAGCAACATGGCAAAGAGATACACCAGCAGATGCTCGCGATGGTCTTCTGCCGTGCCCACAACCAACTCTCGTTTTTCATTGAGTTTGCGCGCAGTGCGTATGCGTAGCCACAGGAATAGATTCGGTACAATAACCATCACCGCGCAGAACGATAAAAAGTAACTGTCAGGGACGAGACTATTACCACGAATTCCCCAAAGGATGAACAACGGTGAAATACTACTCAATACCATTAGTAATCGCGCCAGTCTCATGCCCTCTTGATGTCCTTGCTTA
>JACUUO010000025.1 GCA_014859275.1 Actinomycetota bacterium | reverse complement strand
CCCTGCGCTACGAGGTATCCAAGTATCATAATTAAAGCCCTTAAGCCAGGGGGTGGATGCTGATATTCTTACTTCTTTATTCTTTCCTTCTGGCTTCTGACTCCTTACTCCTATATTCTTCCAAATAGCAGAGATTGCAAACGAAGATTTGCTATTATAGTATGTGTATGTGGAATCGCAAACGATTTCACTGTTTGGCAGTTTATCCGTGGGCGGGATGTATTTTAAATGAAATCAAGGATCGATAAGCTAACATCAAAAATCGACCTGATGGTGCTCGGTCTTGTATTGGAAAAGCCAATGCATGGCTATGAGATAAATCAGGTTATAGGCTCGGAAGAGATGTACAGCTGGCTTGACATCAGCCGCACATCGGTGTATTACGCCCTGGCGAGGCTAAAAAAGCAGGGCTTCATAGCCGAGGTGGTTGAAAAACAATATAACAAACCCGATCGCAGTGTTTATAGGATAACCGAAACTGGCCGTGAGCTGTTTTTCGATTCCCTTGAATGGTCACTGGCTGAACAGGAGAAGGTTTTTCTTGAATATAACGTAGGCCTATTCTTTATTAACAAGCTTACGAAGGAAAAGGCATATGAGGTTCTAGAAAAGAGAAAACGTTTTGTAAAGAAATGGCAAAAGTCTTTAAAAGAGCAACTAAAGTTAGTGCAGGATGATGAAGAATACTCGCCTACTCTAAAAGCGGTCATAGACCATACCCTCTCGTTCGCAGAACACGAGGCTTCCTGGCTTGATGATTTTATAAAGAACACAGACAGCTCCTTCAAAAAATCTGACTCCGCCTCGGTCTTTTCACTCAGCGGCAACCTGGAGGATACGCAGCTTGCAGATGTTATCCGTACGATAGCCAGCGGGATGAGAACCGGCACTCTTAGCCTAAGATATGGTCTGGATGAGATAATGATTACGTTCGTCGAGGGCAAAGTGCGGTATATGGCCGGCTCGCCTGTATCACGGGGTGAAAGCACCAAGGGTGATTCCTCGGATGATGGGTCAGCGCTAAGTGATATCTTAACGGTTTTTAACTGGCCACAAGGAAAGTTTGTCTTCACACCCGATCTAATTATCGATGAGGGTGGTGTCGCAGTTGAGATCGAGAGCTGTAGCCTAATCCTTGCTGGTTGCCGGTTTGTCGATGACTGGGGCCGTGTCAAAAAAGTGATACCTTCAAGTGATGCTATTTACAAGCTTAGCGATAGTTTAGATAATCATTTAATCGACAAAATGAGCATAAACAGCGCAGAGGAAGCGGTACTGAGTCAGATTAATGGCATACGAAGTATCAAAAGGCTCGCTGCATTAACTTCGACAAGCATATTTGATATAAGCCGCATGCTTTACGCTTTTGTTATCTGCGGGCTAGTTGTTCCAGTAAGTAAAGACAAGAGCGAGTTGTTCAACATTTTAAAATTGTTCTCGGATGCTTTTTTTGAGAGACTGATTGCGGTAAAGGCCAAAAAGATCGCTGAGCAGATTGAGGGCGACCTGAACAACTTGGCTGACAAGCGTAAGATGCCGTTTTCACTGGATAATTTTAAGCTTGTAGACAATGCGAACACGCCGCAAGACCTGGGAGAGTTTGCCCATCTAGCGAAAGAGTTTTATGCCGCGCAAATTAATGCTATCCGATCCCAGCTCGGCGATAGGTTTACACACCATGTATTGGAGAGTATCATGGGCCAGCTCACGCCTGAGCTGCATAGTATCTACAACCGCTATGGCCTGAATGATGTTAGTTGACATAGACTGAGAGAGGTATGAAATGGTCGGACAATTTTTACTGGATAATCTAACGATAATTGCTGTCATTTACGGTCTCAGCTTCTTCGTGATATTTTTCGCTGTTGTTTTGCAGAGAGGGCAATCTGCAAACTTTGAGCTAGTAAACACTTTCCTACTCCTGGCTGGATTTGGTTTGCTGCATGGAATAGGGGATATATTATTTGTTGTTGCCCATAACTTTGGAGGAGTTCAAGAGCATAAGCAGACCGTCATCCAGATAGCCAGATATTTTCTTGCCGGGTCATTCACCTTTCTATACCTTTTTGGACTTTCGGTCTTCTTAGACAAATCCAAGCAAAAGATTAAATGGTCAGTCTTTGCCGCGCCGGTTATCACCCTGGTGTTTTTCGTAATCACGACTAACCCGTTTGATCACATCATAGAAACCCAGGTCATTTACAGGTTATTCCTGGGTTTTCCATCGGCGATGCTGGCATCTATGGCCCTGCTAAAAATGTCTCAGCGTTTTAGGCAGCTGAATTTACGTGGAATTGTGATGGATTTTAGGGGGGCTGCTCTATTCTTCTTTTTATACGGCATTTTTGCGGGGCTGTTTTTCGTCTCGTATCCGAACAGCATTTTGGTGCTAGGTTTGCCTGTTCAACTACTTCGCGCAGCTGCAGTGATTGGTATAGCCTTCTTCACCGTTAGAATTATGGCGGTATTTAAGCTTTAAAATACGGGCAGATGGAGTCGAGGCATCCATAGGGGTTCCTCTTCTTATGTTGACATCTAACGTTTCTACGTGGTAGGCTTAGGCCTATGTAATCCCTTATAGCGACGCATGCTCCCTCGATTGCTATTCTAGTGCTCAACTTACAACATGTGCCGCGAAACCCCGCTATCTCAGAAGCAACATAATTGGTAATCTCCATCGCAATTTGCCGCTCCCTTACCTTGGGAGTATCGCAGGTGATATCCATGAGAAGGCTAAACACAGCACCGACGCTGAGCGCGGCGCCACATGCCCCATAATTTGCGCACATACAGGAGGGTAACCGGTCGGTCCAGGTTCTATCGAGCGTTCTATCTATAAGGTAGTCGTTTACGGTAATCTGCCGGTTGTTATAGGCTATAGAACCGTTGTTTTTCAGCGCCGCCATGATTGATGTCGCAACAATTGCATGGTGCTCACCCCCGATCATGGTAACCGCTGGGTGACTCATCATCTGCTCAGCGATCTCTATCGGATCGTTTGATTCTGTACCCAGCGCAATATCGAGTATTGCACTAAAGGCGTCTTTGCCATGGCAATCATCGCAGACAAAGTGGTTGTTTATGCATGATATTGAGCCAGGTTTGACCTCCTGGCAGAAGTAACATACCAATGGCTCGGGGATCGACCTGTAGATTAACTTATCACCGCATGCCATGCAGTTTTCAGTGTACTTTGCCAGCGATCAGCAATCGCCTGATGGGTGCAGTATGTTTGCCATATATCAACCTCTCCTCAAGACATTAAAACAAGCTGTAAGCAGTTATATAAACGATATATGATTGCTTTACTATGAAATTATAATTTCTTGTTATCATTGTCAAATCTGGGCTTGATGAAGAAGATAGCGGTTTTAGGTAAATGGCGAGACTGGTCTTGTCTTGGGTAGAGGCAACCACTATTTTTCCTCAAAAGCCGTTGTTCTTTGCTAATTCCGCGTATTCTGCACGCTCCGGAGAATCGGGTATGGGTTGATAGCCGCGCCTCCTCCAGGATGGATTTCAAAGTGTAGATGGGGCGATTTCCTACTGGCATTTCCGGTACTACCAACCGTCCCTATAATCTGACCGGCATTAACCCTTGTATCCGGGGAGATGCCATCGGCAATGCTATTAAGGTGGGCATAGTAATAAATATTGCCATCATCGCCTTTAAGCCAGATGGTAATACCGCCTAGGCCTTGGTCATAGGTTT
This sequence comes from Actinomycetota bacterium, assembly GCA_014859275.1. Classification (GTDB taxonomy): domain Bacteria; phylum Actinomycetota; class Aquicultoria; order Aquicultorales; family Aquicultoraceae; genus Kmv33. The sequence goes on along the minus strand of JACUUO010000025.1, from coordinate 22,862 downwards.
TAGCTTTATCAATTAAGCCGGATACGCAGGCAACAACGTTCGTGCCCCTTGCAGCCATTATATCGGTGCCTCGGTGCCTACGCCCGCCCGAGCGAGTAAATCCCCAACTATTTATATACGAATTCGGCCCGGCGACCGGGAAGACAAAATAGGTTCGTATTTTACCCCGTGACACGTATCTACCTCGTGCCAAGGACGTTCCTAACGCGGCCTTCGCTAACTTGACTGATCGTGCGCGTTTTTCAGCGGTTTTTTGGTTGAGCTTTGTGATTGCAGCGCCTTGAAGTGCTAATTGATGGTATATCTCATCGTGTTTTTCCGCTACGATCGCTAACTGCCTGTCTCGTTTTTTTCTTGCCTCTGCAAGTTTTAGCTTACATTGCATGAGCTTCACCTTCAACACACTGGCTTCAAAATTAAGCTCGGCAATACATGAGGCGATGCTTGCTCTAGCCATAAGATCTCGAGAATCCTGAGAAACTGTAAGGGCAGGGTGGAAGTTAGCAGGATCGGTTTTATGCATATAAACTATGCGTTTATCAAAGTCCTTACTCAAAGAGTCGAGCCTATCCTGTATATAGGTTAGCTCGAATTCGTTTGCATATATCTTAGCATCGATCGCCTGAACCTCGGACAATGAGTTCTGGTAATTGGAAGCTGCCTCATTGAGAATAGACTCGCTCTTTGCTATCTCTTCCCGTATTTTCTCAATCTCTTTTTGTTTTTCGGCAGATGAAGCCGCAGGGGCTACCTGGATATTTAGGAGTACTGGCACCAACATCAGTACCAACAGAATTAACACCGTTCTTTTTAAACCCAAATACATCACTTCCTTTCTTTGCATTAGTGGTCAAAATTGGTTGAAGGATATATTGCGAAGTCGATGATCTATTGTCGATCCAGTGATTTATTGATCTAGAAGAACTGGTGTGTTTGCTACACGATTTTGCGTGCTAAAATAGGGTAATGTTCGCTCCGTGGTTGAGAAAGTTTTGCTATTGGAGCTTATACGTAAGCAGTTACTGCATAAATTAGAAAGATTTCTAATTGATTATAAATATACTACTTAAATGCCTTTTAAATTTTATTTTTATTTAACACTAACTTCTTATCCTTAATTAACCCTTGTAAACCATCCCCTCTTACCTTTACTTAGATTCTATATTTTGACTGAAAATCCCTAAAATGTCCATACCTAATACCTCTTACTAGTGTTAGGCTATTATAAGCTGCAACCACTTATACCAGGTGAGGAATGTTGTTTATCGGTTAATAATTAAATTTATTTTTTTTGGGCTATAGCTTGCTAGGCATGGGGTTGGATGATCTGGCCGCCGGACAAGACTCACTTGCAATAGCTAGGTCGATTCTGATAATCTAAAGGATATATTTTAACGCGTACCCAATGTAGACCACGGATAGGTAATGGCGCCCCTCCAATTGCTTATCCGGGTCTATTACTTTTTATGAGAAGGGTAGATCATGTCACCACTGATCGCTAAGTGCATTAATCCTGCAATTTTTATTTTCGAGCGCCTAATTTTCTAGTATCTGCTGCCGATACTAGTATAAAGAATTCAAGTAGGGATTTGATGTGCATGCAATCTACCGTTAATGGTTCGGTAAAAACGGCCCAACTTACGGTGCCATCCAGGCTTCAATACTTTGCAAGCATAAGGCAGCTGATCTCAGATTTTGTGCAGGATTCACCCCTTCGCCAGGAAGATGCCCGGGACTTTGCCCTTGCGGCCGCCGAGGCTGTCACCAATTCGATCAAGCACTCCAGGAGCAGGGATCTTACCATAACCCTGGATAAGGGTGAGGATAGCGTAACTATAAAAGTGACCGATCAAGGCCGCGGGTTTAAGGTCCATCAGGGAAAATACGATTTTCCGAGCCCGGAGGTCCAAGGTGGTCGCGGTATTCCACTGATGCGCAACCTTACCGATTTCCTCGAGATCAAGAGCCAGCGCGGTCGAGGAACTGAAGTTATCCTTATGAAACGGCTTAAAAAATCGGGCATAGCATCGTGAGCCAATTAAAATTGTGTTACTCCAGTGAAGTTAAATTCGCCGATTTTAAGCCATGGTATGTAACTTCCGCCGAGAAAAGCTTCCCTAAGCCTTCTATCCGCCGATATCAGTTCGATTTTAGAGAGGGCATCAACAATATTCTGGGTAAAACGCAGGTTTTTGACCGCCGCTTTTACCTCTCCATTTTCGATAAGAAATGTACCATCCCTAGTCATACCGGTTAGAATTGTCTTTATCGGATCCTCGAGGTTAGTGTAGTGGAAGCGGCTCACAAGTATTGCGCGGTCCGAGCTTTCAATCATCTGCTCGAGGGATGAGTTACCCGCGGCAACGATAAGATTTAGCGGCAACGGCCCATATATATTAGGGGCGGGGAGGGCGTGTCCTGTCGATTCTTTTTCTTCTTTGTTTGCGGTGTAGCTATCATAGCAGACTCCTTTTGCCATACCATTCTCTATGAAGGTTACCTTCTGCTTAGGTACGCCCTCAAAGTCGAAGGGAAGGCCGATGGTGTTGAGATCGAACGCATCGTCCCAGATTGAAATGGAGGGGCTCATAATCTGCTGGCCGAACCTATCTTTCATAAAGCTTCTGCTTTCTTGTAGGGAGAGCGCCCCAAAACCAGCAAATGCCATAAATGACACCATATCGGCAACTGCATCTGGTTCAAGAATTACAGTGTAGATGCCTGGCTCAAGGTCGACCGGGTTCTGGCTGCTAAGGGCCTTTTCAATGGCCCCAGAAGCTATCTCTTCAACATCGACAACATCGATATCAACGGCAATAGCGCTGCCATAACCGGAACTCGTCTCTGACATAACGACAGTTTTAAGCAAGGCCTCGCTAAGCATAGTTGTCGCCTTTACTCCAAGCGTGTTGGCAACCCCGATAACGTTATATCCCGTGGAGTAAGATCCCGCGGCAGTAAGGTTATTTTTTGCTGCCAGATCGATTAATTTTCTTAAGTCAGTTGCCCTTCTCTCGGGAGTACATTCCACTGTGGATGCTGCAATGAGATCTCGCTCGATTATCGGTCTCGGTTCCGGCAGGGATACGAAGTTTGGATCCGGTGGTCTGTGTGAGGCAATCTCGGTCGCCTTCTCAACCATGGTCTTTATCGAATCTTTATCCAGTCGGTTGGTAGATGCGTAGCCGAGCCTTTTGTTGACGATAGCCCTTATGGATATGCTCATATTCGTCTCGGACACATTCTGGTGTATGTAGTTACTCGAAAAGCGAGTAAGGGCCGTGCTGCGGCTGCTGGCAATTACTTCAAGCTGGTCTGCACTGGAATAATCTATCGCTGTTTGAAGGGCTTCCTCTATACGCTGCTTATCTATCATCTGCCAACACCCACCTTAACATTTCTAAATCTTGCTGGGGCCGTGCCGTGCGCTACGTGGGCTACCTGCATAGGCTCGCCCTTACCGCAATTGGCAAGTCCCCAGACCTTCCATTCATCCTTTCCTGCGATCCCATCGCAGGAATTCCAGAACTCTGGGGTTATGCCAGTATAATTCGGATTTTTAATCATCGCTCCTAACTTGCCATTTTTAATCTCCCAGCCTATCTGGGTGGCAAACTGGAAGTTTAAACGCTTATCATCAATACTCCAGCTACGGTTGGTCGCAAGGTAAAGCCCATCTTTAACCCCATCTATTAACTCTTCCAGTGATGAATCGCCGGGCAAGAGGTTAACGTTAGTCATACGTATCAGCGGTATTCTGCCCCAGCCAGATGCCCGCATACAACCGTTACTATGCTTATTTAGGACTAATGCGGTTTCGCGAGATGTTAGATACCCTACAAAAATACCATCTTTTATAATGTCGAATTTCTGCGCCGGAATGCCTTCGTCGTCATAGCCAAAGGTGCCAAGCGCTCCGGGTATTGTCGCATCGGCATTTATATTGATTATGGACGATCCGTATTGAAGCTTATTTAGTTTATCGATAGTAAGAAAACTTGTTCCGGCAAAACTCGCCTCCGTACCGAGGACCCTATCGAGTTCGACCGGGTGACCGCAGGATTCATGGACTTGAAGTGCGAGTTGGCTACCATCCAAAATTATCGTGAACTCACCGCTTGGACATTCCTTAGCCGAGAGCAACTGGACCGCTTCTTCGGCGATCCTTGCCGCGTTATCTTCTAGCTTTAATCCCTGTATGAATTCATATCCGGCGGTTGCGGAATCGCCTCCATGCGAGTTGGGATAAGAGCGCTCCTGAATATCGCTTTCCTTGATAGCAATTGCATTGAGACCAGCTCCGGACTTGATTATTTCCTGTTCGATATAGCTACCCTCAAGGCTTGCAAAGAACCTTTTTTCTCTAGATATGTTCATTGAAGCCGAAGAGATCGAAATCCCCTGGGTCTTCCTTACTATCTCCTCTGCGTTACCCAGTAGAGTGATTTTATCCTCAAGCGATACTTCAAAGGGGTCTATATCCACGGGCGATCTATATGTGGTCTGAACCACCAGTGCAGGAGCAATGGCTACATCCTGCTTCTTTACCATCGCACTCGCCTTAGCTATTTCAACAGCCAGGCGAGCAATTCTTTCAATCTCTCCTCTCTCGACCAGGAAACTTCCAGCAAAGCCCCATGCGCCATCAGCAATAACTCTTACCCCGAATCCGTAGTCGGTTGAAGCGATAAGCTCCTCGACGCGACCATTCTTAATGACTATCGACTCATTTTGTTCCTCAACGATCCTTATATCCGCATACGTTGCGCCGTGCATTTTGGCTACGTCAAGGGCGAGCAGGGTTAAATTTTTCATCCATCCTCCTTTTTCCGGCTGGGATGATACTACTTGACTTACAGGGTCATGGATATGGTGCTTATAATGCGGCGTGCGCAAGCATGATCGCTCCGATCGCTCATCCTGCTAATCTTAACCACATCATTTCGCTTAGGAGCATGGATGTAGTAACCCTCACCGAGGTAGATACCGACATGGTGAATGGGATTACCGAAAAAGACCAGGTCTCCCGTTCGGAGTTCGTCATAGCCGACACCGATGCCTAGTTTAGCCTGCGCACGGCTATAATGGGGGAGATCGATTCCAAATTCTTTAAAAACTACCTTAACCAGGCCCGAGCAATCAAGACCGATCTCCGGGTCTTCGCCACCCCAGACGTAGGGGACGCCAAGGTATTGAATCGATGCGAAGCCGATCGTACCCGGCTGAAGGGAGATTTTATCGGACTCCGTCTTCGCCAGCAGATTGTTGATGATGTCAATCTGTTGGCGCCGGCGCTCCATATCCTTCTGGTCAAGGATTGCCCTAGTTCCCTCGTCGATGCTCGCGAGAAGGTCAATCTCTTGCTGTATTTTAGCCTCGATAACCTTTTTTCTCTCCTCAAGCTGGATGGTTACTTCTTCTTGCTGGCTATGGAGCTGATCGAGTGCCTTTCTAGCCGTGTCCACTCTTGATTTCTGCTCTTGGATATTCTGCAGAAGCTCTGCATCCTGCTCGCCTATCTTAAGGAGCAGTCCCAAGCGTGTGAAAATATCCTTAAAGCTGGATCTGTTGATGAAGACATCAAGCGGCTCGACTTTGCCGCGCTTATAGATATTGGCCACCCGATTGTTTAGGATTTGGCGCTGTGCCTCAAGCTCCGCCTCAAGCCAGCGCAACTTCTCTTGCATTTCATTGAGGCTACTTTTGATTGCGGCAAGCTTAGCGCTTTCTGCTAAATAGTCGGTATCCAAAACCTCGAGCTCTTCACCGAGCTCATCGAGCTTTTGCCTTATCCTCTCTGCTTTAGCTTGTCTAGCTAGCTCTTCGGGATCAACTGTCGCTTGTTCTAACTTAGGCGCTGTAGTCGTCTCAGTACTTTCCTGGCTCACTGTGGCTGTTACGGTATCGGTAGTTTGCGTTGCGGGTATCTGATCAGGTGCTGGTTCTGCTAATACCGGCCCTACTTGAATAAGTAGGATCAAGATCGCAGAAAAAAAATATAATGTAGCCCTGTGGTGATACAATTATTCCTCCTAGAGAACTTACTAAACATATTCTAGCATATTTACTTGGTGATTGCTATAAGTATGAGAAGATCACTACAACAATCAAGTATATTACTGCCTCTTTGCTTTTGCAACGAAAAACGATATATGATATCATCTTGTAGGCTGAAAAAGGCTGCAACGACGCGGGGTGGAGCAGTCCGGTAGCTCGTCGGGCTCATAACCCGAAGGTCGCGAGTTCAAATCTCGCCCCCGCTACCAAGAAATCCCTGGTAAACACACCAGGGATTCTTCTTTTGCTCCAAGATATGCTGCCACCACAATAATGATAGGTCTTTTTCCATGAAAGCCCCTTGACCCTCGCTTACTTCATCAAGCAATTTACTAAAGTTAACTTTGGCCGAACTTGTGCCAAATAAAGTGGCTACCTACAGTATATTATTTGTTTTATTCATGGCGTTCCTCTTGGTGTGATAGCTCAACAATACTTCTGAGGATTATCGCCTCGATTTCATCATAGAAGCGGCCTGCAAACTCAATAATATCCCTTGTTTCTCGTTCGGTAATTAATCCTCGATGCTCATATACGGTTTTATTGCGCTTCTGTCTTAGCTTTTGGGTCCGATTGATCTTTGGTTGCCATTCACGCGATAAAGTGGCTTTCAAAAACTCAAAGGTGTTGTAGTGACTTACCTTCACCACGCGGGCGATATCCTCTGTGATACATTAGAGTCAGGGCAGTCTGCAGAATGCCGTTATAGGTGGCGGTAAACGCTCAATCAAAGTCAATTCCGGCAATCTCTCGACCGACCCTAATATCATGCCTTGCTACACGCAGATGCTCGGCAATTTCTTCGTCTGTTACTGTGGCAGGCTCGATCATTCTTTTACTCAGTAATTCTTCGTAGCTCATCTCCGCTTCCAATTATGAATATTTTTTTATTGGTATAGACGTCATAAGCGAAGGCTCGCTTTTCTTTGACTTTCTGTCGCCATTCTTTTGGATCATAAACCGTGTAGTTGATTTCCCTGGATAACGAAGACTGCCTTTGCGGATGCTAAGAACAATCACGGCATGGGTAGAGCCAAGCACAGAGGCAGATGGAAGGTAGAAATTCAGGTTCTCTTAACAGCAGCGGTGATAAATATAAAGAAGCTAGTCAAATATGGGGGCAAGATTAGAGCAACCGGGGAGGCTGCCCTGTTTTGTCGGTCTAACTTCCTATTGCCGTCTCTTCTTTATTAGAAATTAGCAGGTCTTTGGCAACAGTCCGAGTTTCGAATCCAACCCCAGGGTCAATCTTGGAATTACCTTGGTAGAGGCGTTAATTTATGGAGAATAGAGGATTCAAAACCTAAGACTATAAATGCTGCTCATTCGCTACCAGAAGTGGCAGGGATGAAATGACAAAAGCATCCATCAATCTGTAGGACTTGAGACGAAAGATTTATATCAAGGCGAAAGCTTAAAAAAGATCACTGTTTCTGGGGACTGTACGTGCACGTATGCAAAGAAGAAACGCTTAAAAGTACGCTTACAGGCTAGCCAAGGAGAGCGACGGCGCCCCCGGTATCGACGGAATGACCTTTAAAACAATCGAAGAACGGGCGCTTGACCCGTTCAGGGTCCTAGTCCTAGGGGACGTTCCTTGCAAGTTACAAATATCTACATAACCACAAGCACAATAGCGCAAATTATTGACAGCTATTTACATAAGCGATAGCGTAATACCTATGCCGCGAGGACCAAGGATTGATATACCCGGCCTTATCCACCATGTGATCTGCCGGGGGATAGAGAAAAGCGCCATATTTAAAGATAATCGTGATTGCGAGCAGTTTCTTGCCCGTATCTCAAAGCATGCGAACAGCGAAAGCATCCACGTATACGCCTTCTCACTTATGCCAAACCACTTCCACTTGCTCGTTCGCCCTCTTGCCATAAGCCTTGCTACATTTATGAGAAGGGTGTTAACCGGGTACGCCCTCTACTTTAATCGAAGGCACACACGAAGCGGACATCTCTTCCAAAACCGCTACAAGTCTTTCGTCGTTGAGGAAGAGTCCTATCTTTTAGAGCTTGTTCGCTATATCCACCTAAACCCGATTCGAGCTGGCATTATTTCCGATCTTAAGGTGCTATCGACCTGGCCGTACTCTGGATACTCAGCGCTTATGGGCAACACCAACCGGGCATGGTTTGAAGTGGATTACACACTCTCTCTGTTTGATACGAATAGAGTGGCCGCTCGCAAAAAGCTCATTTCTTTTATGGAAGATGGCCAGGGTATGGGAAGGCGGGATGAGCTTGTCGGAGGCGGCTTGAAAAGAAGTTTGGGGATGAGCCCCAGTAGCGACGTGTACATAGATAGCCTGCAGCGCCAGGCGTATGACGAGCGCATCCTTGGGAGCGGCAGCTTCGTTGAAGCGGTTTTAAGCACTTTAGATAAGGATACCCCAAACAAGGAGGGCCCCCATCCCGATATCGATGAACTTATCAAGACGGCACTATCCTTCTACGGCATCGCATTGTCCGAGCTTCGTTCCGGATCAAAAAGATCGGCAGTATCGAAAGCGAGGTCTGCAATAGTGCTGCTTGGGGCAAAGCGGTGTGGTCTTCCACCTAGCGAATTGGCTGAAGCACTCAGAATCAGCCAAAGTGCAGTGTATTCGATTATTTCTAGAGGCGGGGAAGAAGGAGGGGACGGAAGAATTCTTGACTTGATTAGGAAGGAGAATTTGTAATTTGCAAGGAACGTCCCCGATGGCCGATGGCAAAAGAGACTGTGGTTGCTGAAAAGCTTGAAGCCATGGTAAAGCTGGGCGTGGTGAATAGCAGGATGAAAGATTTTTATGATGTCTGGATGATGTCGAAGACATTCACTTTCGATGGCCACGTTCTACAAGAGGCGATTAAGGCGACATTTGATCGTCGCAAGACACCAATTCCGCGCTCAACGCCTGTAGCTCTAACCGGTGAGTTTGCGGAGGATAAAGACCACATAAAGCAGTGGAGTGCCTTTTTGAAACGCAACCGTCTCGACGTCGGCAATGTCGAATTTGATCGGGTCATCGACGGTTTAAATTCGTTTCTTGATCCGATCATTTCAGCGATTGCCGCTAATCGTGACTTTAGGAGGGCATGGTCTGCAGGTGGACCCTGGAATGGTGCTTAAGGACATAGATTATATAGTGACATGTATTATAAGAGATGTCGAATTTCGCTGAGAGGGAAATATAGATGCTGTTCAATGACCTTCAGTCGCAACTTGAAAGAGCACTGGTGGAAAATGACAGGCTTCGTGAGGAGAACCGTCGCCTGAGGGAGCAACTTGGATTGCCAAATATTGTGGTCGAATCGCCACAAGCCACGACCCTTGAAGTAGCTCAGAGTCCAGATGCTATAACCAATCTTTCGCCTGCAGTGGCCAAAATAGCCTTATTTAGAGACCTTTTTCGGGGACGGGAAGATGTTTTTGCCATGCGCTGGGAGGGGAGGAGCGGCAAGTCCGGCTATTCACCCGCTTGCCTTCATGAGTGGGACCGAAAGCTATGCGCAAAGCCGAGGGTTAAATGCGCTGAGTGTGAGAACCGTGAGTTTCGAACGGTTACAGATGAAGTCATCAACGATCATCTATCAGGAAGATACACCGTAGGGATTTATCCTCTTCTGTCGGATGAAACCTGCTGGTTTCTTGCGGTCGATTTCGATAAGGCTGCCTGGAGAGACGATGTCAAGGCTTTTATTCTAGCCTGCAAAGAAGTAAAAATCCCTGCTGCAATCGAGCGCTCTAGGTCTGGAGGGGGCGCTCATGTATGGATTTTCTTTGATCGGCCGATTTCTGCATCACTGGCGCGCAAACTTGGGTGTGCGCTTCTGACGCGAACGATGGAAAAGCGACATCAACTCGGCCTTGATTCATATGACCGTTTGTTTCCCAACCAGGATACCATGCCCAAAGGCGGCTTTGGGAACCTGATAGCGCTTCCACTACAGTTTGAAGCTAAAAGGAATGGTAACAGCTTATTCCTTAACGCGAATTTTGAGCCACATACCGATCAATGGTCTTTTCTTTCAAGCATAAAACGGCTGAAAACCGACGATATTGGCCGGATTATAAAAGGATTGGTCGCCGATGGTAATGTTATTGGTGTACGGACGAGCTTTTCAGAGGAGGACGAAGACAAACCATGGACTCTTCCGCCTTCAGGTGTAAGGCAGCTTAAGTTAATTGAAGGCCGGCTTCCAGATAGCGTTCGCTTGGTTTTAAGTAACATGATCTATGTTGAGAAACGAGGACTTCCGCCCGTTATGCTTAATCGCTTGATAAGATTGGCGGCGTTTCAGAATCCCGAGTTTTATAAAGCTCAGGCGATGCGCTTACCAACGTTTGGCAAACCAAGGGTGATAAGCTGTGCGGAGGACTTTGATAACTACATCGGGCTTCCCCGTGGGTGTTTAAGCGAAGCGTTGCAGACTCTAGCAGCTCACAGCATTCGGACAGAATTGACAGACAAACGTTTTGCAGGAAACCGCATTGATGTGGATTTTTACGGTGGGCTTGCCCCACTGCAACAAGAAGCGGTTAATGCAGTATTAGACCACGATATAGGAGTTATCAGTGCTGAAACCGCTTTCGGTAAAACAGTTCTAGGAGTCTGGCTTATCGCTGAAAGAAAGGTCAATACGCTCGTTCTTGTTCATCGACGGCAACTAATGGACCAATGGCGCGAGAGATTGGGGACCTTTCTTAACCGATCACCAAAAGAAATCGGCATTATTGGTGGTGGTAAGGCCAGACCTACTGGTGTGATAGACATCGGGATCATCCAGTCCTTGAACTCCAAAGGTCAAGTCAAAGACCTCGTCGCTGATTACGGGCAGATTATAGTAGATGAGTGCCATCATATCTCCGCTTTTAGTTTTGAGCAAGTATTAAGGCAGGCAAAAGCAAGGTATGTTGTAGGATTAACTGCAACGCCAGTTCGCAAAGACGGCCATCAACCGATCATATTTATGCAGTGCGGACCTATTCGCTTCCAAGTTAAAGCCAAAGAGCAGGCACTAAGAAGACCTTTTGAGCATTATGTTATACCAAGATTTACTGGTTTTAAGGCACCAGTAGTTGACGGCGAAAAAGAATTAACAATTCAAGAACTTTATGCGCAAATAGCTATCGACGAAATACGAAATCAGCTCATTGTTGATGACGTCATAAATGCTCAAGAAAGCGGCAGGAACTCTCTTGTTTTAACTGAAAGAACCGCCCATGTTGAACTGCTTGCAAAGAAGTTGAGTGGGAAAATCCCAAATGTGATAGCTTTAACCGGCAGCATGGGGGTCAAGGAAACAAAGAAGATATTAGCGAAAATATCTGAAACGCCGCCAGATAAGCAGTTAACCTTGGTGGCTACAGGCAAATACATTGGTGAGGGTTTTGATGAGCCCCGTCTTGATACTTTATTTTTGGCAATGCCTATCTCATGGAAAGGTACATTGCAGCAATACGCAGGCAGGCTTCACAGACTATATAAGAATAAGAACGAGGTACAAATATACGATTACGTTGATATTCACGTAAGAATGCTTGAGAGAATGTATAACAAAAGACTTAAGGGTTATGCCTCAATTGGCTATAGAGCTAAAGGAGAAAGCAATGCTCCAGGGTTAATAAACATTATTTTTGATGAGCATAGCTTTTTATCTGTCTTCAGAAATGACATTGTACATGCGCAAAGAGAAGTCTTGATAGTCAGCCCCTTTGTTGCCAAACGGCGGGTTACGCAAATGCTGCAGTATTTTAGCGCTATGGTTGGCATCAAGGTAAAAATAACTGTCATAACAAGACCGGCTGAGGATTTTAGAGAGAAGGGTAGACCGGCCTTGGAGCAGATTTTTGGCATATTAAAAAATGCAGGCATCAATATGTTGTTCAAATCAAATATCCATCAGAAATTTGCGATTATTGACCAAAGGGTAGTATGGTATGGGAGCGTAAATCTTTTAAGTTTTGGGAGGGCCAAAGAAAGCATCATGCGGCTTGAAAGCCCCAGCATAGCAAATGAACTAATGAAAAGTATCGAATGGATATCTGAATAATGGCTTTGATAGGCTATTATTCATTTCCTTAACCCTTGCAATGGTCATTGTTATGGGTTGAGGTGAGGCCGTGGTACAGAGGAGTATGGCTGTCCCCAGGCCTTGCAGAGCGATACTATTGTTTATGATAGTTACAAGGAAATGAAAGCTCCTTTGCCACTGAAGGTTATTTCAGCCAAGAGAAAGTGATATAAACAAAGATAAGCATAAATCCGAGCACAGTGGAGTACAAAAATATGAAAGCTCGTGAAAACCAAAGCCTGAAGCCGGAGGGATTCCTTTCCCTTTCCGATACTCTGAAACAAAATCAGGCACAGGTTGTGGAAAACCATAAAACCTACTTGAACGCTGGGCTGGCCATGATGATGGCCCTTTTAAATTTTGACAAGCAGTTCACCCGGGCTGAAGGAATCTATGTCTGGGACAGCGAAGGCGACCAGTACCTGGACTTTCTGGGCGCCTACGGTGCTCTTAACCTTGGCCACAACCACCCGCGGATACTGGCCGCATTGGAGCAGGTAAAAGAACAGCCCAACCTTCTTCAGGCTTCCTTAGGCACCGTGGTGGGTACCCTGGCCAAAAACTTGGCTGCAGTGACCCCAAGGGGATCTTAAGCGCTCATTTTTTAGCAACAGCGGGGCAGAAGCGGTAGAAGGAGCGCTGAAACTGTCACGGGCAGCCACTGGACGCCAGGAAGTGGTATACTGCGAAGGCTCCTTTCACGGCAAAACACTAGGTGCTCTATCGGTAACAGGGCGAAAGAAATACCAAAAAGCCTTTCAGCCCCTCCTTCCAGGCTGCATCTCAGTACCTTTCGGCAACCTGGAAGCCCTTGAAAGCAAACTAAAACAAAAAACGGCTGCCACTTTCATCGTTGAGCCCATTCAGGGTGAGGGCGGGATCATTCTCCCACCGGCGGGCTACCTGTCCGGCGCCAGGCAGATCTGCTCCAAATATGGCACCCTGCTGATTATTGACGAGATCCAGACTGGGCTCGGACGTACCGGAGAGATGTTTGCCTGCCAGCACGAAGGCGTCACACCTGACATTCTCTGTCTTGCCAAATCCCTGGGTGGTGGGGTCATGCCCATCGGCGCCTATATCAGTACTGACGAGGTTTGGGGAAAGGCCTACGGAAGTATGGACAAGGCTCTGCTTCATACCTCCACCTTCGGAGGCAACACCTGGGCGGCAGCAGCGGCCATAGAAACCCTAGAAATGATTTACGATGAAAACCTTCCACAACGGGCGAATGATTCGGGCAACTACCTGCTGGCGAAGCTGCACAGGTTAAAAGAAAAATACCCCCTGGTAAAAGACGTGAGGGGTCGCGGCCTGATGTTGGGCATTGAATTCAACCAGCCCGAGGGTCTAGCGGCAAAAGCCTCCTTCGGCCTGGTTAACAAACTTTCCGAGGAGTACATGGGCGGTATGATAGCAGGGGAGCTGCTGAATAAATACCGGATTATCACCGCCTATACCTTAAATAACCCCAATGTAATCAGGCTGGAGCCGCCCTTGAATGTGACCAGGGAACAAATTGACATCCTTCTTCAAGCCCTTGAGGAGATCTTTTCTACTCATAAAGGATTTTTTAGCGTAGCTGTATCGGGGGCCAAAACTGCGATCAAATCTTTAATTAAAACAAAAACCCTTTACTAGAGTTATTAGCATTACTTCTAGATCTAGAGACACGCCTCAAATTCTCCAAATCCTTATTGGTTACTTGATTGGTGCGGTTGAATAGAATTTGATGATACCGGTCTAGTTGCAGGTGGCGCACCTCTGCGAATTAAAAGATATTCTTTACCAGAGCTATATTCTTTGCTATTGTTAATAGTAAAGATATTGCTGAAATATTTACTGGAGGTGTCCAGCATGGCTTTAAAATCAACAGTATCAGCCAAGGGACAAGTAACGATCCCGGCTAAGGTTAGAGAAGCATTGGGATTAAAGCCCGGTGATATAGTAATCTACAAAGTATCTGGTGGTAAAGCAGAAATTATACCTGTCAAGGGTACTATCCTTGATGCTGCAGGCACAGTAAAACCAAAAACAAAGCCCGAGGACTTTAGAAAAATAAGAGAGACCGTAAAACATGCGGTAGCTAAACATGTGGCGGAGAAAAAGTAATGAAGGGCAATCTTGTTGATACCAATATCTTTATTAGACTCCTTACAGAAGATGATCCTGATCAAGCTGCTGCTTCAAAGGATTTCATCTCCCGCGTTATAGCTGGAAAAGTGCATGCATACATAACGGTTGCGGTAATATTAGAAATCGTGTGGACACTAAGTTCTTATTATAAACTAAGCAGAGACGATATTTCACATAAGCTTACGCTTCTTCTTAACACCAAAAAGCTAGCTATAGAAAATAGAGATATTATTGAAGAAGCTGCTGAGTATTACAAAACCACTCCTATTGATTTTGCCGATTGCTATAACGCTGCTTATGCTAAATTGATAGGTGATGCCATCATCCTATCTTATGATAAAGACTTTGATAGGATCAAAGATGTAAGAAGGGTTGAGCCGTAAATAACCCTATTGGTCAAGTTAATTCCTTTGCCACATATTAACCACTGCATAACTACGCGGAAAGATGCTTTCTCTTAAATAGTAGTACCCCGGTTACAAAGAAGATAGCTGATAGGGCTACCATAAAAGTAAGCTCGTATGCGATATCGCCTAGGCCTGAGCCGAGCGAAAGTACTTTATTTAGTGCGACTATGGCGTGAGTTGGCGGCAAGAAATCATATAGGCCGATTGAATGGCCAGCTATCGTAAACAGCGAGACCTTAGGCAGCGGAAAAACGGCACCTGAAAAGAACATAAAAAGCATCAATGGGAAGTTTCCGATGACAAATGCCTCCATGGCGCTTTTTGAAAAGCAGGCGACAATTAATCCTACTCCGACAACTGAAAGGCTTGTTATTATACCGATAAGTATCGCCAACGATAGCGGACCCTGGCTAGAAAACCCAAGAGCTAAGGAGGTTAGGAAGGTTAGAATCACAGCAACAATTCCTGTTAGTATTTGCAGCAAGCTGATACCGCTTAAGAAATCAAAAGAAGTCATTTTTGTAAGTTTTAACCTTCTTAAAGTACCCGCTTCTACCTCTCTTGTAATCATCATAGCGGTTGGAAAAATAAGCATCATAATGGCAATTAGTAGAAGCCCGGGAACATAGTTTTCGAACTCAGTGCGAGAGGCCGAGCCGCCGAGAAACTTTTCGGTAATCTGAACGGGGTGCTTCTCGTTAAACACTTGCTGTGTAAAATGGTCTAATGCGGCGCTGGTGATAGCGACCGCAACTGCATACTGAGCATTTGAGGCATCACCTACTATCGTGATATGCGAACCAGCATGATCTTCTTGATTGTTATATGAGTTAATTACTTGCGAGAAGTCCTCCGGTATTATCATAAGCAGAGAGACGGAGCGATTTTTTATCTTAGTCTCAGCCTCTTCTTGGTTTTTAATGTCGGAAATCTTTAGTATTGGCGTCTTATCTATATAGGTTATGCTTTTAATGCTCACGGCTAGTTCTTTGCCGAAGTTTCGTTTGACGTCATCTTGATGGATACCCTGGTCTTTGTTGAGTATCGCAATACCGTACGTCGTGGAACCGCCACCCAATATAAGCCAATAAAGAATAACGAAAAATGGGGCAATAGATAGGACGAGAACCAATGTCCAGTAATCTCTAATTTGCTCCTTTAGACTTTTCCTAAAAACACTTAGTAGCTTCATTCTCTAAGGCTCCTGCCAGTAAGGGAGATAAATACGTCTTCAAGGGTATTCTCGTGTAACCTAATTTCGCCCGGCTTTATGTTATTGGCTTTTAGCTTATCTAAAATTAGGGAGATGACTTCAATGGCATGATGGCTTCTTACAACAATTGAGTTACTAATAAGTGCTACACCGGGTACTACTTTTGATATCTCGGTGACGACATGTTGTACGGCTTTGCTTTGTTTTTCTATAAGCTCGATCTCCAGCACGTCGCCTTCGCCCAGTCGTTGTTTTAAGGCTTCAGGTGAATTGACCGTAAGCAGTGTGCCATGATCAATGATTGCCACACGGTCTGCGATGCGGTCAGCTTCGTCCATGTTATGCGTGGTAACGATAACCGTCTTTTTCTTTGCGAGCGATTTAATATAATCTCTAACTAGAACACGGCTTTGCGGGTCCAAACCAGCTTCGGGTTCGTCAAGCACAAGAATTCCTGGATCATGAACAAGGGCCATAATTATATTCAAGCGCCGTTGCATTCCGCCGGATAGGTTTTTCGCTAATTCATTTCTTTTATCGGTTAGGGCCATTTCCCCAAGCAGGGCTTCGCCTCTCCTTCGAGCTTCTTTTCGGGAAATGCCGTACATCTCGCCGATAAATTCCAATTGTTCCAGGCAGGTGAGCTTATTCCATAAGACGATGGATTGCGGGCATATGCCAACTCGGACGCTAACATTCGAGGTGTCGCCATCAATGGGTTGATCTTGGATGTAGACTTGTCCTTTATCCGGCTTTAGAAGGCCACAGGCCATATTGATGGAAGTTGTTTTGCCAGCCCCATTTGGGCCGAGCAAGCCAAGAATTTCTCCCTCGTAGATTTCTAACGACAAATTGCTAACAGCGGTTATATCGCCGAACTTTTTGGTCAAACCCTCGGTTCTTAAAATGGTTGTTTTGCCGCTAGAAAGGCTCAAGTTACCTCCACTAATTCTATTGGTATTGTATCAGTCATGTGAAAATATGCGATGTTTAAAATTCCCGTTTAAGTTAATCCTGTAATCACATATTTTTATTCCATTATCCCTAAAAACCTTTTAAAGACCCGGCATGCTGCCAAAGTTACCCATAGATTAAGATCCTTATCTTTCGCTATTTCGAAAGGCGATTTCCATAGACCGTCTTTGTGCTGGTTTACTAGAAACCAATCCAGCGCTGTTTTAATCTGCAGATCATCATTAGTATTCCTAGAGCCCTATAGGTTTCGAGCTGATCGTAATCCTCATTAGACCGAATATGGGTATGTCTACTAGCCCCATATTTCCAAGATCCATTTTCTTGCTGCTTGTTGAGTATCTTTTGAACCTCGGGTAGCCGCCATAGTGCTTGTATGCTCTCCGCCTCAACCTCTAGGAGATCATGCTTGGTAAAATACGCTATTGCTTCGTTTCCCGAAGAAAGAAGCTTTGGTATGGGGTTATACTTTAATTGCTCTTGCCAATTCATGGCAGCTTGATTAATGACCTTTCATAATTGTCAACAAAATACCAACTACGCCATCGGTTGCCTTAAAACCGTTTTCATTTTCTCAGGGGCAACTTTGCGAAAATCGCTTAGATATATCTCATGGTGTTCTCCTCGTAACTTTTTGCCTTGCTCTTCAATGTATTTATGGATTCGTTGAATGTTTGGACCTTCTTCAGAGAATGGGCCAATGTGCATAATTTGAGCCGAAAGCCCTTCTTCATAACTTTCGAATCTCATTTTAGAAAGCGCCGGTAGGTTTTTCTTCTTTTCCACCTCGCTAATTGCTTCTTTAACCAGCTCTTGCGTTATAAATTCTGGTTGCATAATCATAAGTGTCCATTTCCACTTATCCCTAGCGCCTTTTATGAAATCCTCCATATCCTCAGACCACCAGAGGCCTTCTAAAGGCATAACACCATAATCAATCGCTTTGCTCTTTTTAATTTTAAACTTTAGATTGTATGAGACGGAGAATAAGGCTTCGATGGCTTCTTGGAATTCTTTAGCTTTACCTGGATCTCCTTGACCATCAACCATTAGGAAATTCATTTTTGGAACGTTAACTGCGGTAACCTTCTTTGCAGAAGGGTTGTAAAGTTCTTTAAGCTTCTTTTTGTAATCAATTTTTTCCATAGATACCTCCTGATTAATCAATAAATTGGTGCTGGTCAAATCGGTGACCAGCTGGTTGGTAAATTTAATCTCAGCATCAATAAGTGCTAGGGGATGGGCGAACAAAGCCCTTACAAAAAAAGGAAGTTTGTAGCCACCCTGAGAGTGAAATTTACCTTCGAGCCGTTTTTGCTCGCTTAAGAGAAAAGATTTTCTTCTATTCAAGGCATCCACAGCCTCTTGGGAACTTATAAACGGGATGGCGGCAACAGCAAGGTCAAAACGGTGATCTCTTTCACGGGTTAAGGACAAACTCTCAATGATGGTATCTCTTAAAACGTTTTTACCTTTTTGGGTTAGTGTAAATCGTTTTGGTAGTGGGCCTTTACCGGTTTTGTTTGTATCGATTTGTGATTCAACAAGTTCTTTTTTGCTTAGCTTATCCAGACCAACATAAATAGAGGTGGTGCCGATATCGGCCCATTCTCGGTAGCCTCGTTCTTCAACCAGTTTATTGATTTCATAGCCTGATATATTGCTGCTTTCTGCAATGAGCTGCAGTAGCGCAAATTCAACGTTTGAAATTTTGTTCATGGGGTTGCCTACTCAACATATAGTTCATATATGTAATATACCACTTAAGCAATAATTGGTCAAGCTTATAATAACCGTTCATTTATGGAAAATGTTATTGGTGGATCAGGAGGGGTAGATTATAGACAGATTTGTTATCATCAGATTTATGATAGGCAGTTCTCAATAAGAACAGTCGGCAAAGCGATCGGGGGATGTGACTTCGGAAGTGGCTTTAATAATGGTTGCGGAAATTGATTTTGTAACCGCGGCAACTGTAGCCTATTACTTGCTGCGTGAAGGCTACGAAGTGCGCACAGTCAAAAGTGGCAAAGAGCTTATCGAGGAAGTTGAGAAAATCCAACCCGATCTAATTATTATGGACATTATATTACCTGAAATAAATGGGCTGAAGGTTGCAGAAGCTCTCAAGAATAATGAGAAAACATCGCATATACCTATTCTAATCCATAGCACCTTAAATATGCCCGAACGAGCGCATAAGGCCGGGGCTGATGAGTTTCTACTTAAACCGATCAATGCAGAAAAATTGATGGATGCAGTTAGAAGATTGCTTGCTAACCGTACATCGAAGGGGGATTAAGGTGGCACGAGTACAAACTGGTAATGTAAACCTTGATTATATTTTAACTGGGGGGTTACCTGAGTACACGATCAACCTTATCATCGGACTATCCGGTAGCGGTAAGACGATTTTGACAAATTCCATTATGTACCATAACGCCAGCCCTGAAAAAAAGGCGCTTTTTATCACCACAGTTGCCGAGCCATTAAATCGCTTGCTCCGCTTTGTGCAGGAGTTTACCTTTTTTAAACCTGAGGCGGTCGGCGAGTATATCTATTACGAGCCGCTCGGTGACATCTTAAGCGAGGAGGGCTTAGAGGCGGGCATCAAAAAGATTGAGGAGCTTATCAGGCACTATAACCCGACATTTTTAGCCATCGACAGCTTTAAGGCATTTCATGTTATTGAAGAGTCACACGTCCAAATAGCGCGTCTAATATCTCGCCTTGCAACGTTTCTCTCCGCACTACCCATAACCTCGTTTTGGGTCGGCGGGTACACATACTCAGAAATTGCGGATCTACCGGAATTTGTCGTAGCCGATAGCATTATCGAGTTATCACTTGAAAAAGTCGGCGTAAAGCAGCGACGCTATCTTGAGGTGATGAAGATTAGAGGCTCCGGCTACATTGGAGGAGAGAATAGCTTAAACATCAACGAAAACGGCATTGATATCTTCCCGCGCCTTATTGTCCCTACACCGGCAGAGTACGTGACGGCCAAAGAGAAGTTTAAAACTGGCGTAGACGTACTCGATGAAATGGTCGATGGTGGGTTATTTCAGGGCAGCTCAACTATTATTTTCGGGCCAACAGGTGTTGGTAAGACACTGCTTAGTCTGCATACTATATTCAAAGGCGTAGAGAGCGGTGAGCAGGGTCTTATCGTCACGCTAGACCAGGACCCTGTTCAGCTTAGAGACTTTGCCGCTGGGTTTGGCTGGGATATCGCCAAAGCGGAGCAAGAGGGACTTCTTGAGATTATGTATTTTCCGCCCGATGCCGCATATATAGATGAGGTAGGTAGACAGGTATTTGATGCTCTGAGGAAGCGACCCTTTAAACAAATTATGATAGATAGTCTCAACGATCTTGAAGCGATGGCTCTAAAACCAGAGATTTTTCGTGGTTTTATGTATGCGCTAACGCACACCATGGCTATTAACGCTGTTTCAACCATTATGACGTATGAGGTAAGAGAACTCTTTGGCACCAGAATACTCTCGGAGTATGGGATCAGCAACATAGTAGATAATGTTATTCTGCTAAACTACATAACGCTCAACTCAGATGTAGAGAGGCTCATCACGGTGCTTAAGACTCGACGAAGCTACCATGATCCCAAAGTGCACAAGTTTACCATAACAAGCGAAGGACTTCAGATTAAGAAGCAGCCAGCGGGATAATTCCAGCGGGATAATTCCAGCGCGATAATCATAACATGCAGTGTTAGAGAATTAAGGCCATAAACAACTAAGTGCGACTTCTTACTCGACTTTAACGTTGATTAAAAAGCAAACACTGATATTGAGTTAAGACTGAGACTCAATATCACTATATAAGGAAATTATTGCATTTTCTTTTTTGCTGTCAAGCGCTAATTAAGAAATTTTTTCCTGAAAGAAAAACCTAGAAGAAATGGGGAACGGGAGGGATAATACCTACGCAGATTTTGCCTGATAACGGCTTTTTCTAAAAATCAGACGGTTGTGTATATCTTTTCGTAATCTGGGTATACAGACGGTGTCGAATGGGCCAAACCCAAGAAGGAGGTGAGTCTTGATGGCACAAATGCAGGAGGGGCGGGTTTTAACATGCATGGTTACCGAGTGCAACTATAATAAAGGCGAGATTTGCTATGCCCCAAGCATAAACGTTGGGGCTTCGCACCCCACATGCGATACCTTTACAATACAGAATGTTCAGATGGCTCCACGCGGATTGCCAGATATCGAAGTGTGCGATATCACGGACTGCCAGTTTAACCAAAACAACGACTGCATGGCTCCCGGAATCACCATTTCGCATCACAGTGGCCACGCAGATTGCCTTACGTTCAGGCCAGGGCCTAAGTAGAGGGCCTAAGTAGGAATAGTCGGGGAGATTTATGCGATTGGCGTTTACGAGGTGGGCATGCGCCCACCTTTTTCTTGTTGGATATTTACCATCATAACCCAACAATTAAACCCGTTATGCCTCCTAAAACTGGATTTGTGCCCGAGAAAATTAAAGCCCAGGCACCTTTGGGCATTGGTAAGGCCGTGCGCAAAGGATACACTTCTTTTGTGACGAATTTCCTGACGATAAAAAGCAGAAATGGCCGGAATAAACATGATGCCGACTACCGGGAATTGGGCTTAAAAGAGTGGTCTTCCGGCCAGATAAAACCCCTGAGACCACAGAGCGATCGTGGTGGCAATCGTATATGCCTTAACACTACGGTAAATGCCCTCAGAAAACTTCTCAAGGTCGGCAGTACAATTACAGTCATCGAAGGCGATCATGGTTCTGCCTATTTTTATCCGGACAGTGAATCGGCACATAAGGCGATTCAATGTCAGGTCAAACTACAAAGACGCGCTGGCGGCAATGCTATGATAGGCAGGGAACTTTATCCGCTCTTGCACAAAGCAGGGTATAGCTCGATTCGCGTCTCTCCTCGAATGGTCTATGTTGATTCAAGCAAGCCTGAACTTGTCGAAGGCTTTACCAAAAGGACATTTACGGCAATGATCGAGGGTGTTCGCGAATCTGCTATCAAGGCAGGAATAGCTGATCAACCCGCTTTTGAAAAAGGAATTAAGGACCTTTACAGAACAACAGAGCCAGATGGCGTATTTTGTTACACTTTTTTCAAGGCGTTTGCAGAAAGAAAATGAATTGAATTGCCGAACAATCGGTTGGGGAAGCAATAAGCTTTAATAATCAAACCGCTTGACCTATAATAATGTACGTCATGCAACAACATAAAAATAATGTTGGGCATTGGACGCTTTTTAAATCAAACGGCAGTAGTGGCGTATTTCCCAGGAGGCGTATTAGCAGCTCAATTTGCCCTTCGCTATCCTAAACGCGTCTCAGCCCTCGTGCTTATCTCTACGGCTATCACCACCAACCTCTTGCACTTCTGCCAGAACTAGCCAACCGCAAGCGCTTACTTGAAACTGCTGCTAGGGTCTTTGCTGAGCGTGAATATCATGGTGCAACAGTCAAAGATATCGTAGACGAGGCGGGGGTGTCGGTTGGCTTGTTCTACTTCTATTTCAAGAACAAGGAAGACCTGCTTGAAAATCTCTACGATGAAATAACCAGTATGATCTTGGGCGCTATCGAACGTGGTGCAAGCTCAGGCGATCTTGGGTCGATGGAGAAGGGCTGCAATGTAGTGGTTACTATCTTCGTGTTCTTTCAAACGCGGCGAGAGCTGGCCAAAGTCATGTTAATAGAAGCCGTCGGCTTAAACCCACGCTTCGAACAAAAAAGAATAGAAGGGCTTAAGAAGTTATTAATTGGTACGGAGCAGAACCTTGAAGCTTTTCAGAAAAGCGGCCACATAAATGTACCAGACGTCAAAGTGGCCGCAATGGCGATACACGGTGCGACTTATCAAATCATAATGAACTGGCTGTACGAGGAAACGCCGGTTAATCTGACAGATCTTGCTTATCCTCTAGCTCAAGTTTCCTAGTTATAGCAGACAAAAAGCCATCATAGCAGGTAAACGA